>JACQUW010000147.1 GCA_016210115.1 Deltaproteobacteria bacterium | reverse complement strand
CCCAGCTGTAGCGCGTTACTACCAGGCCGCTTATATCTAGATACACGCTGCTCACGCGGACTCCTTCCCAAACGCGGTCCTGGAAGCCCTCGCCTGCGGTACGCCCGTGGTAGCGACGGCGGTCGGTGGTATTCCTGAACAAGTGAAGGGTCTGCAAGAGACCGGCGGTCCTCTGGCCGCCGTTAACTATCATGGGACGGCTGAGGCGACAGGCATCCTGGTGCCTCCGCGCGACTCCCACGGAATGGCGAGCAGCTGCGCGCGCCTATTGAACGACGCTGAGTTGTATCGGTGCCTGAGCGCAAACGCGGTAAGCGATGCGCAGCAGCGGTTCGACTTGCAACGCCAAGCGGACAATTATTTGGAATGGTACGAGCACGTGCTACAGAACCACTCCGCCAAACAGCCCCGTAGCAGCGGACGGTCGAGTAAAATTTAGCGGTCATGAAACAGGCATTGATTACTGGTATTACCGGACAGGATGGATCATACCTTGCGGAGTTTTTGTTGGGCAAAGGGTATGCTGTTCACGGAATCGTACGCCGGGTGGCACTCGAAGATCCGGACCATCATTTTTGGAGAATCCGGCACATCCTGCAAGACATCGAGCTGCATTCTGCTTCCCTCGAAAGTTTCGCAAGCGTTCATCGTGTCGTCCGCACGGTGAGACCCGACGAGTGTTATCACCTCGCGGCTCAGAGTTTCGTGAGCTACTCCTTCGAAGATGAATTTTCGACCCTGAATACCAATATCAACGGTACACACTACATGCTGGCAGCGCTTCATGATCTGGTTCCACAATGCCGATTTTACTTTGCTGCTTCCAGCGAGATGTTTGGACGCGCCGAAGAAGTCCCGCAGAGTGAAAAAACAAAATTTCACCCTCGTTCCGCATACGGGATCTCGAAGGTGGCGGCCTTCGAGCTGACGCGAAACTATCGGGAAGCCTACAATCTCCATGCCACCAGCGGCATCCTGTATAACCACGAGTCACCGCGCCGCGGCTACGAATTTGTGACCCGTAAGATTACCAGGTCTGCGGCTCGAATTAAGCTCGGCCTGGCGGATAAGCTTCCGCTGGGTAACCTCGACGCCAAACGTGATTGGGGCCACGCTCAGGAGTACGTCAAGGCAATGTGGCTGATGCTTCAGCAACCTGTCCCCGGAGATTACGTCATAGCCACCGGCGAGGCTCACTCCGTCAGGGAATTCGCTGATTTGGCGTTTTCGCGTTTGGGTCTGGACTATAGAAAATACGTAGTTCTCGACGAAAGACTTTTTCGTCCCGCAGAGGTAGACGTTCTTCTGGGCGATGCCAACCTAGCTCGCCGGAAGTTGAGGTGGAAGTACGATCTTTCTTTCAGCGACCTTGTCCACCAAATGGTGGACTCAGATTTGATCGGCGAAACCAACGGGCTGGCTGCGCGCAAAAAAGTCTGGGTACCACAGTCCCGCGTCCCCATCGACGATAGGACCTTTGAAGCATAGCCGAATGCTTTTGTCCGGTTTTTTAGCGCCGTCACCCGGGTCTCGAAGGCTTGTTCGGGGTTAACGCTGGCCAGAAGGAGATATTGCGTAGCGGCATCAGCACTGAACAACAGCGCATTCGGAAGCAATTCCAAAGATTCACTCTTTAGCAGCGCCAAGCGGAAAAGTTATTCTTGAGCCGTCCTTCGCGTCAGTGCAATGGATTCCAGCCATGCTAACGTAAACGGTCTTCACCTGGTTGTCGATGGGATGGTATACGGCTTTCAAAAGCACGGCGGTATCAATACCTACTTTAACGAAGTCATTTCCCGACTAGCCCGGCGGCGCGATGTTTTCATTACGCTGCTGTTGCCCTACCGGTGCCGGGGTAAGTTGCCGAAAATGACCGGTCAGATTTTTCACGAGCCCTTACCGGCGGAGACGGGCTGGAGCTGGAAACTGGACCAGATTGCGAGGCCTGTATTGCAGCGAACCAACGAACTTGTGACAAAGCTCCGTCTGAAGAAGACACATTCCCGAGTCACTTGGCCCAGTGTCTTTCAATCGACCTATTTTACCATAAGCAACGACTCGGTGCCGCAGGTTGCGCTCGCCTACGATATGAACCATGAGTTGTTCCCTGAGATGTATCAGGGCGACTGGGGGATGTGGCTTCGCAGTCAATACCGCGCATATCTTCAGCACGCGACTCGCATTATTGCGATCTCGCAAAAGACCAAGAATGACGTCATGCGTTTCTATGGGATCCCTTCCACGATGATTGATATCGTGTACCCGGCGGTGAACAGAGAGGTTTTCCGGCCGGAGCCGGAAAACGAACCTCTTGAAGCGTTGCGTATGCAGATTGGATCGTCTCAGCCGTATCTTCTCTACGTTGGCGGAAGGGGGGGATACAAGAATTTCGGCGGGCTGCTCGAAGGGTTTGCGCAGTCTTCCCTGAAAAACAAGCTCCATCTGGTTGTTGCTGGCAAGCCTTGGCGGGATCCCGAAAGGGAGCGGATCCATCGTCTCGGACTCGAGTCCCGAGTGTGCCTCGTCACCCATCCATCGGACGAGCGGCTCCGCGTGTTGTACAGCTTCGCCGCAGCATTCGTTTACCCATCTTTTCACGAAGGGTTCGGTATTCCACTCCTGGAGGCGATGGCCTGTGGGACCCCGGTACTGGCTTCCGATACCGCGGTTTTTCGCGAGGTGGCGGGGAACGCCGCAGTCTATTTCGACCCCGATAATCCCGCCGACCTGACGCGCGTTCTTGAGATTTCTCTAACGGACTCGGTACGGGCGGAGTATGTTGCCCGGGGATTTGAGCAGGCGGCCAAATACTCTTGGGAGAAGTGTGCAGAGCAGACCCTTTGCGTGTACCAGAAGGCCTCGGCAGCGGCGGGTAACTGATATGCATGCGATCTCCGTGGTTATTCCCACGTTCAATGCGGGCTCATTCATTGGGGAGACGCTGGCGTCCGTGTTCGCCCAGACGCGGCTGCCGCGAGAGGTCATCGTGGTCGATGACGCCTCGAGCGACGGCACGCCGGATCTGGTCCAAGCCATGGTAGAGAAGTCGCCAGTTCGACTGCTGCTTGTGCGGCTGCAAGTGACTAGCGGTGGTCCTGCGACTCCAGTGAATGTGGGCATATCTCATTCGGCCAGTTCTTACGTCTCACTTTGTGAGCAGGACGACCGCATGTTGCCCCAGAAGCTCGAGATGCTGAGCAAATGCGTGAGCTATGAGCCTGCGCTAGGACTGGTGATCAGCCGATACCGCGTGGTTGGTGATAATTCACCCGAAATACGAGATTCCGTCCAAGATGATACCTATTCGCAGTTCGAGTCGATGCCCAAACGGCATTTAGGGGGTCCGTTCTATTATTTTGAGTCGCGGGCTGCTTACCGCGCAGCGTTAGAACGCTGCTACGCCGTCAGCCTGAGCAACATGTTGATTAGCAAAGAAGCCTGGGCGAGCCTCGGCGGACTCGATGAGTGCATACGAGCCGTTGCCGACCACGACTTCTTGCTTCGCCTTAGTCGAAAATATTTGATTGGCTGGGTCGACGAGCCTTTGTGGGAATATCGTCGTCATCGTGCCAGCTTGGTCCGAAGCACTCCGGCCTGTCGTTTCGCCGAAGATTACGGAAGAATCTGGCTTCGACAACTGAAAGTCTCAGCATGCCCGGAAGAGCGAGCAGCCGTCAGCGGATTGCTGCGTCAGAATCGACTCGATCGCGCCTATCACGACCGCGAAGCGAGTAAATATATTTCGTCGCTTGCTTGGTATGGAAGAAGCATCTGGGAAACCGGCCCGTCCGTAGCAGCCGCCGTGGGGATCGCGAAACTCTTTCCGCACTTCTTGGTCCGCCGGTTTGTGAGCTATGGAACAAAACGATCAGGAGGTCTCAGA
The DNA here is from genome assembly GCA_016210115.1 of Deltaproteobacteria bacterium. Classification (GTDB taxonomy): domain Bacteria; phylum Desulfobacterota; class Binatia; order UBA9968; family UBA9968; genus JACQUW01. Next base: position 18,368 of record JACQUW010000147.1, on the reverse strand, counting down.
GTATGATTTTTCCCGTCCTGGTCAAGGTCTGGGCCGGTAACCGGGCTCATGATTTTCGTTACATCCGCCGAAGCCTTCTGAGTCTTCTAGACAGCGGTCTTCCAGATGCAGCCCGACTCATCTTAATCAACGACTGCAGCACGGACTGGCGGGTGGAAAGGTTCTTGACAGATTGCGCAAAAAGCTTTCGCTATGCCGAAGTTTGGGTAAATCCCTACCGAATGGGGCCCAATAAAGGCCAGGAATACAATGTTCCCCGCGTGCTGCAGCGCTTTCCGGGGGCGCCGTACTACGTGCTGTGCGATGACGACATCATTTACCATCCCGGTTGGTTGCAGCGCTTGGTCCAGGTTTATGACGAGGCCAAGGCAACGGGCCTGAACGGGGTCTTTACAGCCCTCAACATACCATACCGGCCAAGCTTCCGCTGTGTCCGGCTGCCCACGAGCGAAGTGCTGCTGAAGAATCGTCAGGCGGCGCTCAACTGGCTATTGCCGCGAGACGTTTATCAAGCCGTGGGACCGTTCCGTGATGTCGGGATTGCCTACGATTCGGAATACTGCAATCGCATGTCAGCTTTGGAGATTCCGGTTATCTGTCTTAAGCCGAGCTATGTACAAAACATCGGCTACCACGGGGCCTATCAAACCGACGATACCTACACGGCCAGAGATTTCGTCGGGCGAAGGGACCTATGGCTCTTCGCCCGTGACTTCTTGTACGGGTTGAATCGAAGCATCTCGGGTCGAGCCCAGCAGTTTGTCGAAAGACTGCCGGATGGGCCACCGAAGCAGAAGGGAGTTGTGCTGGCTCGCCGAATCCGCCGCTGGTTTCTGCCGATCAACTAAAAGACATACCCGCAAACGAAAGCACAAGTGTCGAGAACGCCTCAGCGCGTTAGAGTCTCTGCTGTATGCAATTGATTGAGAGTCAAGAATCAGATGCGATCTTGACAGCAGAAAACCACCCACGCAAACAGAGGTGGGCAGGGTGTTTCGCGGGTATTCGGACTCTATCCCTCGGTCGAGAGAATGTCTGGCTCCCTGCGTTCACGTTTTTCTTGCTGGTGGAAGTGGCCTTGCAATGGGCGGGAGGAGCATTCAGCAGCGAGTTCGGTGGACATCCCGACGAAGCCGCTCATTATGTGACCACCCTAATGCTGAGGGACTACATGGTCGTGCCTTGGCCATCTTCACCCATGAGATTTGCGGAGGAATACTATTTACATTACCCAAAGGTTGCGCTTGGGCACTGGCCACCTTTTTTTTACATCGTCCAGGCCATCTGGACTTTGCTGTTCTCCGCCTCGCGCCCCTCGCTGCTTCTCCTGATGGCGCTCCTGACGAGCGGCCTCGCGACCAGTGTTTATGTGACAATTCGGCGTGAGGTATGTTCCAAAGCAGCTACTGTGATAGGGCTTCTTTTCCTCGCGCAGCCGCTGATCCAGAGATACAGCGCAATGGTGATGTTAGAGATTCTATTGGCCTTACTCAGCTTCTTGGCAGCTCTGCGGTTTGGGAGGTTCCTGGATAAGGGGAAATGGCGTGATGCCATAGGCTTTAGCATCTGGAGTATGTTAGCTATCTTGACCAAAGGAAATGGACTTATGCTGGCTGTGCTCCCACCCACAGCTATTCTTTTTAGCCGCCGCTTTCATCTGCTTACTCGTCTGCCTTTCTGGTGTCCAGCGATGCTTGTGCTGGTGTTCTGCGGTCCCTGGTACTGGCTCACCCTGGACCTGGTACGTAATGCGTGGCAGGTGGAAACTCCGACCCTTGGGTTTGCGATTGAAGCGATCCGCTACTATTCATACTACTTGGTAAACATCTTCGGGATCGGCCCCTCCTTCCTCGTCCTGATCGGATTTGTCGTAACCGTCGTTAGACCCTGGTCGGAGAAGAGAGTGGAAGGTCGGTGGGCTGCAGCCGGAGCTTTGCTTGTAAGTGTATTGATGTTCCACGTGGTGGTGCCCAGTAGCCTGGAAGAGAGGCACTTGATTATCGCTGTGCCGGTACTGTTGATGTTTCTTACAGCCGGGATTGCCTGGACGGCTGGTCGACTGCCACTGCGACGCCTTGCCAACGACCGCAAGGTAGTAGGAATGACTTTAGCCGTGATGCTCGTTATTGGCAAAGAAACATTTGCTGTACCCAAAAAGGCCTGGCATGGATTTGGAGATGTCGCGGAGCAGCTGATTTCGACCACGGAACTCCAGCGCTCTGTGTTCTTGGTGGCGTCGGATCCCCAGGGTGAGGGAATGTTCATTTCAGAAGTCGCCATGCGGGAGCGGAGGCCGGGCCACATAGTGCTCCGGGCGAGCAAGACCCTGAGCAGAAGTCGGTGGAATGGTGAAACATATGAACTCTTCTACAACACGCCAGAAGAAATGATGGGTTACTTAAAGGGAATTCCCGTGGGAGTCGTGGTGCTTGATGTGTCGATCCCCATTGAACATCAAACAGCGGATTTCCGCATGCTTCAAGAAACGTTAAGCGCCTTTACGCAGCAGTGGGTGCCAGTAGGCTCCTACCCTTTAACGCGGAGAGGGACTGAGTACGCCGGCGCTCTGCAAGTTTATCGTTTGGTGGGCCATGAGAACATGCCGATCGGGACGATTCGCCTAGATATGCGCCCGATGCTGAACAAGACCATCGAGAAACAGGGACACCTCCCAACGGAGATTTTGTCGGGCGGAGGGACCTACCCTCCTCGCCCGTGACTGTTTGTACGGATTGAAACGAAGCATATTGGGTCAAGCCCGACAGTTTGTCGAAAGACCGCCAAGAGGTTGACTGAAGCAGAAGGATTTGTGCTGGCTAGCCGAATCCGCCACCGGTTTGCGCAACCGACTGAAAAATCTCCTATCCGAGAACGAAACGAAAGCACAAGTTTTGGAGAACTCCGCACCGCTTCCGCAGCGCGCGAAAAGAGTTGTCAGATGAGTCTTGCATCTGAGGCCGAACTTCAAGAAGCGTATCGAGGTGACATGGTTGCGGCCCGCTATATGGATGCGCGCTTTGACAGTGAGCTGCATCGCCTTTTATACGATCGGCAAGTGGCGGCGCTCCAGCGCTTTATAACACGACTTCGACCACAGAAGATTTTGGAGATCGCTCCCGGCCCTGCCCGCTTGACACGCCACATCCCGCCAACGGGATTGGTGGTCTGCCTGGAATACAACGAGGGCATGATCTCCGAGGGTCGGCCGGTTTGTGGAGAGCGTGCTCTCTGGATCCGGGGCAACGGGTTTCAGCTTCCCTTTGGGCAATGTTTCGATTTGGTCTATAGCTTCCGCTTCGTGCGTCACTTTCACCGTAAGGATCGAGAACGGCTGTACGCGGCCTCGAGACAGGTCCTCAATCCCAACGGATATTTTGTCATGGACGCGGTCAATGCACGAGTCTCTAAGCCGTTGAGAGAGGCCCATCCTGAAGAGTATCTAATCTACGATAAGCTGTATCGGTCAGACGAACTTCGCAGGGAATTGATCGACGCCAGATTGGAGCCGTTAGAATTCTTGCCGGTGCAAAAATATTTTCGCTGGCAATATCGGAGCCAACTTGTATTGGGGCCTCGGGCCAGTTGGGCCAATCGACTGGTGATAAGAGCGCTGGAGCGGCTTCCACGAATGGACGGGTTGGAGTGGATCGTCATATGCCGCCGCGCATAGCGTACTGGACGAGTGCTTTTGAGTTGGACATGGAGGCGGTCGCCTCTGAAGTGGCGACGCTTCGACGTGAGTTCCCTTGGAGCGTGGTTTGGGGCCTCAGCTATGGGCATTGGGCACGGCTATCTCAACGAAGGGGTTACTGCCTAAACCCGCGGCTACATCTTTTATTTCGAACTCTTACTCGGATTTTGGAGCCAGCCTTTGATCTCAACCATGTCTTTGGATCGCTAGGCGATTGGTTCTATCTCCAGGGAACTCGCAAGCGCCCGACTATTTTGACGATGGCTGCAATCAATCCGCCTGTGCATGGGTCGTTGTTGGAGCGCATCGATAGGTTTGTCGTGGAATACCCGGAGGCGAAAGAGGATCTCCGGGGTTTTGGTATTAAGGAGAATCGGATTCGCCTAATATTTCCGCCGGTAGACCTGCGGCGTTTTTCTCCTGGTAAGGTTCCCGATGGCCCTTTTACTGTCCTCTTTGCCTCCAGCCCGGAAGAAGAAAGCTGGTTAGATGCCCGGGGAATCCCCCAGATTCTTGATACAGCGGTGCTCCGGCCCCGAATGCGGTTCCGTTTGCTCTGGCGACCCTGGGGCAATAGCGCGGAACGTGTGCGACAGTGGATCACCCACCGAGGCCTGCAAAACGTCGAACTCGTTGTGAAATCTTTCAGTGATATGGCAAGCGAGTACAACAAGGCCCATGTAACTCTGGCGCCTTTCACCGACATCCACCGCTCGAAACCGGCTCCAAATTCGCTGATCGAAAGTATGGCGTGCGGGCGGCCGGTATTAGCGACCGCGGTGGTCGGCTTGGCGAATCTTATTCGAGAGGGGACGGCTGGAGTGGTATGTAATCCAACCGGTGCGGAGATTGCCCAACAACTGGATTGTTTGTCGAAAGATTGGGGTAACTACTCTCGATGCGCTCGCAAGTTGGCGGAGGCGCACTTCGGCATGGAAAGGTTCCTACAGGACTACAAACAGCTCTACGATGAAGTGCTGCACCGCTAATCGAGGATTCAGACTCTATCGCTCCCCAACGTCTAGATGACCACTTTACTCATCTGTGAGATGTTCCCTCCCAAGACCGGCGGAAGTAGTCGCTGGTTCTGGGAGATCTACCGGCGGCTGCCACGGGAAGGATTTGTGATTGCAGCGGGCGAAAATGCGGGACAAACGGAGTTCGATCGCACACATGACTTGCGGGTGGTGCGGATACCGCTGACTTTTTCCACATGGGGCGTCGGCAATCTCACAGGCTTCAGGAACTATTGGCGGTCACTAAACAGACTGCGCCAATTGGTAGGGATCGAGCGGGTGGAATCAGTTCACTGTGGCAGATGTCTCCCGGAGGGCTTACTGGCCTGGATGATTAAGCAGCGGCTGAGAATCCCTTATGCTTGTTACGCCCACGGCGAGGAATTGAACACGACTTCGACCAGCCGGGAGCTCAGTTGGCTTACGCGGCGGGTGCTACGCGGTTCGGAGTTTATCATCGCCAATAGCCGAAACACGGAGCGCATTTTGAGAGACAAGTGGGGTTTGTCCACCAACCGCATCCGACTACTCTATCCGGGGGTCGATACGAAACGGTTTGTTCCAGCCGTCAGAAACCCTGCTGTTCGAGCAGATTTGCGCTGGGGGGAACGACCGGTTGTGCTGACCGTGGGCAGACTCCAGAAGCGCAAGGGACAAGACCAGATGATCCTCGCGCTGCACGCAATCAGGACGGCCATTCCTGATGTGCTGTATGCCCTCGTAGGGGATGGAGAAGAGCGTGAACCCCTGCGGCAACTGGTCGAGAAAGAGGGACTGGGCCAACACGTTCAATTCATGGGCGGAACGGACGATGAGTTGCTGGTGAATTGCTATCAGCAGTGCGATCTGTTTGTTCTCCCTAATCGGGAGATAAACAAAGACATCGAGGGGTTTGGGATGGTGCTTCTCGAGGCCCAAGCCTGCGGCAAGCCGGTTGTGGCCGGCAACTCAGGAGGCACTGCAGAAACCATGCGGAGTCCCGAGACCGGCCGGATCGTCTCTTGCTATGGTCCCAATGAGTTGGCAGCGGTGCTCATCGAATTATTAAAGGATCCAGACCTGCGCGCTCAGATGGGAACAGAGGCACGGAAGTGGGTCGTAGGGCACTTCGATTGGTCTTTTCTGACGCGCGAGGCGGAGGAACTATTTCAGGGAGCCCCCACGGATCGTGAAGACGATTGAACATAAGGAATTAATGGGGTGCCGCGATGCGTTCGTCCATGCATGGAGACTCAATCGTGGATCGGCGGTCCGCAGTGATAGCTGACGCCGGCAAACTCAGTTCGTCCGCACCGGTTAGTTACGAGAAATTGATCCTGCATCACAACCACTGACCACTCGTAGTGACATCCAGATGACAAGCGGAATGACCACACTCTCGGGTATCGGCACTCCAGCGATCAGCCAGGTCACTTCCGCGCCGGTGCATCAGGCCCCAAGCATTTTTCTATGGGCTTTATTGATTCTCCTGGCCTCGGCCGCCTGGGCCGGCTTTAACGCATCGACTGAGCAGAGCACTCGAACCTATCCTCTGGATCTGGACGGCTGGGGTCATCTGGCCCTGCGCCTGAAATCGTCCGGACATCATTTGGCGCTGCTATTCCAAGATCCGTCATTATGGAAAGGGGCGGTGGTTCCGTTCGCCTTCGGCCTCGCCTACTATATCGCTCCGTTCGATGAGTCAGTGCTCGTCTTGAACGTCGTTCTTTTTGCTCTAGCCGCGGCTATCCTGTTTCTGGGTTTCTATTTCCTCGGCGCCGGCCGTTGGCCGGCGCTGCTTGCGGTGCTTTTCTGGGTGTTCTATCCACCTAATCGCTACGTCTTTGGCTATTATTTCGCTGAACCGTTTCTCGCGTTCCTCAGCGCGCTGCTGTTCGTGTTGATCGGCCTGACAATCTTGAGAACGACCCCCTACCGAGCCGCTGCCAGCGGAATCTTGGCTGGGCTTCTACTGTTGGCACGCGCGCCATACTTTCTGACGGTGTGCGGCCTACCGCTCTTGCTCGGCTACCATATCTCTGAAAAGAGATGGAGAGCAGCCTGCCTGTTTGGCGTCGGTTTCCTCGTGGCTTTCTCTCCTTGGACCATCCGTAATTACCTGGCGCACGGCGAACTGATTCCCTTTACGACAGAAGGCGGCAAGGTCCTTTTCCAGGGGACGTACCTTGCCGGCGATGATGCTATCTGGGATGCCCTCCGGCGAAGACCCGACTTTGTTGAGATCGAAGCGCGAGAAAAAGGGAAATCGAGCATCGAGCAAAACCATTATTGGCAAGCGCTGGCGCTGCAGCAGATATGGCAGGACCCGGCCGGTCAACTGCGTCTCTGTGTTCGCAAAGCCATCCGTTTTTGGACTTACCTGCCGGAGCACTCCTGGGTTCCCAACTGGAAGACAGCGCTGGTCGCCGCCCTGTCCTTGGTGTTCGCGGGTGTGGCTCTCGTCCGCCTGCGTCACTCACTCCTGGTACAAATGTGTGCGTTGTGGTTGGGCGGGCTCTGGGTGCTTCACGCGCTCATTCATGCGGAGCTGCGATATAACTTTCCGGTCTTGCCTATGCTGTTCCTGCTGGCCGTTCTCGGGGTACGCTCTCTTTGGTTCCCAAATCCGCGCTATAGTGACGGTTATAAGTAACTTCACATACCCCTCACCCCCGGGTCGAGTCCGGGGCAGGCTCTTGTTCCTCCCTTCGTTTACGCTCAGGGCATGCTTTTTCAAAGAGGGAAACCCGTAGTCGAAGGAGAACGATTCACTTACAGAGCAAAACTTTTATTTCCTTTTGGATCATTCCCGTTTGAAAAAGGGAAGCTGTGAAAATTATGCGCACTCGGAAAATCTCCCCTTGCCCCTCTTTTTCAAAGAGGGGAACTCGATTCAGAGAGGAATTGCCAAAACTTACAGAGCAAAAATCCACACATTTTTGGATCATCCCCCTTTGAAAAAGGGGGAAAGAGGGGGATTTGAATTTTTTCACAGCGCGACCCGCAGTGCCGGTTCGGAGAACGAGACGTTAAGATTGGAGCAACTAGATCGGTCCATAACGCGATTTCATGGCGGCCGAGGCCGTAAGCGTATGATTATTGGCTCAGGGCTGCTGGCGCGCACATTTCACGACGCAGCTAAGGATCGGTCTGACGTGGTGATCTATGCGGCAGGAGTATCAAATTCGCAGTGCAGGGATGTCCGCGAGTTTGATCGTGAAAGGAATTTGCTCGAACGATCTCTGCAGGCGACGGACGTTCTTACCTGCTTCGTCTACTTCTCGACGTGTAGCATCGCCGATCCGGAGTCGCCCGATACGCCTTATGTCCAGCACAAGCTCAGGATGGAGCAAATTGTCCGCGCACATCCAAGCCATCTCATTTTGAGACTGCCTCACGTAGCAGGACGGACGCCCAATCCGCACACGTTGCTCAATTACCTATACGCAAGAATCGCTCGCGGAGAACGGTTTGCAGTTTGGCGTCATGCGCGCAGGAACGTGATCGATTGCAATGATCTTCGCACGCTCAGTCTCGCGCTTATCGACAGCGGCGTGCGCGGGGAGACTCTCAACGTCGCCAACGTTCGTGACTATGCCATACTTGAGATCGTCCGAACCTTAGAGCGAATATGCAGGGGACATGCTGTTTACGATCTGGTCGATCGCGGTGCTGCATACCCGATCGATGTGTCTCGGTTGCTGCCCTTCGCGGAAGCAGCCATAACTTTTAACGAAAGCTATCTGGAGAACGTGCTGCGCAAATACTATGGCTGATCGGTATCAAAAGCACACCGCTGAGCTCGTTTCCATAGTCGTCCCCGTCTACCGAAGCGCCAAAATCCTGCCCCGCTTGGTCGAAGAACTCAAGGCCGCGCTGCTGCCGGCGGAAGGCAAAACAGACAGTTTTGAGCTTCTGCTTGTCTGTGACGCAAGCCCAGACAACAGTTGGTCCGTAATTCAAGCTCTCTCGATGCAACACGCTTTCGTCCGAGGAATTCATCTGCGCATAAATGCGGGTCAACATAATGCAATCATGGTAGGTCTCCGCTGCGCACGCGGTCGTCGCATTGTGATCATGGACGATGACCTACAGCATCCGCCCACGGCTATTCCATTATTGCTCAGAGCACTCGATGACGGATTCGATGTTTGCTATACGCGGTACCACCATCGTCGGCATAGTTGGTGGAAAAAGGTTGGAAGTAAAATAAATGATGTGGCGGCTACTCTGCTGCTTCAAAAGCCGAAGGGGCTTTATTTGAGTTCCTTTAAGGCATTGGACGCGGCGGTCGCGCGCGAAGTCGTAAAATATGACGGCCCGTACGCGTATGTAGATGGTCTAATTCTCGATGTGACCCGGCGCATTACTTCTGTGGAAATCGAGCATCGGCCGCGCGCCGAGGGCAAGGGCAACTATGACCTGCGCCGCTCGCTGTCGCTATGGCTGAAGATGGCGACTAGTTTTTCTGTGTTTCCGCTGCGACTGCTTTCTATCGCTGGCGCATGCCTCGCTCTGTTCAGTCTGTCGATGATGGCTTATGTCATCGCCTTGAAAATCGCAGATCCGACGATCGCCGCGGGCTGGACGTCGCTCATGGCAACGATCCTTCTATTAGGAGGACTTCAGATGCTCGGGCTCGGAATGATAGGCGAATATCTTGGACGCGTGTATCTGAAGCTCAATCGCAAGCCGCAATTCGTGATACGCGAAACGACATTCACCAAAGAATGTTCAACCGATGCCCCATATTCGGCTGAATTCGCGGCACGCCATCGGCTGCACTCACGGCAAACGATTGTATGATGCTGCCTCTTTTCATCGAAAGTCTCCGTGATTCGCGGTCCAGTCAACCCATTACCGTCGGGGTTCCGCTTCCTAAAGGAATGCTGAAAGATCCCGGCGGTGTGCGGTTGCTTGATTCTGACGGTGAGCAAGCAGCCTTACAAAGGATTCCCCTCGCCCACTGGTCAGACGGAAGCGTAAAATGGCTCCTCTTGGACTCTGTTCTCAATTCCATCGAGCGGGGATGCTCTCGTTGGAAGCTTACCCGGTGTGCGGGGAGTGAGGATGAGTGTCGACCTGAGCAGCTCAGTGTTTCGGATTCCCCGAATTCGATCGTCGTGGAGACCGGCCCGACCACTTTCTGGATCGGCAAGAAGATTTTTCAACCCTTTACCCGCGTGTTGGTGCACGGTGCGGAAGTCTTGGATGGTTCGTCCTCGCACAGTCTGCTCACTGATCCAAGAGGTCGAAGGGCTACGGCTCGAATCGAACAGATTACCGTTGAAGCTGAGGGACCGGTGCGGGCCACCATACGGCTTGAAGGTCATTTCACAGGTCGTGTTCCTTGCGGGTTCGTGGCTCGTCTCTGCTTCTTTGCGGGGACTCCCCTGGTGCGCATCCGCCTCACCCTACACAATCCGAACCGCGCTCGGCACCGCGGTGGGCTATGGGACTTGGGAGACCCCGGCTCCTTGCTCTTCCGCGGGCTGTCACTGGAGCTGGCACTAAAAAGTCCCGCTGAACCTCGCGTCACCTGGAGAACTGAGATCGACCAGCCACTCCGATCCACGAAAGGTGAGATCGAGATTTACCAGGATTCCAGCGGTGGTGAAAACTGGCAAAGCAAGAACCATGTTAACAGGCATGGCCGGGTGCCATGCTCCTTTCGCGGCTATCGAGTGCGAACCCGTAGCAATAAAGAAGATGGCCTTCGTGCGAGTCCGGTTCTTTCGATTCAGACGCCCGGTGAAAGCCTCACCGTGGCGGTTCCTGAGTTTTGGCAGCAGTTTCCCAAGGCCCTTGAGGTCACAGACCGACTCCTCCGCGTGGGGCTCTTTCCCGAGCAGTTTGGCGATCTCTTTGAGCTCCAAGGCGGCGAGCAGAAGACTCACACGATTTGGCTTCACTTCGGCGCGGGAGAGCAGCTAAGCGATTTCTCGCTAGATTGGGTCCATTTTCCAGCCGTTGCCCATGCGCCACCTGAATGGTATGCCCGCTCCGAAGCTATTGCTTACCTTGTGCCCGCTGGTAATAAATCCGCAGAGAGGCTTGATTCACGATTGGCGGAAGTTATGCAAGGGCCTAATAGTTTTATTAACCGCCGTGAGGTTATCGACGAGTATGGCTGGAGAAACTTCGGGGAGATTTATGCCGACCACGAAGCAGCTTATTATCCAGGGCCGCCGCCGGTGATCTCCCACTGCAATAACCTTTATGACATGGTTTACGGTTTCCTATTGCAGTTCGTCCGCACCGGGGAGGTTGCATGGTACCAGCTTTTTGACTCGCTCGCTCGTCATGTGATCGACATCGACATCTACCACACAGACGAAGACAAGGCCGCATACAATGGTGGCCTCTTCTGGTTTACGGATCACTACAGAACGGCAGCAACTTCCACCCATCGCACCTATTCGCGGGAAAATTGCCGGTCGAGAGATCGCTCTTACGGCGGTGGACCGAGCAGCGAGCATAATTTTACCGCCGGATTGTTGCACTACTATTACATGACTGGAGACGCTGATTCCCGCGACGCGGTGATCAGCCTGGCCGACTGGGTCATCAAGATGGACGATAGCGCGAACAACATTCTCCGGCTGATTGATGATGGGCCCACGGGATTGGCCAGCCGTACAAGTCAACCGGGGTATCATGGCCCCGGCAGAGGTTGCGGTAACTCGGTCAACGCGCTTCTCGATGCTTGGCTTGTGACGGGTCAACGCACCTACGTGGACAAGGCGGAAAGTTTGATCCGCCGCTGCATACATCCGGCTGACGACGTTGCCGCCCGAGATCTGCTCGATGTGGAAAAACGCTGGTCCTATACTGTTTTCTTATCGGCGCTGGCACGTTATCTGGCCACCAAGTCAGAGGCAGGTGAACTTGACACTATGTATGCTTACGCTCGCTCAAGCCTGGTAAGGTACGCATGCTGGATGCTGGAGAATGAGGAGCCATACTTCGACCATCCTGATAAGCTGGAGTATCCGACGGAGACCTGGGCGGTGCAAGAATTTCGTAAGGCCAATGTCCTTCGGCTCGCCGCTCAGCACGCAGACGATCCCCTTCGGTCCAAGTTGATTGTGCGTGGAAGCGACTTTGCCGAACGCGCGTGGAGCGATTTCCTCCGTTTCGGTTCGCGCCAAGTGGCCCGCGCAATAGCCATCCTCATGATTGAAGGATCGCGCGATGCCTATTTTCGTGCCCATGCAATCAGGCCCGCACCTCCTTCCTCCGAAGAGTATGCATTTGGGGTCCACAAGGACTTCGTGCCTCAGCGGATTCGCGTCCTGGGCCAATTGAAGACCCTTGGGGGTCTTGCCCGCGCCTTGCATAGCCTAGCCGACGTTAGAAGATGGAGGGATTGCGTGGCGCAGACTGGCAGCCTCAAATCCTAAACCATAAATGCTGTCGCTTCTCACTCCACACCTGCAATTCCGGACTGTACTAGATGTGAAGATCGATCTCCTTCGCTCGCTAGGTTTAGAGGGCCTGCTGCTCGATCTGGACTGCACCCTCAAGGACTATCATGCCAACCGATTTCACCAGGACGTGGTCGATTGGGTCACAGGGCTCAAGTCCAGCGGCATAGCCCTATGTCTTCTTTCCAATGCCAAGCCATCCAGGATCGAGCCTTTTGCCCGTGCACTTCAAATCCCTTTCGTGGCAAAAGCCCTTAAGCCATCGACTATCGGATGTCACGTTGCCGTCCAAAAGCTACGACTCAAACGTGAACAGACAGGTCTCATAGGGGATCAGATTTTCTCCGATGTCCTGGCCGGCCGTTTGGCAGGCCTCTTTACCATTCTCGTGCAACCCACTAGCTCCGAAGAACCCTGGTTTACCCGGGTGAAAAGGCCGCTAGAGCGTCAAGTTCTACGATGGATAAATCGGTCCACCAAGCGCCCCGACCTGGAACTGCCGCCGATCAACAAGTGATCCAGCGCGCTCGCAGCCTTTGAAGGAGACTCAGGATTAGTCTGAGGCATAGATGACGTTCAGAAAGGGAAGTACTCGACCCTCGCCGCTTCAGCCTGGAAGCACGGTGCTTGGTCCATCTGTATCGCTTGCAAGACAATCGGCGCTGGACAGCATCCGTCCGTACGTGGCGATCGCTCGTCCAGATCACTGGTGCAAAAATGTTTTCATGCTTCTCGGCGTCTTACTCGCCTTTTTTTACCATCCTGAATTGGTGCATAAAGAGACTTTCACGCAAATTCTTTGGGCCGTGGCTGCAACCTGTTTCGTTGCGTCTAGCAACTATGTGTTAAATGAAATCCTCGATGCCGCTTACGACCGCAGCCACCCCGTCAAATGTAGTCGTCCGGTCCCCAATGGCCAGGTCAATGTTTCGTTCGCTTATGCAGAGTGGTTCCTCCTGGGAGTCATCGGGCTGGCCCTATCCCTTCTTCTCAATCGCCCTTTCTTTTTTTCAGGTCTTTTCTTGCTCATTATGGGCCTGGTTTACAATGTTCCACCCATTCGCTCCAAGGAACTTCCCTACGTCGATGTGCTGTCCGAAGCGATCAATAATCCGATTCGTCTCCTTCTCGGTTGGTTTGCCGTAACGCAAGCGGAATTTCCTCCCGTGTCACTTTTGATTTCGTATTGGATGATTGGGGCATTCTTCATGGCGGCCAAGCGATTTGCTGAGTATCGTTGCATCGCGCATACCGGCACAGCCCGGGCTTACCGGGCATCTTTTCGCTACTATGACGAGCAGAAACTTCTCGTGAGCATGTGTTTTTACACCACCTGTTTTGCTCTCTTTCTTGGAATCTTCATCATCCGATACCACCTGGAACTGATCCTTATCGTGCCGCTCGTTGCGGGCTTTATAAGTTATTACCTCCACATCGCCTTCAAGGAACAGAGCGCCGCACAAAGCCCTGAACACCTCTATCGCGAACAAGGTCTGATGGCCTACCTGGCGATTTGTCTGGCAGTTTTCGTGGTGCTGATGCTCGTGGAAATACCCGTGCTCTATGATTGGTTCAATGTTCCGCCTTCGCAAGTCTCTCCACTGTGGAAATTCTGATCATCAGATCTATGTCTTGTAGCGAGACGAAGCAGCCGAAGATTAGCAGTCAACACCGAGACCGCAGGATGGCCCTGCAGCACCTCGCGTTTAAATTGCAAGCTGCAGCCAGCGAGATTTCTATTAAGCAAACCGGGCTTCTGCTGGCAATCTTGGTTGCCGGCGCGGTGCTCCGCGTTGCACTGTGGAGATGGTTCGATGGGCTGCCGATCCGAATTTGGGATGAGAAGGAATACAACCTTCTCGCTACCAATCTAGTAGAGCGTGGCGAATATGTTTATCTTCCGGGGAGAGCTACATCCTTGCGCCCCCCTCTGTACCCTGCTGTGGTTGCCGGATTGTACTGGCTTTTCGGCGTGGAAAACTTTCCAGCCATACGCTTCTTCCAGATGGGCTTGAGTCTTCTAAATGTCATCCTTTTATACCGGCTCGGGTCAGAGGTGTTTTCATGCCAGACAGGCCTTTGGCTGGCCGGCCTGTTTTGTTTCTACCCTTCGATGCTGGGTTTCAACAATTTGCTGTTGACGGAAGTGCTCTTCACCTTTCTCTTGTGCGCGGCGTGCTACACCGTGGTACTTTTCTTCAATCGAGAGTCCATCAGGTACTTGTTTCTAGCAGGAGGATTACTGGGCCTCGCCTCATTAACCCGGAGCGTGTTGTGGCTGTTTCCACTAATTCTTAGCGGGTTTCTGCTGCTCGCTCCGCGGGCGGGGATTTATCGGCGTCTTGTTGGCACAATCTTACTCGTTCTTGCTTTCTCCCTGACCGTTGCTCCCTGGTCAATCCGTAACACCAGGTTGGAGAAGACGTTCATCACCATTGACACCATGGGCGGCCGGAACTTCATGATGGGGAATTACGAATATACCCCTTTGTATCGCGCCTGGGACGCGATCTCTCTCGAGGGCAATCAGGCTTGGCATCGGGTGTTGGCGAGCGCCGACTCGGCCTTTCCGGGGATGACCCAGGGGCAAAAAGACAAGCGGGCGCTCCAATATGGCATGCGTTTTGTGCTCGACCACCCGTGGGTGACGCTAAAGCGTGACCTCGTGAAGTTCATTCAGTTTTGGGGGCTGGAGCGGGAGCTAATCGCCGGAGCAGGGCGCGGCTACTTCGGCAAACTGCCCGCCCCGGCGATGGTATTGCTCACGTGCATTATTTTTGGCAGCTACACGATTGCCATCATCTCAGGAGTCGTCGGTATCGTCATGGCCCCACCGTCGGACAAGCGGATCCATGGGTTTTTCCTTTTGGTGATCGCATTCGTCTGGGCCGCCCATACGCTGGTGTTTGCTCACCCCCGATACCATTTGCCCGTGATACCTTTGGTATTGGGTTACTCAGCGAACGCGCTGACTCACGCCCGGGAGATATGGCGACGCAGAGACCGTTGGTCGTTCTGGTTGGCCATAGGTTGGAGTTGTTTGTTCGTCCTCGCCTGGGTATGGGAAATCGCCGTTGTTGATTTCGACCGGTACGTCAACGTGGTCGCGGCTAGTCGCTAAGTGTTGAGAATCCATAAATAATCAAAGTTGGTGAAAATCAAAATGCCCGGCATTTGCGGCATAGTCGGTAAGACGACAGGAGATGGCTCTGCAGAATTGGCAGAGATGCTGCGCCGGATGAAGCACTATCCCTGGTACGTCGAGGAACGCTACCTCGATGTGGTTGCCGGCATCTGTCTTGCGCGTCTTTCCCTGGGCTTTGTGAATACTGCGAAACAGCCAGCGTTCAATGAAGACGGGTCGATATTAGCTCTGATGGAAGGAGAACTTTATGATTATGATGAGCAGCGTTGCTTACTAGCGCGCGCCGGTCACCAGTTCAAGAGCGAGAGCCATGCCGAGCTGTTGCTCCATGGTTATGAGGAGTCGCGCCACGACTTTTTCCGAGGACTGCATGGCACCTTCGTGGCGGCCATCTGGGATGCCCGACATAAACGTCTCATACTGACCAATGACCGCTTCGGCATGAAACCCCTCTATTATGTGAAATTGCCGGGCAAACTGCTTTTAGCCTCAGAGATAAAGGCCCTCCTTGTAGATCGCAAAGTGTCGCGTGAAAAAAACCCGCAGGGAGTCGCCCAGTTTCTTACTTTCGGCCAGTGTCTAGGAGAGGACACCTTGCTGGATTCGGTCCGGGTGCTGCCCGCTGCAAGCAGTCTGTGCTACGACGTTGGCAAGGACCGAGTGACACTCGATCGTTACTGGCGGCTTGAGACCAGCCTCCCCCCAAGCCGCTTCAGTGAAGCGGAGATTTTAGATCGGCTCGACCAGTCATTTGAGAAGGCAGTGGACCGGTGTGTCAGGGGTACAAAGGGGCTGGGGATCTCTTTGTCCGGTGGTCTCGATTCGAGGACAATCCTGGCTACCATCGACCACAACCATACGCCTGTGACCTCGGTTAGCATCGGCGTTGAAGGAAGCATGGACCACCGGAGCGCCAAGCAACTGGCTGCGCTGTCGAATCGTCACCATTATTCCTACGTGATCAATGATGAATTCATGTCGCGGTTCGTGGAACATCTGAAGTGGATGGTGCATCTTACGGACGG
This sequence comes from Deltaproteobacteria bacterium, assembly GCA_016210115.1. Taxonomy (GTDB): domain Bacteria; phylum Desulfobacterota; class Binatia; order UBA9968; family UBA9968; genus JACQUW01. Next base: position 2,085 of record JACQUW010000147.1, on the reverse strand, counting down.
TCACTATCTTTCGCAGTGCATTATCATGCCCACGTTGCCTGTGTATCGTGATTTAGGAATCGAGGTCTTGCTTCGCGGCCACGCCGGAGAGCTCATGCACATGAACAAAGCCTATCAGTTCTCCGTCGACCGGGAGGTTTTCTCAATTCGACAGGAAGCCGCGATGCAAGAATGGCTCTTTCAACACCTGCGCACCTACCTGGGAGACAGGATATTGGGGTCACTATTTGCAGCTACCAATGGATTTGAAATGGAGGATCTGGCGCGAGAATCTCTCAGGGCGTGCCTCAAAGAGTCAGAAGGCCTATACCCAATGGCTCAAAGAGTGTCGCATCTTTTTATCACTCAGAGGCTCCGGCGTGAGACTGCTCTGTCGATGGTCAAGTTTGGTTCCTTGGTCGAGACTCGGCTGCCTTATTTAGACCACGAGTTGGTGGAGCTTTTGATGTCGGCGCCGCCGGAACTTAAGGTTTCTGACAAGATCCAATCCCACATTCTCGACAAACGATGCCCAGCGTTCCTCGACGTTGTCAACTCAAACACTGGGGTCCGGCTCCAAGCCGGCCCTCTGCTACGTTTTTGCGGCAATGCGCGGCTAAGAGTCTTGGGCAAACTTAAAATCAAGGGTTACCAACCATACGAAAGATTGGGGAGCTGGCTGCGCAACGAGCTGAAGCCAGTAGTTGAAGATCTTCTATTCAGCGAGCAGTGCCTCGGGCGTGGAATACTCAACGCGCACAAGGTGAGGACAATAGTCGAGGACCATCTGAGCGGCCGCTCGAATCATACCCATATGCTCATGGCCTTGATGATTTTTGAACTCGGTCAGCGTGAACTGATTGATGGCGAGGGTTCTCGGAGTGTGGAAGTCGAAGAGCCGATATCTTTCGCGCCCCCGGTGTCAGCCCACTCGTGAAAGAAGCTGACACTTAAGCGTCCATTCTTCTCTGATCCGCCAGACATTGAAATGCTAAAGGTCGTTCCATATGAGGACAGCGACGCCCAGGCCTGGGACTATTATGTATTTTCCCATCCCGAAGGTACCTGTTACCACCTAACTGAGTGGAAAAGAGCGGTCGAGAAAGCCTATGGTCATAAATCTTATTACCTTATTGCCCGAAACGTTTCGGTCGGTGGCACTCCATATCAGGAGGAGATCGTCGGCATTCTGCCGTTCTTTCATCTAAACCACCTCATCTTTGGAAACACCCTCGTCTCTCTTCCTTTTTGTGACTACGGGGGAGTTCTTTCTGACAGCGAAAAAGTACATGCTTACCTCCTGCGAGAGTCAATAAGCCTGGCTGAAAAGCTAAACAACGCAAAAATCGAATTTAGGAACGCCAAAAGAGCGGCATTCGGTGGACTCAACACGTCGTTTCACAAGGTGAGGATGGTCCTTAAGCTGAACGGGAATTCAGATGCACTCTGGAAGAGTTTTGAGCCGAAGCTGAGAAGCCAGATTCGAAAACCTCACAAAGAAGGTTTGGATTCTATAACGGGAGGCCTGGAGCTGTTAGACGATTTTTATAAGGTGTTCTCCTTCAATATGCGTGATCTGGGCTCTCCTGTTCATTCCAAGGCGCTTGTACGGGCTGTGCTCGAGGAGTTTGCAGGGCTTTCCCGCATTCAGGTTGTCTACAAGAAAGGGATGCCAGTCTCATCGGGACTCATTATTTGTTTTCGGGATACGGTGTTTATCACGTGGGCTTCATCTATTCGAAAGTTTAACCCGCTGAGCCCGAATATGATGCTTTACTGGAACTTTTTGAAACACGCCGCCGATGCGGGTTATCAGAAGTTTGATTTTGGTCGCTCAACGCCCCACGAAGGCTCGTACAAATTCAAAGAGCAGTGGGGCGCCAAGCCTAGTCCACTCTACTGGCAACAGTGGCAGGAGAACGGGTCAAGAGAAGCTTCCGGTGTGGATCTCAAGAGAAGCTACCAGCGTTTCGTTTCGCTATGGAAGAAATTTCCCATTCCCGTCGCCAACATGGTAGGGCCTCTAATCAGAAAAAATATTTCATTATGAACTTTCATCTAACCCGAAGGATAGGGACAAATCTGCGTTCCCTCGTCGCGCGGATT
>JACQUW010000161.1 GCA_016210115.1 Deltaproteobacteria bacterium | reverse complement strand
CTTTCCGCGAACATCGTTGGCAATCGGCTCTTTGCCGCAAGTTCCACGATCCGTGTTCGGTGAGTATTGATGAGCGCACTCTGCAGCACGATGAGAGCACCAGCTCGTCCCATTGTTGCCGCCCTGAACGCACCCTCGAAATCGTCAGAGCTCCGCACCTCCAGTGATTGAAGCCGGACACCCATCGACTTGGCCGCGACCTGCGTGTCTTTGAAGTGGGCAACGGAGGATCGAGAACCTGATGTCCGAAGGACAGCGACGCGCGAGATTTTGGGGAAAGCTTCCTTTAGCAGTTCCAACCGTTTTCCGGCCAGCTCCGGGCCTATTTGGGACAATCCCGTGATATTCCCCCCTGGTCGAGCAAGGCTGGCAATAAGCGCTTCCGCAACAGGGTCACTAACCTGAGTAAAGACAATGGGAATTGTGGTGGTTGCTTGCTTTGCAGCACGAGATGGTGGCCCAGCGGTCGTCACGATGACGTCGACCTTTAGACGGACTAGCTCCACCGCAAGGTTCGGGAACCGTTTAGACACCCCGTCAGCATAACGGTACTCAATCGCCAGGTTCTTGCCCTCCACGTAACCTAGCTCGTGCAGCCCCTGGCGGAACGCCTTGAGAAAAGACAAAGACACACCGGCAGCAGGCGACCATGGCAGCAGAATCCCGACCCGGAGGATTTTCCCCGTTTGCTGCGCCTCAACCGCAAAGCTAAGCGCCAAGAGAAGGGCACCCAGGGCGAGACAAATTATTTTTCTACTCACAGATTCTCCCATTGTTCTTGCTGACTGCTGACCTTTGACTTCTGACCTCCGTCACTTGATCACCGTGTCCGCCCGCGCTAGCACGTTCGGCGGGATCGTCAGGCCGATTTGCTTCGCCGTTTTGAGGTTAATCACGAGCTCAAACTTCGTTGGTTGCTCGACGGGAAGATCGCCAGGCTTGGCGCCTTTCAGAATCTTGTCAACGTACGTCGCGGCGCGACTGAATTGATCGACTTCATTCGTCGAATAGGACAGTAGTCCGCCAGCTTCTACGAAGCGAGACGACTCGTGTAGTGACGGCAGTCTGCTTTTTGTGGTGAGTTCTACAATCTGCGTTCGGTATTTTGCTATCAGGGGATTGGCAATAGTGACAAGCGCACTCGCGCGCTCCTTAGCCGCAGCCTGGAAGGCCGCCGGGAAATCAGGATTAGGACCGTGGATCTCCACCGACTGGAGGTGTAGCTTGAATGCTCCGGCCGCGGATTTGTACTCTCTAAAAGCTATAGCTGGCCCAGGCGCATCCGCATCCCAGAGAATAGCAAAACGCGACATCCCAGGAATGACTTCCTTAAGCAGCTCTACCCGCTTTGCACTTAGGTCACGGCTAAGCGAGGTGAGCCCGGTGATATTCCCGCCTGGACGAGCAAGGCTATCCACAATCTCAGTGGCAACCGGATCAACCGAAGTGAGCATGACAATCGGGATTGCTTTGGTGGCCTGCTTGGCTGCACGGATACCAACAAGGCTCGCCACGACAAGGACATCCACTTGGCGTTGGACAAGCTCCCTTACAAGGACCGGGATACGAGCGATGTCGCCTTGAGAGTAGCGATACTCAAGCAGGATGTTCTTACCTTCAATATAACCCAGATCCCGCAGACTTTTGCGGAATGCCTGGTCGGGGACTGATAGTGAGGCGAAGCCACGAGGCAAATATCCTATCCGGTAAACCTTGTTCGGCCGTTGCGCCTCGGCGATAGCCGCGCAGCTTGCCAGCGTCACAATGACTGGGAGAAAGAGAAGATGTTTTCCCATGACCCCTCCACCACAAAAACGGAGTGATGAGTTTGAGGACTGAGGATTTGTTGGATCGAGTCTCAGTCCTGCGCAGCCGGGAACCAAGTCCCAAGACCGAAGCCACAAGGCCTACGGGTGAAAGTTGCCGCCTGACCGAAAGGGTTGGGTTATAACGGGGCTCCTATCGCACGGTTCGGTATGCGCTGTCAACTGTATTCCGTGTACCCGCCGACAACTTCCTGGAACTGGAAAAAACGCAAGGCTTATGCCAGGCGGCTTCGATTAAGAGAGTCAACGTAAGGTGTCGAACTGTCGAGGAAATTTTTTAGGCGTGAAAGTTAATTAGCGATGGGGAGAGAGGACGGAGTAGTCATTATGATGCGCCTTGGTAGCAAGAATGCTTCAGCGTCGGGTGTGCCAGCAGCCGTCTCACTTCTCATTATCATCATCATAGGCAGACCTCTTATCCTCCGTCCGCATCTCCGACTGGAGCCGGGCGAGGCGGTAGTTCCTCCGGTGATGTTTTCGGCCTCGTCGCAATGGCAATCTCACGTAAGCTCTTCGAGCAGCGCCTTCGCTTGCTTCAAGTCAGCCGTGTCGAATCCTTCGGTAAACCAGCCGTGTATTTTAGCCAGCAGTTTTCGCGCTTCGGCCCGCTTGCCCTGTCTCTGCCACAGCCTGCTCAAGCTAATCGCCGCTCGAAGCTCCAATGACTTCGCGCCCTGCCGGCGGGCTCCATCGACGGCCTCTAGAAAACATCTTTCTGCATCTTCCCCGTCTGGAACCACCTGCCCCAACAGTAATTTCCCTTTGATTCGATGCAGCTCCGCCTCATAAAAGCGCTGCCCAGTCTTGCGCGCTCGCGCCAATACTTCCGTCACCGCCTTAAGCCCCTCCCCGATCTGTCCTGCTTTTCTGCACGCCTCGGCCAGCAAGCCATGATAATACGTCGATTCCCGCACACCCCCTGTGGTGCGCTGAACGACGAGTCCCTCTCGGATCTGCTCAACTCCCTTCTCCCCCTGCCCTTGCTTGACCAGCAACCACCCACGCAAAATAGTTCCAGCCGCTACCCAACGCGGGAACCCATGCTCGGTCCCAAGTTTCAGGCCGGCCTCTGCCCGCTCCTGAGCGGCCCGCCCTTCCCCGCGCTGGTGATGAACCCAGGCGGCCCAGAATAGGGCGAAGGCCAAAGTAAACGGGTGAGACAGTTCGCGGGCCAGGGTGAGCGCGTCCTGGGCTCTCTGCAGGGCCTTCTCCGGATAGCCAAGGATCCACAGCGCCCTGGCCGCGTGGGTCCTGCAGCATACTCCGGGATCATGGCCACCGTAGAGAAACGTTTGGTGCTCATGAGGCTGGCGGGGATCATACAGCGCGATGCCCCTCTCCGCCTGCTCGTGAGCGGTGGAAAACTCGCCGAGCATAAGAGAGGTCGCCCACAGCGTGTGGTGGGCCTGCAGGAGGAGCGCAGGGTCTTGAGCACGCTGGGCGAGTGCAAGGAGCTGTTTCCCAAGCTCCCGCGCCGTCTGCAACTCCCCCCGCGAATCGTGCAACCGGCATAGACCCCACAATGCCGGGAAAAGGTGAGGCGTATCCCCCAGGCCGCGGCACAGCTCACGGGCCTGGGTGTAAGTCTGTTCCACTTCCGGAGCGCCATAGCCCATAATGGCGATCAAAGCGGGGCCCAGGTCCAGCCGGATAGCGACGGCTCGCTCAAGAGCGTCCCTTGTCGCGGGGAGATGGCTAAGAGCTTCTAGAGCCCGTTCGAAGTACTCTACCGCCTCCCTGTTGGCAGACTGCGCGCTGGCTTTCTTGCCGGCTTGGTGGAGGTACCCCAAGGCCTTTTCCCACGCCTCGCCTTCAAACGCATGGTGCGCAAGCCGCTCCACGTGTTCACTTAGACGGTCGGGATAAAGCTTCTCAATCGCATCCACAAGCCGGACGTGCAGAGCCTGCCGTCGTTCTTGTAGGAGGCTCCCATGGGCCACCTCGTGCGTCAGCGGGTGTTTGAATGTGTATTCGAGATCAGGAAACAGGCGTGTCTCGTAAAGGAACTCCGCAGACTGGAGGTTTGTGAGCCCTTGACGGAGTTCTTCCTCAGGCAGATCCGCAATTGCCCGCTGCAGGGTAAAGGGCACGCTCTTTCCAATGACCGCGGCGGATTGAAGCAGGCGTTTTTCTTTCGGCGCTAGCCGGTCGATTCGAGCTGCGAGCACAGCCTGCACAGTGGCTGGAACCGGAATGCTTTCTATTGGTCTCGCTAAACGATAATTGCCCCGCTGGCCCGCAAGAATCTCCGTCTCGACCAGGGTCCAGACACTCTCTTCCAAGAAGAAGGGGTTACCGTCGGTACGGCTAATCAGGAGTTGCTTGAGCGGCTTAGTTGCGGACTCATTTCCGAGAAGCAAGCTCAGGAGTTTCTCTGCGCTCTCCGGCGGCAGCGGATCAAGATAAAGCTGGGTGTAGTAGGTCTTATTCGTCCAGGTATGCTGGTACTCCGGACGATAGTTAACGAGGAGAAGAATCCGCGCAGTGGGCAAACTTTCAATCAGACTATCCAAGAAGGCTTGGCTCTCTGAATCGATCCAATGGAGGTCTTCGAAGACGAGAGTCAGCGGCTGGACCTGGCTTTCCCGAAGTAGCAGGCGCTTGATGGCATCCAACGTTCGTAGACGGCGCTGAGGTGGATCAAGGGCCTTCCACCGGGAGTCTTCAACCGGCACGTCCATGAGACTAAGGAATGCAGGCAGGGTCGGCTGAAGTGCCCTATCGAGCGTCAGGAGCTTGCCGGTTATCTTCTCACGAATAGTCCGCCCATCATCGCGGTCCTCAATCTGAAAGTAGGTCTTTAGGAGGGCGATAACGGGAAGATAGGGAGTCGCTTTGCCATAGGGGACCAAGCTGGATTCCAAGACGAGCCACTCCTCGGCGTGGTGGGAACGAGTGAACTCATAGACCAAGCGCGACTTGCCGATACCCGGTTCGCCAACAAGGGTCACTATTTGACCATGGCCGGCATAGGCCTTCACGAGGGCTTGGTGGAGGGTCTCCATCTCAGCCTCGCGCCCCACAAATCCTGTAAACCCACGCGCCGCAGCAGCCTGAAGCCGCGTCTGCGCCGCACCCGCGCCGGTGAGCTCGTAGATTTCGATTGAATCTGTTAAACCCTTAACGCTAATCAGCCCGAGCGGCTTTACCCGCACATATCCTTCAACGAGCCGAAGAGTATCGGGAGTCATCAAGATCGATCCCGGCATCGCCATCTGCTCTATTCGAGCAGCCAGATGCGTGGTCTGCCCGACAGCCGTGTAGTCCATGTGGAGATCGCTTCCGATAGAGCGCACGACCACCTCGCCGGAATTCAATCCGACACGAATCTGAATGGGAATGCCCTCGGCACGCTGGACTTCTTCGGCGTACCGTTTCACCGACTCCTGCATCCTGAGCGCCGCGTAGCAAGCTCTCACCGCATGATCCTCGTGCGCCAGCGGCGCGCCGAAGAGCGCCATGATTCCGTCGCCCATCACCTGGTTCACGGTGCCTTCGTATCGGTGGACGGCTTCCATCATTCGTTCGAGGAGTGGGTCCAGGAGCTTGCGCGCCCCCTCCGGATCACGATCGGCCAGCAGCGCCATGGACCCCTTCATGTCCGCAAACAACACTGTAACCTGCTTGCGCTCGCCTTCGAGGGCGCCTTCAGATGTGAAAATCTTCTCGGCAACATGCTTGGGCATGTCGGATTGGAGGGAAGGAGATTTCTCCGCCGGGGTGCCACCGGCCAAAGCCTCTCCGCACCCATGGCAGAAGTTGTTTGTGGCAGGATTGGAAGTCCGGCAGGCAGCGCATAATATCTCAAACCGAGCCCCACACTCTCCGCAGAACTTCGCCCCGGGCGGATTCTCAGTTTGACAGCGAGGACAATGCATATCGTCGCTCCACGGCCGTGTAGGGATCAATCATTGGATCTCGGGTGCTTGGATGGAATTCTGGCGCGCGCTCACCACGCAGTTCGAACCGGATATTGGTTAACCAGCGTGTCCGGAGTTAGAATCACGAGACCGTGGACAATTGCCTGACAGACCAACATCCTGTCAAACGGGTCCCTATGCAGGAGAGGAATCCGAGCCAGATGGAGCGCAGCCTCTTCGTCAAGTGGCAGCGGCTCAATGGCGTGGTCTTTCCGTTGGACGGGGACAAACCGTTCTGGTGGCTCCGGAAGAGGCAGCCGTCCCAGGGCATACTTCACCGCTATCTCCCACCCCGATACCGAACTCAGGAAGACTTCATTTTCGGGATCTACAATGAGTTCGCGAGCCTTACCGGACAGTTCAGGAGCATCGGTGACCGCCCACAAGAAAGTGGCGGTGTCCAATAGAATCCTCACCGGTCTTTGCCTTGAAAGGCGTCGACCAGATCAGGAGGTAGGGGTTCAAAAAATTCAGGCGGAACCTTAAACTTTCCCTTAGCGAGGCCTAAGGGACGCTTAGCTTTTCGGTGAGCCGGCAGCGGACGGATTTCCGCAATTGGAATATTTCGCTTGCACAAAAGGATGGTTTCACCCCGAGCCAGCCTTCCAAGGTAACGCGAGAGATGAGTTTTTGCCTCGTGAATGTTTAGCCTGATCATGGTTTCTATCTAGCCTAACAAATGAACTAAGTTAAAGCAATGCTGCCTGAGGGGTTTATTTTAGGCGTGTTCCCTGCTCAAAAGCTGACTTCTTGTATTCCGTCCGCATCTCAGATGACATCCGGCCGAGCCGGTAGGTTTTCCAGTCGATAAACTTTGCAGCTTCAGCCAAGGCGGGGTGCACCTCGCGGATCTTTTTCCACATCTCCTGGACGATGAATCGATAGTCCGGATGGCCTTGCGGTATTGTGCGAAGCTCGCCGATATGCACCGCCTCACGGAGATTCATCTTCATGTACCAGCGTATCTTGAAAGCAAAGGGGACAACGTACTGGGCCTCGAGCGGAAGATCGCTGTACATTTTTTCGTAAAGCGCCGCAGCTTTCTCCATGCAGCGGTCGAAATCCGCCCTGAATCCTGCGTTTTTAAGCTCCTGCGGAGTATCATATCCGTGCGCTGTGGTAAAATCCTGTCTTTCCTGGGTCAAGATACGGTGGCGGTGAAGGTCGCGGTAGAGACCGAGATTACCAAGTATATCGAACGTGTAGTAGACATTCTCCAGCGCCCGGCCGGGTTTGTCTCTTCTGTGTCTTCGCCGCTTGAGATACTCGCTTAAGACCTTCGCTCGCTGTCCCTGCGGCATGGATGCAACCAGCCTTTCTAACTGCTTGAGCGGGTGGCGCACATGGGGATAAAGGATTGCCGCTAGGACCTTCTCTTCGGCCTCGTGATCGTAATCCACCAGATTGACCGGTTCGCTTTTCTGAACCGGCAGGCCGGCGAGCAGCGCGGCCGCAGTAGAGCGCGTGGCTGCCTGAGTCTCAGCAATATACGCACTAAACCGCGCCCGCTTCACGAACGAAGGGATGAGCTGGTTAAGCTCCCGGTGAATGGATGCGGCGAGGTCCCTTGCCTCAATGAGATCGTGTGAATAGAGCTTCGTTAAAAGGTACTCAAATGCCTGGCCGACGCCGAAGAATCCTGCATTGGTCAAGGTCGCCGCGGGAAGATAACCACGGAGCACATCGCAGGCCTGTGCCCGCACCGTTGCGCGGTAGGCCGTGTCGGCCCATTTTTTCAGACTCTCATCCTTTTGCGCGTCGCCGTAGCTCAGAGCCTCTCCGGTTTGCGGATGCCTCAATTCGATCTGTTCGATAGGAAGCGAACGCTTGATGAACTCGATCATGGGGTCGAGTTGGCGCGAGTAGGTTTCAAAAAGAAGATTCATGACCTCCAGATAAGCTGCCGCGTGCTGGGAGGCCATAATTTGCGGCTCTCGGTAAAAGAGATAGTCGCCGGCTTCGTCCCGTTGATCAAATCGGACATAGCGCGTCGATTTTTCCAGCGGCGCGATACCGATCCGCGCATCTTCGAGAATCTTCACCGCGACATTCGATATCCCCTCACAGGCGATGTGCGCGCCGCCAAGCTGCGCCACAGAATCGTCGCCATAGCCGACCAATACCCGGTCGTAGAAGGCCCTGGCCTTCTTGAGCGCGGCGCTTCCGTCGTTGACCGCCGGTTGGCCGCCGAGAAAGTTTCTTAAGCCGAGCTCCGGATCGCCCAAAAACTCATCCAGAAACGTGCGCCGCAGGCTCTTGGTCGAGCGGCTGTAACGGGAAAAGAGCGCGCCGGCGACCTCCTGGGGAAGTTTGAGGCCAAAAACCGGCTCAGTGAGGTTTGTAAAAAATAGCGCGAGGCTTTTTTCTTCCTCGGCGCTGAATTTTTCGCCCATAACTTCCTCTACCACAAGGATAGGCTTGAAACCAACGCTGTGGGAGAAGTTCGGAAAAAAGAGGTCGGGGATTCCACCGTCATGCCCGCGAAAGCGGCAACTCGAGATCGCAAATGGGCGTTTCGAGGATGCGAGACTATTTGCCGCAGACGGAATGAACGAGCGGAACGATGGGAAAGGAGGTTTCGGAAGAAATTCGGATAAGGGGACGGAGAAGCGCCGGATGATAGATGAAGGCCCGAATGATACGATTTATTTTCTCTCGTTTACCGAACGCCCGCCGGCAGCCCTTTTCATACGAGGAGAGCTGTCTTGCCGAGAAATCCATTTTTTTAAAGGCTTGATCTGCCATTTCAGCGGCCAGTTCACCGCTCTTCAGAGCGAAATATACCCCTTCCCCTGTAACTGGCTCGGTCACCCGGGCAGCATCTCCAGCCAGGAGGAAGCCATCACCAAAGCAGCGCCTCGGCGAGAAATAGACCGGATATACGGAGCGGAGTTTCCCAACCGGCTCGGCGCTTGCCAGTTTTGATCTCAGATAGGGATTCGTAAAAAGACACTCCCGGAAGAGAGCTTCGACCGATGTGTTTTGCGCGCGCTTTCGCTCCAGGCTAAAGCACAGATTCACCAGCCCCTCGCCGATGCGCACGAGACCGGCATAACCGCCCGGAAAAAGATGAATCTGGACTTCTCCCACAATCTCTCGCACTCCGCGCAGGTGCAGTTGAAAGCCGATATGACTGCCGGTCCTTTCTCCAGGTCGGCTTAGACCGAGCCAATGCGCTACAGCCGAGTTTCTTCCGTCCGCTCCGATCAGGAAATCCGCCAATAAGAGTCGTTCCTTCGCAGCCCCCGCGGTAATGGACCAGCGCTCTTTTTCCCGCCGAATAGCCTGGATCTTACAGCCGAGCCGAAGCAGCGCACCCTCTTTCGCTGCCCTCGTCACCAGGATGTCGTCCAGATACAGGCGGCGCAGCCCGAGCCCGACGCGTTGCGCTCCGTCGGGCGAAGGTAAAGGGACTACCGTTTCACTGCCGCGGTACTCGGTGACCCGAAACGCCGTAACTTCCGCGCTGGGGACCTGGCGAATTTCTTTAGCCACGCCCAGCTGCCCTAGGACGGGGTTGTTAATTGGATTCAAAAAATCACCGCAGAGCTTCTCGCGCGGGAAAAACGCTTTATCAAGAAGAGCGACCGAATATCCCTTTCGAGCGAGTGCAATGGCTGCAGACGATCCTGCAGGCCCAGCGCCTACGACGGCCACATCGAACTTCTCCATACTCATTGCTCCACGGAGAGGAGTGCAAAGAGGCGAAACGGGAAAAATCGGAAAACCTGAAAATGTCCGATTCCAGTCCGGTTAAAGAGGTTTTTCCACTCGGAGATGGTAAAAGATCTCCGAACCGACAGCGGCGCGTCAATAAGGGTCATCTCATTGCGCGTAAAAAGCCGCGTCAGCAGTCGAACCCCGTGATAAGCCAGCGGATGGCGGATAAGATCGCCTATCAAAACTCCCTGGCGCGCCAACCCGGCCCAAATCTGTAATAGCGCCAAGATCTCCTTTTCGGAAAAATGATGCAGCACCTGGGAAGTTAAAACAACATCGAAGGCGCGCGGCCGAAACGGCGGGTTAAAACCGTCTCCACAGATAATCGAGATCTCCGTAATATGTCGAGTGCGGCGCCGGGCGACCTCCACGGTAGTGGGATTCGGCTCCAATCCCACAACGGTGGCGGAGAGGCCGTTTCGTCCGGCCCAGCTTACGATGGCCGCGGGCAGATCGCCGCTGCCTGTCCCGATGTCGAGAAGAGAGAAGCTTTTTATCCCGCTTCGCTTTATCGAGTACTCCAGACCCCAAAGCACCGCCCGATGGGCTCCGAGGTAGCGGTTGAGCGTCCGGAGATTCTTGAGGTCCTCCTCCAGTAGCTCCGCCGGAGCTCCCGGAAGATCCATCAGCTCCTTCTCATAACTTCGGTTCATTTTCCGTTGGCGCGCGCCAGCACGAGAGCCGAATTTTTAGATCCGAAGGAGATACAGTTGCAGAGCGAAATCTCGACCTGTTTTTCCAGAGCTCGGTTCGGAACGTAATTGAGGTCGCACTCAGGGTCGGGCTCTTCATAGTTGATCGTCGGCGGCACAACATTATGAATCATTCCGAGGATAGCAGCCGTGACTCCGGCAGCTCCAGACGCCCCTTGAGGATGGCCGATCATCGACTTAATCGAGCTCATCGGAATATCGTAGGCTCTTCGGCCAAAGCAGAGTTTAGCCGCCTGCGTTTCTGTTCGATCGTTGAGGACCGTGGAGGTTCCGTGAAGGGCGATATAACCCACTTCTTCCTTAGCTAAGTTCGCGTCCTGAAGGGCAAGGCCCATCGCCCGCGCGGGCTCCTCGCCCGTAGGATCGAGACGCACCGCGTGGAATGCGTCGCAGGTTGAGGCGTATCCCAGGACCTCGGCATAAATCGGCGCCCCTCGCGTGAGAGCCTGCTCCCTCTCTTCGAGAATCAGGATCCAGGCGCCTTCGCCCAAAATAAATCCATCGCGCAACCGGTCGAACGGCCGCGAAGCGCGCTGCGGATCTTCATTATGGGAACAGGAGACGGCTTTCATAATTGAAAAGCCAAGCATGATCCCCGGAGTGATGGTCGCGTCGACTCCTCCGGTGATGAGATGGTCCGCCAGTCCGAAGCGGATCATATTGAAAGAGTAACCGATTGCGTCTGTCGAGCTGCCACACCCGGTTGAGATGATGTGACTCGGCCCTTTGAATCCGAAATATTGAGAGATCTCGCTGGAAAGCGTGCCGATGGTGGAACTTGAAATGTTATAAGCACTGGCCTTTCGCACCTGATCGGTGAAATAGAGCCGGTACTGCTGCTCAATGAAATCCGGTGTCCCGCCGCCACTGCCGAGGATCACGCCCCACGAGCGCCTTTGCTCGAGCGACATTTCGGTCGCATCCACTCCCGCTGCCCGAAGAGCCTCCTTTGCGGCGGCGATCGCCAAGGGAACGGCTCGCCCGACGCGCCGAAGATCCTTCGGCGGGAGATAGTCCGCAGGCTGAAAATCTTTCACCTCTCCGGCTATCTGGCAGGAAAGAGAAGCAGGGTCGAAGAGCGAGATCGTATCTATACCGCTCGCACCGGACCGGATGGCCTGCCAGAAGGATTTAATTCCGATGCCGTTGGGGCTCACCACGCCGATTCCGGTGACTACGACTCTGCGCCGGAGAATTGAAACTCCGGTCGATGAATGGGAATTCGAATCGTGCGGCCGTTGAAGCTTCGGTTCAGGCTCGGGAAAGCTCATAGTGTGCTTTGGATGATCATCAAAGAAGTCTTCCTATTAAGAATATCTGCAAATCCCGGTGATGAAAACAGCCTGGCGTGACAACCACCCGCCTTCGGATGCGAAGTTGGATCATCAACCCGGACGAAGTCTCAAGCGTCAGCCGTGATTGCGAAGCATCAGTTCCCCGGGGCCGGGATTCAGGTAAAGTTGATCGGCCAGAGAAACGAGCCGGTATTTCTTTACGTAGTGGCGGATAAGAGTGACGGGGGCGATCAAGGGGAGAAGCCCCCGGTGATATTCTTTGATGATCCCAAGTAGCTCTTTGCGCTCTTCTGCATCGAGCTGCCGGGAAAAAACACGCACGATATGACGCAAAACTTCCGCGTGCCCGCGGACGGTCGCCCGGATGGCCATGGCTTCCATAAAAAGCCGGCCGTACTCTCCACAGACTTCTCGCAGTGGCCGGATCTTGGAAGCGGCGACAAGCCGTCCAAGCCGTCGCAGGTGTTTTTGGCTGTGAGCCATAACCGTGAGCCTATGCCGAATATGAAACTTGAACAGAGAACGCGCCGACTTCCGCCCGCTCATGAATGCCTGCCACCGGTCGTACGCAAAGACCCTTTCGATAAAGTTCTCGCGCAGCGAGAGGTTATTCAGACGCGCTTCCTCTTCGACCGGGAGAAGTGGCATCTCGTCCATGAGAAGCCGGGCGAATAGCCCCTGGCCACGGTTTGCCGCGCCGCTCCTGCCGTAGACTTTCACCCGCTCCATGCCGCAGCTCGGGGAATTCCGTTTGAGGATGTAGCCGGAGAGGCTTATTTTTTTGAGCTCACTTAAGCGCTTCCGGGAATAGTCTTGCATTTCCCGCGTCCAATCTTTGCCCGATTGCTCCGCCACCATGCGCGGCCCCGATGGGCTTCCAATCAGCCGGACCGTCTCTCTTGGAACTCCCATTCCCACTTCCACTTCCGGACAGACCGGGACCCATTCGACAAAACGCGCCAGCACTTCCATAATAAAAGAATCGCGCTTGTGCCCTCCGTCATAGCGAACGTTCTGACCCAAAAGACAGGCACTGATTCCAATGCGAGGCTTTGAGTGACACGTCTCTGATCGAGCTTCAAAATATTCCCGACTAATGATCGGCGTAACTCCTCGTCCTATGCCTCAGGCCTCCAGGTTTTCCTCCGGGAGTGCAGCACCGACGACAAGTAAGACGCCCATCGGCTCCCGCTGAGGAGCAGGCCCTTCTGCTTCTCTTACAGGGTCAGCTGTCTTGACACCTCGTTAAGGAAATAGTCATATTTTAGCAGACTCGGGCGCGCGAATCATTGCAGTAGGCGCAACGAGGAGAAATCAACATGCGGTTTATTATTGCCGGCGGGACTGGCTTCATAGGCGAGACTCTATGCCGCCGGCTTCTGGAGGCAGGTCATTCCCTTACGATTTTGACCCGCAAGCCTGTGCCTGCCGCTGTCCTTTCCGCTAAGAAATGGGCAACCTGGGACGCGCGCTCGCCCGGTCCGTGGGAAGAAACTCTTGAAGGAGCCGATGGGGTGGTCAACCTGGCCGGCGAGCCGATTGCCGCCAGACGCTGGACGCGGGAACAAAAAAAGAGAATTAGGGAGAGCCGGATCAACGCTACCCGCGCGCTGGTGAACGCAATCGCGCAGCGTCGGCGTAAGCCAAAGCTTCTCCTTAACGCCTCCGCCGTCGGTTATTACGGTCCGCGTGGGGATGAGATAGTTACAGAGGAAAGCGGCCCGGGTAACGATTTTCTGGGTCGCGTCTGCCATGAGTGGGAACAAGAAGCGACGAAGGCCGAAAGTTCAGGAGCTATCGTCATTCGGCTTCGCACCGGAATTGTCCTGGGACGTGACGGTGGGGCGCTGGCGAAAATGGTCCCGCCGTTCAAGTTTTACGTCGGGGGCCCTTTGGGATCAGGAAAGCAGTGGGTGCCCTGGATTCACCTTGATGATGAAGTCGGGCTGATTCAGTTCTTGCTGGAAAATTCAGGCGCCAGCGGAGCCGTCAATGCCACAGCGCCCAATCCCGTGAGAATGAAAGAATTCAGCGATGCTCTGGGACGCGTCCTGCGCCGGCCCTCCTGGGCGCCGGTACCGGGATTCGCGTTGCGGCTGCTTTTGGGAGAGATGGCAGATATGCTTCTTACCGGCCAACAGGCACTGCCAGCTCAGGCGCGGAAACGGGGATACGGCTTTCGTTATTCGGCTTTGGAGGACGCGCTGCAGGCTTGCATCCCGATCTGAAGACGGGAGTCAGGCAATGTTGAACCACAAATAGGAGAACCTATGCTGAAGAGCCAAATGGTTTCGGGATTTTTTGCGCTGCTATTTCTGTTGTCGAGCAACGCGGCTCATGGCCAATTGGGGCCTAAAGACGGCGCGAAGTTGCCACCGACCGACCTGGAACGGGTCAAAGTTGGGGACCCGGCGCCGGACTTTACGCTTGAAAACATGGACGAGAAGCGGATCTCCCTTTCTGACTTTCGCGGCAGGAAAAATGCCATCCTGGTTTTTTACCGTGGTCATTGGTGACCCTACTGCGCGGAACAGCTCGGGAAGCTGAAAAGCCTTTTGACGAAAGAAGAAAAGGAGAAAACGCAAATTCTCGCCGTTAGCATCGATTCCCACGACAATTCCAGGTTGTTGGTTCGAAGGAT
The DNA here is from genome assembly GCA_016210115.1 of Deltaproteobacteria bacterium. Lineage (GTDB taxonomy): Bacteria > Desulfobacterota > Binatia > UBA9968 > UBA9968 > JACQUW01. Next base: position 13,223 of record JACQUW010000161.1, on the reverse strand, counting down.
AAAAGAGAAATACCGGGGCGACTTTGATTTCCCCCTTCTTGAAGACAGAAACCACAGAGTGATCGACCGCTATGGCCTTCTTAATCCGGACGGAAAAGGCTGGCCCCATCCGGCTACTTTTATCATTGATAAGCAAGGCATCGTGCGCTGGAAATATATTGAGGAGGATTACAAAAAAAGGCCTTCCAACGAGCAGATACTGCAGGCGCTCCGAGAGATCCCTTAGAATTTGGACGGTTTCTTAGAGATACCGGGTAATCCGTCGTTTCATTCACCGCGCGCGGGAATCCACGTGATCCTCGCCCGACCGTGCCGAACTTGACCATGCAATCCAGCATTTTTCCCTTGACAAGTAAGGGTGCATTTATTACAAGATGCGCTTTAAAAGCCCCGCCCTTGGCCAATATTCCCCGGTTGGCATTACTGCACAAGAGGGGCAAATTCTACGAGCAGTGGGGGAGGAGAAAGGAGGGTAGATATGAAAAGCAGATGGTTTTCATGGCTCGTGGCGGTCCTGATTGGGTCGGCCTTGGCCTGTCCACCAGTAATTCTCGCGGCGGAAAAAGAAACCACCGCCACAGAGAAGAAGGAGGGAGACACGAAAGAGAAGAAGGCCAAAAAAGCTAAGGCTAAGGCTAAGGCCAAAAAGGGGGAAGAAGTAAAAAAAGAAGAAAAGAAGTAGCCACTTCTTCTTCGACGGATATCCTGAGTCCGCCAAACGGGTCGGGCAGGGCTCTCTTACCTGCCCGACCGTTGTTTTTAGCCCTCTGTTTTCGATCTTAGCCATGCGCCGATAAGTTGATCTTTTTTGCTCGCCAGAAAATCCACCCGGCAAGCATAGTTCGTCAGGGCGCACCGGGAGCGGCCCAAGAGATTCATTCAACCCAGAATTACGGAGAGTTCAGTCAGGGCTGTCTTAGAAAGACAGTTCTGAGAAGATCAAAAGCTTCGCCGCCAGCCGGTTTCCAAACGTGATGCAGAAATGATAGAATTTTTTGATTAAGCTAATGCTCCGGGTTTCCACGCCTCTCGCCCTATGACCACGCAGAAACGCCGCCTCCTCATCAGAGGAATTATTCTTGCTTTTGTCGTCACACTCGTTTTTTTATTGAGCCGCCACGGGCCCCAACCGCTCAACGTCTTTCTGGGTTCTCTGGGAGATGAGTTTGACGATCTTGATCCGATCGATTCCCGACGCGAAAAGCTGGGAAAATTCCTCGCCTCTTTTGGCCCGCATTCTTCGGCGGTATTTTTACTGCTGCAGGCCTTGCAGGTCGTAGCCGCCCCGATCCCGGGCGAGCTAACGGGAGTGGTCGGAGGTTTCGTTTATGGGAAAGGATTCGGGTTTCTCCTTTCCACGCTCGGGCTCACTTTAGGTTCTTGGGTTGCCTTTGAGCTGGCCAGTATTTTGGGCCAGCCATTCGTAGAGAGATTTGTTCGAAAAGAGGTTCTGGATAAGTTTAACTTCCTCACAACCGATACCGGGGCAATGATCTGTTTTTTGCTGTTCCTGATCCCCGGCTTTCCGAAGGACCTCTTATGCTACGTTCTTGGCTTAAGCCCGATGCGCCTCAGCACTTTCCTGATCGTGTCGACCATCGGCCGGATTCCAGGTACATATCTGCTGACCATTCAGGGAGCCAGTATTCGAAGCCAGGAATATAGGACGGCTGCTCTGATCGCCGTCGTTTCTGCGGCGATTCTCCTTCTCGCCTATCTCTATCGGACCCGGCTTTTCCACTGGATCGAGAGCAGGAGACCCACCGATTTTCGCCGCTGACGGCCGACCCCAATCCGAAAAAAAGAACCGCCGCTAGAGGACAGTTTGCATCGACATTTTACAAGCCATCCAACGGTTCGTAGACGCGCCTATATGGTGAGTAAGAAATCATGGGACGTTTAACGTTTGAAGCCTTGGGTCAAACGGGTTCCCAAGATGCGCAGCCTCAGAAGATTTCGGATCGTGGCCAACTCCAATTGTGTGTTCGGAAGATCTTTTCTCAATCCAGTGTGGAAAAAAATTCTTTCACGGAAGAGACAACATAGGCAGTCTCTTCGTCCCTGAGTTCGGCAAAAACCGGCAGCGCCAGATTTTCGCGAGAAAATCTTTCCGCTTCCGGCAGAGAGTATTCGGCCTGTCCCTTAGCTTTCCATGCCGCGTGCTGGTGCAAAGGAACCGGATAGTAGATCCCGGTGCCGATGCCTTTGTTCTGCAGAAAGATCTTCAAGCGGTCGCGCAACGGGGTTTCCACTGCATACTGATGGTAAACACTTTGGCGGTCCGGAAAGGTGGGGGGCGTTTTCAACGGCAACCCGCGAAAGCCGGTTGAATACTCTTCGGCGATCTCTCTCCTCCGCGCATTCTCCTGGTCGAGCATCGGCAGCTTGACCCGAAGCGCCGCCGCCTGAATCTCATCCAGACGGCTGTTCCAGCCGTAAATCCTGTGGTCGTATTTTTGTTCCTGACCGTGAACGCGAAGAAGTTGCACGGTGCGGGCAAGGCCATCGTCGTTGGTCAGGACGACGCCCCCGTCGCCATAGCATGCGAGGTTCTTCACGGGTCCAAGGCTCATAGGTGTAATCACGCCGAAGCCTGCGGCCCGTTTCATCTTGTACGTGGCACCCTGCGCTTGTGAGGAATCCTCGATAACTGGAATTTTTCTCTCTTCAGCAGTTTTCAGAATCTCATCCATATCGCAGGGGAGTCCCAAAAGATGAACGGCAATAATGCCCTTCGTCTTCGATGTGATGGCTGCCCTCAAACTGTCCAGGTCGGGCCCATAGTCGCCGCTCGCCTTATCCACCAAAACTGGGACTGCTCCCAAAGCGACAATCGGCTCGATGACCGGCGCCGGAGCATGAGCCGGAAGAATTACTTCATCCTCGCGAGAAATCCCCAGGGCCAGTAAAGAAAGGTAAATGGCGTCCGTTCCGGAGGCGACGCCGATGGCCTGTTTCACCCCACAATAGGCTGCGAATTCTTGTTCAAAAGCAGCGAGGTTGGAGCCATTCAACAATCGCATGGTCGAAAAGACCTCCGACCATTTTACAAGCAAAGCGGCTTCGATTGCCCGATATTTGCGTGCAAGGTCCAGAAGGGGTATTTTCATTCGCGGCGGGCTGGATATTTTCATACCAAGGTCGGCTTTCCGAATCCCCCTATCCTACAGTTGCTGATTTATACCCCAGCATGGAGCCATAGACAACGGCCGAGTGTGAGTCCTTGCAATGCCCAAACAGCGGTTTTTTCAGCTTCATTGACAACCCGGGGGCAGCGGCGTAGAAAGGGAATCCGGAGGATCCGCCGGAGCATAGGCACGCCGACTCGCTGGACTAGCTCTGCGTCGCACAACCTATTTTTCGGCTCCATTTCCGTTAGCGTGTAGCTAACGTTCGGCTCCGGCCCTTCTGTTGCATCGTTCGGGGGTTCGGGCGCGCGCATGACTCAGGTAATTTCCTGTCTTCTGTTCCTCGCAGGCCTCTTCTATAATGGCCTCGCTGAAGGCCAACCGGTCGCCCGTTTGTTTTATGATATGAATGGAAACGTCTCACGCCTGGAAAGGGACGCCAACGGGGATGGCAGGATGGACCGTTGGATTTATTACGACGGGCAGGGCAGGATTGAGCGGATCGAGCAGGACGAGAATTTCGATGGAAAACTCGATGTCACTTTTTTTTATGATACCGGTAACCTGAAAAGGCAGGAGTCTTCCAGTAAACGAAATGGCCGAACCGACCTGTGGATCCACTTTAACGCGAAAGGCGAGATCGAGAAGAAATATCAGGATACTAACGGAGACGGAAAGGTCGACGTTTCCGTCGCTTACGAGAATAATCAGCCGATCCGCGGTGAGGAAGATGGAGACTTCGATGGGCGGGTGGATCGGATCGTGTATTTTCACGGAGAAAAGATTGGCCGCTTAGAAGAGGATACCAATGCCGACGGGAAAATGGACAGCTTTTCCTATTTTGAGAATGGCCGACTCGTAAGAAAGGATGTTGATCGCAAGCATAGTGGCAAAGTAGATCTCTGGGGGTACTATCAGGATGAGCGTCTGATTCGACAGGAAGAGGATCTGAATGGGGACGGAAAGATCGATCGGATCGTCTATTTGCAGGAAGGGGAGATTATCCGACGAGACGAGGACACCCAAGGTCGGGGACGAATCGATCTTGTCGAGATCTTTTCTCGCGGTAAACCGGTCAGGAGATTCTCAGATACCAAAGGACAGGGCAAATTCGATACTCTGTGGGTTTTTCAGGACAGCCGGCCAATCCGGCAGGAGAGGGATACGGACGGTGACGGTGTTTTCGACGTGAGGATATTCCTTGACGAGGATGGGCAGCAGGCGCGTCAGGAAGTCGACACAAATCGAGATCGCAAGGTCGACGCCTGGGCGTTTTACAAAGATGGGAAGCTCGCGCGACAGGATGAAGATTCAAACTATAACGGAACCATTGATATGCGCTATTTCTTTGACGAAGGGCAGGTCACCGGGCAAGAAAGGGTCAACGAAGAGATGCCCGGTACTCCGGCTGTCCCTTTTGCGGCAGTAGAAGATGAGCTGCGAAGCATTCGCGGCGCGGCGCGTATCGGAGCTCAGCCGAAAACCAACATCGCTCAAAGGGTCAAAACAGAAATGAGCTATAGCCAAGAGTGACTTATGCTTAGATTGCGATCGCTCTCAGTTATTTTCGTCTTTCTGTTGGGTTGTGATCCGGTTCCCGTGCAGCGCCCTCCAGACTTGGTCTCTTCTCCCACCGCTCTCCCTGACGGGACGGTCCCTTCGCACTCCGCCGGAGGGTTGCCTACGCCGGTGGATCCTCAGATCAGCGGAGCCCAGCGTTGGCAATATGCGTGGACCAAGGCCATGGAAGGCGTTGCGATGGGGGGCTCGATCGGCGGCCCGTACGGCGCAGGGGGAGGCTTGCTCATCGGGCTGGTAACCGGCCTATTGACCGCCGAGTCCCACTACAGGCAGATTAACGCGCAGGTTCAGGCAGAACACTCTAAAGACAAAGCGCTGGAAGCCCAAATCGAACAGGAGCTGGAGCGCCAGAGAGAGCTGGAAGCTCAACTCGGAAAAACGGCCGGCCCGGTGGATGTGAAGCCGAGAGAGGAACCGCGGCCGGCGCAGTCCGCCAAAGCGCGCTCAGGCGATACAGCGGGCGAAAAAAAGGAGGATCCAACGACGGTAGCATCCCTGGGTAAGAAAGAAAAAACTCCCGCCCCACAAAGCTCTCCTTTTAAGAACGTGGAGATCAAAGACACCAACCAAGATGGCGTTCCTGATCTGTGGATTTATTATCATCCTTCAAAACCTCGAGAAATCATACGCCAGGAAGAAGATACCAACGGAGACGGGAGGGTGGATACCTGGAGCACGTTTCGCGATGGGAAGCTGCTTCGCCGCGAGGTCGATACGAAGGGAAGCGGAAGGCCGGACACTCACTACTATTATGACGATGACAGGATCGCGAGAGAAGAGCGGGATGAGAACGGAGACGGTCTCGTGAGTTTTCGCGCGATCTATCAAAAAGGCCGGCTTGCCAGAGTGGAGAAAGACCTCGATCGGGACGGCAGGACCGATCTCTGGATCTATTATGATCCTTCCAAAGACCAGGATTTGGTCTTAAGAGAAGAAAGAGACCTTAACGGTGACGGAACGGTGGATGTCTGGTCGTATTATGATGGCGGGCGGCTGGCGAGACGTGACGTGAGTGCTGTAGGGTGGGAGATCCTCTCCGGACAGGGGGAGATTCCTTCGAGCGGGGGAGAGTACCGAAAGGTTTCCAGCTCGGGTGGATGAGATGAGAAAGAAAACACGTGATCCCTGGGGAGAGTCGGCGCTCTATTCTCTCTTTAAGAGTCCGTTTTTGGTCCCTTCTTTGGCTCTCCATCTGGCTATTTTTCACGTGCTTGCTGTTCGAACTCTGTGGGTTCGGCCTCAGACAAGCGTCTCTATTCCGGTGACACTTTTGGAGTTCTCAGACGGTCGATCGCCGAACAAGAGCATCGGGCCTGATCGGGGCCCGGGCGGTCCTCGCACCCTCCCCAAGCGGGGCAACGCGCTCACTTCGCGTCAAAGGACGGGAAAAATTGATACCGGTTCACTGGAAACGGCCATCCCGAGCAATGAATCGACGGCGGCTGCCGAAAGCGCGCCGGCTCTTCCGCAGCCGAAAGCTTTGGCCGATCTGGCTCGCCAGCAGCCGCCAATAGTTAGAGAGAGCTCCCCTGATTCGCTTATCCAGCTTCCAACCCGGAACTCTGCCGCAACCCCGGTCTCGAGCGCGGAGCCGACTGCACGGGCTCTCGCTGTCGCGAGAGGAACCGGCGAAGGGGAAGGGATTCGCGCGCTCAAGGAAGGGACGCAGATTCCAGGGGCACTCAAGGGCAGCGGGACGGGTCTTCTCGGCGCGCCTGGAGGGATTCGGGACGGCATAGGAACGCGCGGAGGCGGGACAGGACAGGGCACAGGAGGAGGCGGGCAGTCAGGGTTGATGGGAAAAGCGCGCGGGGACTACGAAGCCTACTTCAGAGCTTTAAAAAAAAGAGTCGAGTCAGTCTGGAAGGATCCTAATGACGTCCCAGGAGTCCATAACGTCACCGTCCGGTTTGCATTGGATCGGGCCGGGAAGCTGACCCAAGCAGAAGTATTGGATTCCAGCGACTCCAGGATCAACGGCAGCGCCCTCGAGGCGATGAAAAAGGCCTCTCCTTTCCCTGCCATTCCCGAAACGCTGAGGGATCTCGCAGGCGAGCCGCTCATCATGCGATTTTCTTTAGCCCCTCGCATTCCGCGCTGAGATCTTAGACGCCTCCGAGCACGGGCCTCCCGTTTCGTTATTGGATTAAATCTTTTTTTCCGGTAATCTTCTGCAGCATAGAGAGGATTGTTCATATGCAACAACAGGGATTGGATCTCATTCAGATCATTCACAAGGGAGCCATTGCCACCTATCCACTGATTTTTTTGTCGGTGATCAGTTTGGCAGTCGTGCTCGAGCGGCTTTGGTCCCTCAGAAATATTGGCTCGTCAGCTCTCCGCTTGACCGACTCCATTCTGGAGCCCCTGAGCCGTGGCCAAAGAGATCTGGCCGTCGCCATTTGTAAACAGAACTCCCAGAACCCCGCCGCAAGGATTTTTCTAAATGTCATCGCGAATCATCGGGCCGAGAGCTTCGAATCGGCCAGCGCGCTCGCGGCGGAAGCGATGTTTGAGGAGACACAAGGGCTCAAAAAGCATCTGTGGATACTGGGCACGGTCGCAAGCAGCGCGCCGTTTATCGGGTTGCTGGGCACCGTAATCGGAATTATCAAATCATTTGAAAGTATGGCCATTGTGGGAACCGGGGGATTTACCGTCGTCGCGGCGGGCATTTCGGAAGCGCTTGTCGCCACAGCCCTGGGCCTGGGTGTCGCGATCGTCGCCGTCATGTTTTACAATTATTTCCTCGTCCGAATCAGCAACCTCAACGGCCTGTTTCGCATTCAGACGACCAAAATCCTTCAGAAGCTCATTCAGTAGGAGAAAACCGGATGGCTTTCGGCAATATTACCAGGGATGACGACAACTCGGATATCGTGGCGGAAATAAACATCACGCCGCTCACGGACATTTTTTTGGTTCTGCTCATCATTTTCATGATTACCAGTTCCGCTATTGTGGAGTCCGGCGGCAAGATCAATCTCCCGAAGGCCGTGGCAACCCAGACAGAGCCCAGGGGAACCACGGTGACGATTACGCCGGCGCATGAAATTTACGTGAATCAGACGAAGGTCACCGAAGCGGCCTTGGAAAAGACGCTCAAACAGGTCCTCGATTCCACTCCTGACAAAATCGTGATTTTAAGGGGGGATAAAGAGGTGCTCTTGGGCGAAGCCGTCCGCGTTTTGTCCATTGTGAAGAATGCCGGCGCATCCGAAATTGCCATAGCTGCGGAGGCCGAGAAAAAGAAACGCTAGGCGGGATTATTTTCCAACCCGATCCCGGCTTCGGTCGGCTTCGGGCTGCGATTTCGCTCCACTATTGCCGAGTCGCTCCACCTGAAGCTGCAGGCTCCTTTCTCGCTCCAGAAAAATATCGAGATCGAGCGCTCGCTGTTCACTTCTCCGATAATCGATCGATATGGATTGTCGTCCCAGCCCCCCATCGCTGGAGCGGGCCAAAACCTGAATTCGGTTGAGGCCTTCAATCACGGGGACCGCCGCAGAGTAGAACCCATCGGCGGCAAGCCGCAGCTGCGATGCCTTCTGCCCGGTTGTTTCGTTAAACACCTGAACATGCTCCACGCCTAATATGGAGACGTTCTCCAGAACCCGCAGGATGTCCGCTGGCCGGACTACCGGAGTGAATATGCCGCCGCTCTCCCTGGCGATTCCGACAGCGGCACGGGGCTCGGAAATTGCCTCTCTTCCGAGACCAAAAACATGGACCTTAATTCCAGCTTTGCCCGACAAACGTCCGGCATTGATCGCTAAATTAGTGTCCTGGGGATTTCCTTCATCGCCTCCCCGACCAAAAGGCAAACTGGGAAGACCGTCGGTCAAAAGAAACTGAACTTTTACCGCATCGGTTCGCCTCTCACTTTGACCGAGCCCCATCAGTTCCTTGATCCCGAGGCGTACCCCCGCCGCCATGTGCGTTCCGCCATCCGGGCCCTTGATGAGTATCTCGTCCAGAGAACGTCTTACCTGCTCAAAGTCATGGGTGAGAGGTTGGAGCACCCTGGCGTCATCGCTGAAGGTAACCAAACCAACTCGAGTGGTCGCGGAATTTAACTGAGAAAGAAGCCGCCGGGTTGCGGCAACCTCCGCCCTGATAATGGAATTGCGCAGGTCTACGGTTGAGGGCCGTCCCGGCCAGACGATGCCGCCCATTCCCACCTGCGGTCTTCCCAAGCCCCAGGAACCTGAAGGGGGGAGAGTGTCCGCCGAGTCACTGAAGTCGACCCCGGCATAATTCCTGGTGCTCCCGGAGACGTCGAGGACGAAAACAATATCCACGTTGGAGATCCTCGCTGCCTGAGTGGATACATTTCCGCTGACCAAAATCAGGTTCTGATCCTGCGAGATCTGCGAGCCATCCTTGGGAGAAAGGATTCGAACCGTCGGCTCAGTGGCAGAGGCGAAAGCGATCATGAAAGGCCAGGCCGCGAAAACAAGACAGATAACCCGAAGAATGCGGCGGCTCATCAGTCTGTAAGTTTTTTGCCCGTCGGGATTCATAATCGATTCCATTCAAGGAAGCCGTTCGCCCCGAGAAGCTCAGGTCGAACGGGAGTAAAGTTAATTCGTTCGCGATTTGCCGGTCAGTGTTGGCCGGTCAAAGCACGATAACCGTCATCATAATCTGCCTAAACCGGCCGACAAATATGAGCTTCCGCGAAAGGACAAAAAATAGTATACTCTGTTTATGTTTGGCGGCAAGCGACTGTGGCTCCTAGCGGTGATCGCATTTCTCTGCCCGGAAACGGTCTGGGCGCAGTACGCGCTCATACTTAAAAATGGCCGGCGGATCACGGTGCAGAGTTACCGCGACGAGGGAGGGATCATAAAGTTCCAGAGCTTTGGAGGAGAGGTCGGAATATCCAGAGACCAGATCCAATCGATTGTCAGGGACCGGCAAAGCAGCCCCCCGGACGTGTCCGCTTTGCAGCCCGAGGAACGCCGCGCTCAACCTGAGCGGGAATCCCGCACACAAGAAAAAAAAGGGGCACCGGCGGAGCTCAAAAAATCTCCTGGTCCGGAGAGCCCGGCGGATGCCAAAGAGCGCGAAGAAAAGGAATACCAGACAAAACTGAGAGACATCACGGCGCAAATCAAGACACTGAGAGATCAGTACTTTCTGGCAACTAAGGGCAGCACCAGCCCTGTGCCAAGCCTTATTGAAGGTGACGAGGCTGTACAGGCGAGGTCGGATGACCTCATCTCAAGATTGAAAGACGTTCAGCACAATCCGGCAGGACCGAGCGATGCGGGAGGCATCCTTTTGCAAACTCCGTCCCCCTTTTCTGGATTGCCAGCCGATGTTACAGAGCTTCGCCCGCCAGGCGGGGTTCCTACGGTGGACGCCCCTCCGCCAGGCTACGCAGAGAAAGAGAGGGTCCTTAGCGAGCTAAGGAATCAGATCGGCCAGTTGCACAAGGAAAGGGAGGCCTTGATCGAGGAGATGAGACGAAAAGGCCTTGAGACGGGCTCCCTATTTATAGATTGAGCTCTCCCGAGTTATAAGACTCCACTGCCGCCCTCAGGCCTAACAGATAGCTTTGGATTCCGAAGCCGGTGATCTGCCCAACAGCGACGCCGGCAAGGAAAGAATGCCTGCGAAAATCCTCCCGTTTATGAATGTTCGAGATGTGGATCTCCACCAGCGGAATTTCCGCTGCGATGGCCGCATCCCTCAGCGCGATGCTGGTGTGAGTGTAGGCAGCGGGATTGATGACGATCGCGCCGAATCTCTTCGGAGCTTCCTGGACCCAGCTCACAAGCTCTCCCTCGCTGTTCGATTGCCGGATCTCCACCTCGACTCCCAGCTCTCCGGCGAGGTCTGTGATCTTTCGATTGATCTCTGCAAGCGTCAGCCGACCGTAGATCTCCGGTTGCCGCTTTCCCAGAAGGTTCAGGTTAGGACCGTGCAAAACCAGAATTCTCTTCTTTTTCGCCATCCAGTGTCCTTTTAGCCGTTGTTTCCAGCCAGCGGTCCAACGTTTTTAGTTCCTGATCCAGTTTCTGCTTCTCGATGCCCCGCGATCCTGCTTGCTTCATTCTTTCTCTGAGAACCAGGATCTCACGCAGTAGCGGCTGTTTTTCCTCTGACCGCAGAAAGAGTCGTCGATAGATCTCCAGGGCCTCGAAAAGATAACCCTGCTGGGACAGGAGAGCCGCCATGGCTTCCGTCGCGAAAGCCGTATCCATCTGCGTCTCCTGCCTACGCCGCAGTTGCTCCAGGTCTTTGACCAGAGAGCGTATTCCCCATTGACTACCAACCGATTCGAGATTTCTAAGTCCCTCTAACGCCTCCGGCAATCTTCCCTGCTGATACAAAATCCTTGCCCGAATCAGCTGAGTTCGCGCGTGCTCGGGCTCCTCAGCCAGAACGCGCGCTATATTCTCCATCGCGTCGGCGAGGCGCCCCTGGCGGCGCAAGCGTTCGGCCAAGTCGGCAAGCTCTGATGCCCGAGAGTAAGGCTGTTGAACCAGACCCATCTGTGTTCCTGCAGGTCAAGCTTCACCTGCAGCGATCGAGTATCGTCATTCCCGCGAAAGCGGGAATCCAGATGTCTTTGTATTTTTCTGGATTCCGGCTCGCGCCCGCTGCGCGGGCTCGGCCGGAATGACGTTTGAAGTATACGACTAATTTTGAGAACACACCCCCTAGTTTGCGATCATGGCCGCGATCTCTTCCGGCGCCAGCCAGTGAAAACGGGTCTTTCCGATCCCCTCACAAAGAACAAATTTAATCTTCCCCCGGGCGGATTTCTTGTCGGTCTCCATGCTTTTCACCAGCTCGTGAGGAATGATCGAGGATGGCAATTCGGTTGGCAATCCTGTCCTCCGAATAAGCCGGTAGATGCGCTCGCAGCTTTCTTTATCGCACGATCCATGACGCATCGAAATCAAGGTCGCTTGAACCATTCCGATCGCCACAGCTTCCCCATGAAGAAAGGTCTCATAGCCGGTCAACGATTCCAGCGCGTGGCCTATCGTATGACCGAAGTTAAGCACCGCGCGGTAGTCGTCTTCGCGTTCATCCTTCTCCACGACTCTGGCCTTGATCGAGCACGAGGCGCCTATCACTTCGAGGAGAAGATCTTTATTCAGTGAAAGCAGCGGGTCCAGCTTTTCCTCTAACAAAGCGAAGAGTTCAGGCTGCTCAATAATGCCGTATTTGATCACCTCAGCCAATCCGGCCAGCAGTTCCCTCCGGGGCAGGGTTTGAAGCACATTCACATCAATCAGGACGGCACGAGGTTGATAGAACGCACCGATGAGGTTTTTTCCCTCCCGATGGTTTATCCCCGTTTTTCCTCCGACGCTCGAATCGACCTGTGCAAGAAGAGTCGTGGGGACCTGAACATAAGGAATTCCTCGCAAAAAGGTGGCTGCGGCAAAACCGGCGAGATCGCCGATGACTCCACCACCCAGCGCGACCAGACAGGAATTCCGCTCGAATCTGCCGCTGACGAGCCGGTCGTAAATAGTTTCCAGCGACGCAAGGTTTTTATGCTCTTCTCCCTCGGGGAGGAGGATCAAAGTCGTTTTGAATCCCGATCGCCTAAACGAGTCCTCCAAGGGGGTGAGATGAAGCCGGGCCACGGTTGGACTTGTCACGATAGCAATTTTTTCTCCGCAGCCGGCCTCCCCGAGAAGCTCTCCTGCCCGAAGTAGAAGCCCCTCTCCCATGTGAATGGGATAGGACCGTTGATCGAGCTTGACCGTCAACGTTCGCATACGTTCAGACACGTGCCCTTACCCTCGGCCTTTTTCCGAGGGAGACATATCCTGCACTCGCCCTCTGCCTGAGCGAGAGGGATGGCGTGAGGGTCTTTGTGGCTGGTCTATGGCCTTCAAAATTGTATCGACAACTTCTTCAATGGTGAGACGGTCCGTATCCACGCAAATGTGAGCCTGCGCGTACAGTTCTTTACGCTGCTGCAAAATCTCTTCGACTTTTCTCTGTCTATCGTGCGCCCGGAGCAGCGGGCGATCTTCGCCGCTCCCGGATCTTCGAAGCAGTGTCGGAGCCGGAGCGGTAAGACAGATCAGCAAGCTCCTGTTTTTGAGCAGTCGCAGATTCTGCTTATCGAGAACGGCGCCGCCGCCGGTTGCGATCACCTGACCATCCCGGTCCAGCACTTCCCGCAGCACCTCTTTCTCCCGCTCTCGGAAAAAAGCCTCCCCTTTACGATCAAAGATATCGCGGACCTTCATGCCCTCTTTCTCTTCAATTGCCTGGTCGAGGTCCACGAAGGGACGTTTAAGCTTGCTGGCCAGCTTCCGGCCAACGGAACTCTTTCCAACGGCCATAAAACCGGTAAGGGCAATATTTTTAGCTTTGTAAGGCACGACGCCCATGTGATCGTGAAACGTGAAAGGTGAAACGTGAGTGGCCTGCGGTTCCGTTTTAACTTTTCACTTTTAACTTTTTACTCTCTTCGCGAGCTCCAGGCCTGCCCCTTCGGTTACAGCTTTCATCCTCATAATGAACTTTCCCGCG
>JACQUW010000146.1 GCA_016210115.1 Deltaproteobacteria bacterium | reverse complement strand
CGTCGTCTGCAGGCGTGGCGCCGGCGGCGCAAGCACCGATCGCGGATTCCCGAAAGCCTCTGGAGATCGGCAGCGAAGCTGGCCAAGAAACATCGGCCTGCGAGCATCGCGCACGCGCTGGGGCTTGACTACTACGCCCTAAAGCAGCGTCTGGAGACTGCGCATAAGGACGGCAGGAGGAAGCAACAGGCCTGCCCGCAGCCAGGCAGGCGGGCCAAAGCGAGCTTTATCGAGGTGCTCCCTTTTGCGGCTTCTCCTTGTGAATGCACCCTTGCGATAGAGGATCGGCGCGGGGCGAAGATGACGCTTGAGCTCAAGAGTATATCGGCGGGAGATCTGGCGGCCGTAAGCCGCGCTTTGTGGAGTGCTGAGCGATGATACAGATCACGCCGCAGATGCGCATTTTAGTGGCGCTTAAGGCCGTAGACTTCAGGAACGGGATCGATGGGTTGGCCCGGGTTTGCAAACAGGTCTTAAGGGCGGATCCCTTTTCTGGCTGTCTTGTGGTTTTCCGCAACCGTCGGGGGACGGCGATCAAAGTGCTCACCTACGATGGCCAGGGGTTTTGGCTGGCGCACAAGAGACTGTCGAGCGGGCGATTTCGCTTCTGGCCGTCGAGCGAGACCGAGGTTTGTAAAGCCCTGGAGGCCTACGAGCTGCAGATGCTTTTGGTGGGCGCCAACCCCCAGACGGCAAACGCCGCTCCGGCGTGGCGTCGTGTGAGTCCGGCCCCCTAAGAGAAGCAAGAGAAGAAAGAGGGACCATCGGACGATCCGGCGGTTTGGGGGCTTGCGTTCCGAAACCCCTTCTGTTACAGTGCGGCGCATGGAAGCGATTCTCAAGCACCGGGGCCGCACGATCAGCGAGGACGAAGTCGCGTTTATCCGAAAGCTCATTGCCGAGCATCCAGCGGCAAGCCGCCGGGCGCTGTCCAGAAAGCTCTGTGAAGCGTGGGAGTGGCGCCAGCCCAACGGAGCGTTGCGTGAGATGGTCTGCCGGGGGCTGATGCTTAAGCTTCACCGCTTGGGATTAATCGAGCTCCCGCCGGTTCGCCACGTCAATCCCAATCCGCTTTCCCGGCGCGCTACCGAGCGCCAAAGGCCAGTTCTGGCGCTGGTCGATACGACGCCGCTATGCGCTCCTCTGGGTGAGATTCGGCCCCTTAAGTTTCGCCAGGTGCGCCATAGCTGGGAGGAGCCGCTCTTTAATAGTCTGATCGAGCGCTATCATTATCTCGGCTACACCCATCCGGTGGGCGAGCATCTAAAGTATCTCATCTACGCGCTAAACCGGCCGATTGCTTGCCTGGCGTGGTCTTCGGCGCCGCGCCATCTCGGTCCCAGGGATCGCTTCATCGGCTGGTCGGCTGAGGCGCGCCGGCAAAACATCGGCTTTATTGCCTACAATACCCGCTTTCTGATTTTGCCTTTTGTTTTAGTCCCTCATTTAGCCTCCCACATTCTGAGCCGCATGGCCCGGGTGCTCTCAGATGACTGGCAGCGGATCTATGCTCACCCGGTCTATTTTCTGGAGACCTTCATTGACCCTGAGCGATTCCGCGGCACCTCTTACCGCGCCGCCAACTGGATCTACTTGGGTTTGACCACCGGACGTGGCAAGGCTGATCAGACCAAGAAGCCCAATCGGCCGATCAAAGAGGTTTTAGGCTACCCGCTCTCCAGGCGCTTCCGCGACCTTCTTTCGGAGAGAAGATGAACCGAGCGAGAGAGCGGGTAGAACTCAACATGGAAGAATTGGAAAGACTTCTGGAGCGCGCCAAGAAAACTCCCTTGAACGAGCCGGACTATCAGACGCTCAAAGCGGCGGTTGAGACCCTCGGATATTTAACCCGGCTTTTGGAGGACCGAAAGACCACCATCGAGCGGCTGCGCCAGATCCTTTTTGGAGCGAGCACCGAGAAGACGCGCAATGTTCTAAAGAGCGATCCAACCCATAAAACAGAGGACCAGAAAAAAACAGACACTTCTTTAATCGAATTGGGCCGGGAGAAGTCAGAGAAGAAAACTAAAGGGCACGGTCGAAACGGCGCAGAGGCTTACCCCGGCGCCACCAAGATCGAGGTGAGGCACAATTCGCTTAAATCGGGCGATCGCTGCCCGGAATGTAGAAAAGGCAAAGTGTACAATTCCACCCAACCAGGATTGCTGGTGCGGATCGTGGGCCAGGCCCCGTTGGCGGCAACCGTCTATCAGCTGGAAAAGCTCCGATGTAACCTCTGCGGCGAGGTGTTTACGGCCGATGCTCCTGACGGGGTAGGGCCAGAGAAATACGACGCAAGCTCTGGGAGCATGATCGCGCTCCTTAAGTATGGGAGCGGTCTTCCCTTCTACCGGCTCGAAGGGCTCCAGGGAAATTTGGGCATCCCTCTACCGGCTTCCACCCAATGGGGGATCGTCCTGGCGGTGGCCGCAGAAATCAAGGCCGCTTACGAAGAGCTTATAAGACAAGCCGCTCAGGGCGAGGTGCTTCACAATGATGATACGGCGATGAGGATCCTCGCGCTCATGCGCCAGAGCCCCGAGAATGCCGAGCTGGCGGAGGAGTTCGACGATTCTGAACCCGCCCAGGAGCGAAGCGGCATTTTCACCTCCGGGATCGTCTCCACCCGCGAGGGACGAAAGATCGCCTTGTTTTTCACCGGACACAAACATGCGGGAGAAAATCTGACCGATCTGTTAAAGAAACGGGCCAAAGAGCTCGGCCCTCCGATTCAGATGTGTGATGCGCTATCACGTAATTTGCCCAAGGATCTTGAGGTCATCGTGGCGAACTGCCTCGCCCACGGCCGGCGCAAATTTATCGACCAGGTCAGAAATTTTCCCGAGTCCTGTCGCTACGTGCTGGAGACTCTCCGGGAGGTTTACCAAACTGATGCCCTGGCCAAAGAAAAGGGCATGTCGCCGGATGAGCGCCTCGCTTTGCACCAAGCCCAAAGCGCTCCGTTGATGGCGGAATTCGAAAAGTGGATGAACGAGCAGATCGAAGAGCGAAAGGTGGAGCCCAACTCCGGTCTTTGCAAATCCATCTCCTACATGAATCACCATTTTCATAAACTCACCTTGTTCCTGCGCGTCCCCGGCGCCCCGCTCGACAACAACATCTGCGAGCGCGCTTTGAAAAAGGCGATCCTGCATCGCAAAAATGCGCTTTTCTATAAGACCCAAAACGGCGCCCATGTGGGGGATCTCTTCATGAGCCTGATTCATACCTGCCAGCTCGCCGGTATCAGCGCGTTCGATTACTTAACCGAACTGCAGATCCACGCTGCGGAGCTGTCCCGCAATCCTCAGGAGTGGATGCCATGGAATTACCGCGACACCTTGCAGCGTCAAAACTTCGCGCCCTCATCAGACATCTGATTTAACCTTCGACCCCCCATGGCATTCCGTTTCGCTGCGGGCTTGGGGAAACATCAAAGTTTAACGCAGGCTCACCGCAAGGACACAATTGTAGGAGCAGTATCGGGAGCTATTCAGACCGGCTTCTATGGTGGAAATTTCTGGAAGAATTTCGGCCTGGGGGCGGTGACCGGAGGTGTGACTGCGGGTCTTTTATATGGTATTTCGGAATTGATACAATCGCCAAGTTACTCTACCAATGGACAGGGCCAGCTAGGGTGGAATGAATGCTCAACATGTGCTCAGGTAAATCTGCCACAGGGTTACACCATAGAAGGTCCTCTGGATGCGCGCGTGACACAGTATGAACCTACGGGCCAACCAACCTTTTCAGGGAGGGAGCCCACAGAAGGAGAGGGAACTTGGCAGAATCCTACAACTGTGGCCGTGGCGAAGCAATGTTTGACATGTAGGGAACCCTCTCTTCGTATGGGTACAAGAATTTTGATCGAACCACGAGGGGGAGAACCTGGACTAGTGGGTCGAGTTGACGACACATGTGGAGCATGTACTCCTGGACATCGGCGTTTTTCCTTGCAATTAAAAGGGCATCCTGGGGTTGCAGATCTTAGAATAGACGTCTTTGGTTCTAAAGACTTAGGAATTCGCCAAATCTACATTTTGCATCCCCCGGTGCAATGAGATGGTGAGCAAAACAATGTATACTGGCTTTCTTCTTTTAATCGGCTACACGTTTGCGCTTTCGGGAACTGTTTCTGTCGGCTACGCCGCCGAACAAAAAACACGCGACTTCTCCGTCTATGAAGCAATCCGTCCCACAAAAGAGACTCCGAATCCTCATAGTCCTTTCTGGATTACGACTCAGCAACTTGGGTTCGTGGCAGGACAGGAACTGAAGGGAACAACGAGAGGCGCTGTATTCGTGGTCGATCTTCAAACAAAGAATGTTAGGACAATTCTGATGCAGTATGTCTTCTATCCCACCTTTTTGCAAAAACTAAATCTGCTATCTTTTGTCGCCGTTGGTAAACACGACGGGCTAACCCTTTTTACTAAATCCATCAAACAAAATCATTTAAGAGAGTACGAGTTTGGCGCATTCAGCCCCTCTTGGAGTCCCGACAACAAGAAGGTGGTCTTTGCTGATCTTAGTTATGATTCGGACTTGTATGTCGCAGATGTAGATACTGGCAAAGTAGAACCTCTAGATGATCTTGGCCGTGGCGAGGAGACGGAGGGCACCGAGGGGCCGGACTGGTCACCAAATGGCAGAGAAATCGTTTATGTGGGTTGGGACAAGAGCTCTCGGATACCTGACAGCGGCTATGTGCCCAAAATAAGCCGTCTTTATAAGTTTTATTTACGTCTCCGCAAATACCAGCGCTTAACCGGCGGCTCATTTCAAGATAGATGGCCTGCCTACTCTCCCAGTGGAAAAGAGATCGCCTTTGTAAGTAATCGCTCCCAAAACCCTGAACTGTGGCTAATGAACAGTGACGGCAAGGGTATACGACGCCTCACCGATATGGGCAAGCGCGGCTATCAGGTAGGCGGAGAAAAGCCAGCGTGGAGTCCCGATCAGAGAAAAATCGCATTTTCAGTAATTCCGACGACAAAACCGCCTCGTCGGGGCGGGTTTCCGTTTGAGAACTCAACGATTTGGATTCTCGAAGTGGGTAAGGTTAGATAGTCGGGGCCTGTACCCAAATGAAGGGCGCCCTTGGGGACATCCTATAATTTTCCTGTCAAGTATTATTTTTATGACACGTACTCATCGAGCTTTATCAGCCTTTGAAAACGATTGTTGAAACGGCGAGTCTCTCACTCAATTCGAACTCCGCACTAAGCGTTACAGATATCCAGCGTACCTGTTTTCAGTCGCCCAGCATCCCTTATCCAGGTTGCAGCAGTTCAGTGAGAGAGGCCCTGTAGATTGTCCCGCACGAGGTCCTGTTGGCCTCCAAGTTGTTGATCGAGGGTTCTCAGCCCCAAAGAAGCCGCGTCGCACTCGCTGAAGGGCCACCGCTTGAAGTGTCACAGCACCTCGGGCTCATTCGGCATCAATCTTACCAATCCAAAAGCCCAAAGGGCGCAGATCGACAACGCGTAGGACGTTCTTTGATGGCCGCCTCTCCCCCCTCTCCCAAAACCCAAGGGTGGTCGGGTCCACTCCCAGCCGCTTGGCCATAGCCCTCTGGGTAAGTCCGAGAAGCTGCCGGGCCAAGACAAGCCTCTCGGGGAAGGTTTCGGGAACGTGCAAGGGATTATAGCCCAAAAATTGAATGACCCGGGGTATGCGCCGGCACCGCGCCTGGGTTTCGTTGCGCTCCCACCTCCAGATGGTGCTCGCATCAACCCTGATTTTCGCTGCACCCTGGCTCTGAAAAAGTCCTAGCTCCAATCTCCGGTTTCTGATATGGTCGCCTAAGCTATTGAGTTCTTTAGGATATTCCGGAGGTTTGGGTTTTGGACCTCGTAGCGTCAAATGGCAAAAAGGTAACGAACCAGTGACCCTTCAGTCATTTCTTGATAGAGGCAAGTCCAGGTACGTCGCACAAAAAGGGGGAAGACATGGGCAAGACAATTACGGAAAAGATCCTGGCCAGGGCCTCGGGGAAAAAGGAAGTCTCGCCCGGCGATTACATTGAGGTTACCAGCAGATGTCCCGTAACTGTCAGCGCTACCCTTGGGCGGGGAATCGATGAGATGAAGAAATGGGGGACGAAGGTCTTCAATCCAAAGCTCATCAATATTGTCGATGGACATACCGGCTCAACGGCCTCTCACAAGGCCGGGGAAATGCGGAAGGTTTTTCGTGAGTGGGCAAAAGAACAGGCTATTCCTGACGAGAATATCTATGAGCTGGGGCGTCAAGGAATCGAGCATGTCGTGGCCGGAGAGCACGCGTGGGCTCTGCCAGGCGAATGCTTTTTTCAGAAAGTAAACGGGCACACGAGCACCCTCGGGGCCTTAGCCGCCTTTGCCATAACTCTGTCTTACGGCTCCGGAGCCTATTTGATGACCGGGAAAACATGGGTCAAAGTTCCTGAGTCGGTCCAGATTACGTTGACGGGCAAGATGCCCAAGGATATCACCGCCAGAGACGTTTTTGAGTTCATCCTGGGCCGGATTGGGCCCTCGGCCGCAGTGGGTATGGTCATGGAGTGGACCGGCCCTGTCGTTGATGAAATGGAAATGGATGGCCGCTTTACCCTATGCTCGCTGGCACTTTTTACAGGCGCCTGGACCGCAATTATTAATCCGGATGAAAAGAGCCTCGATTATGTGCGGGCTCGGACGACGGAATCTTTTGATCCGCTGGTTAGCGACCCTGATGCAAGATATGCAAAGGCCTACTCGTTTGACGTTTCGAACCTCGTGCCTCAGATCGTTCCACCGCCCCACAGGTACATCGTAAAGCCCGTCACGGAATTTGAGGGCGTGAAAATTAACCGGGGGTTTATCGGCTCCTGCGCCGACGGCCGCATCGAAGACATGAGGCTGGCGGCCCGGATCCTCGCCGGGAAAAAACTTCACCCGCAGGTAATTCTGAACATCACCCACGGATCGGTTGATGTTTATAAACAATCCATGAAAGACGGGCTGGCGGAGATCTTCCTGGAGGCGGGGTGCGTGCTGCCGTCTCCGGCCTGCGGGATGTGCTACGGAGCGAACACACCATTGGCAGCAGGCGATGTGTGCGTATCTACCGGCACCTGTAATTATCCGGGTCGAATGGGAAGTAAAGAGGCGGACATTTACCTGGGAAACCCCGCCCTCGTGGCGGCATCCGCTGTCGAGGGGATGATCGTGGATCCGAGAAAATATTTGTAGCCAGGCAACCGACTGGAGGAAAAACGCAATGGAAGAAATCATGCGTGGAAAGGCATGGGTTTTTGATGGGATCCTCGATGTGGACTGGGAAATCCTCGGTTATGACGTGAGCAAGAATCTGCAGCAGAAAGGGATTCCCAGAACGTATGAGGAACTGGGCAAGCACTGCATGGTCAACGTCGATCCGGAGTTTCCTAAAAAGGTCCAAAGGGGAGACTTCCTGGTGGCAGGCGAAAACATGGGTTACGGCCACGACCATGACCAGGCGAGTATGGCCATTAGGGGCGCAGGCGTGGCGGCGGTCCTGTGCGAGAGCAGCAATGGAAATTTTGTCAGAAATTCCATCGACCATGGTCTGCCTGTCGTGGAGATAAACGGGATAACAGCGGGCGTGCGCCAGGGGGACGAACTCGAGGTGCAGCTTGGAAAAGGCACTCTGAAGAACCTCACAAGCGGAGCCGAGCTGCATTTTACGCCGTTCCCGGATTTCATAATGCGTATCCTTAAAGCCGGTGGAGTCTATCCCTATCTTGAGAGGCAGCTCAAAGCGGGGCGCCTCCGCTCTCCTGAAACATAGTAAATTTTCGCAGATGAAAAAAGACGGAATACATTCACCGAGTTTAAAAAGGCGGCTTCAAGGAACCGCATGGGTTTTCGGGGACAACGTGGATGCCGATTGGGATATATGCAACCTTCATGATCTCCGCGAGCGGGCGGAGGAAGGTGTGCTCCCGGCGGAAGAGGAATTGGCGAAGCGCTGTCTTGCCGGACTGAATCCTGAATTTCCCTGTGGAGTCCGAAAAGGGGATTTTATCGTAGCCGGCACAAACACCGGCTGCAGCGCTGCCTGTCTAGACGGCCTTCCCGGAGATCCGCACCTCCATGCCCTGGCCCCAGTGGCGCTAAAAAGCGCAGGCATTGCGGCCGTGCTCTGCGAATCAGCGTCGGTCAATTTTCAACGGAATTCGATCGATCTCGGGCTTCCTGTTATGGAATGTAAAGGAATAACAAAGATGGTCCAGGCAGGGCACCTGTTGGAGGTAAACTTGGAGACAGGGACGGTTCGGAATCTCGACAACGGAGCCGAACTACATTTCACTCCGTTTCCCGAATTTATGCTGGAGATTCTGAATGCGGGCGGTATTCATGCCCTCATGGCCGAGAAAACCAGCCGGTAAAAACATAACGGGCAGGCCTGTCCCGAGCGGCCCCGCCGTCACTAGTTTTTCGAGCCGTCTTCGCGCTTAGCGCATGAAAACCTCGTTAAACAACTTAGCGTAATGGGTTCTACTTTCGTAATAGGCTGCATCATGCGCAAAGAAATTGGAGATCTTTGAAAGCGCTGCCGGGAAACGCTCGACATCTCCGCGGGTAGAGGAACGTCCTATCTGAGTAATGAACCTGGCCGCTTCCTTAGAAAATAGCCATTCTAAAAATAAACGGGCCGCTCCTTCGTGCGGGCTCTTCGCGGATAACGAAGTGGCTCTGGGGCCGAGATAAAGCGGCGTTGTGAAAACAAGATCAACCGGCGCCCCCTCGTTTTTTAGCCTGAAGAATTCGGAACCGAGGCCGTTGATAAACGCCGAAAACTCGCCCGCCGCAACCATTTGCACCCCCAGCGAATGGCCCTTCCTCATGACCACATTCTTGGAGAGCTCTCGCATGAACGCCAGCCCCTCCTTCTCGCCGCGAAGCTTGAACTGGAACCCAAGCCAATCGTAATCCTGCGTATCAAGCGCTATCTTTCCCCTCCACGTAGGAGCAAGGAGCTCATCGTATGTTTTCGGTGGCGTCTTAACGAGGCGCGTATTGTACCCTATCCCGTACCCTTCGAACGTGGGGGCGTACCAATGTCCTTCGGAATCGCGAAAAGCCGGCGCCAGGAGTTTACCCTCGCTGGGAAAATACGCCTTCGTAAAGCCCCGTTTCTTCATGGCGTAAGCCGTCGAAGCATTCGTCGTGGCCACATCAAAGACGTAGCGCCCCGTCGTGGACTCAGCGGCAATGCGGTTCCAGATATCCGCGCTTCGTATCCTGAACATTCTTATTTTCACGAACGGGAATGTCTCTTCGAATTTTTTCCGCAGCGCTTCCACGATGTGCACGGACTCCATAGTGTACCAGACCGCTTCGCCGTCTCGCTTGGCAGCTTCAATCGAAGCGGGATCCGAAGGCACGCTTTGTCCGAAGGATGCGCCGGCGGATGAGATGATCACAGCCCACAGCAGGCAAAAGAAAACGAGCTTTAAACCCCGCATAATTGACACTCCACCCTTTCGTCGGTTCGATTTCACCGCAAATACAAAATCTGGGTCTCTCCGGGCGACGGAAGAAATTATTTCTTGTAATCTCACTTCTCATTCCCGTAGCTTCGGGCGGCCGAACAAAGTAGAAATACCGGCACCTGCGAGTGAATGGTTCTTGGACATTGCCGCGTAAGCAACCGCGGCGCTGCGACCCTTTGTCTTCGCAATTTGCAGGAGATCCCAGACAGCCATATTGCCGGCTCTTGCCGGATGCGGAGCGGCCATACAGACGCCGGCTTCCCGCAACTGCTCGAGAGTGGGCGCAGGTTGGATGGCTTTCGTGGTGACGAAAAACGGACCTTCCACCGCGGCCCGAACCGTTCGCAGCTCGTCCATCGACTGAAGAGCCTCGGCGTAAACCATATCTACACCCGCCTGTTTATAGGCTCTAAGACGCGCTATGCACTCTTCGAGGCTTCCGCCGGCGGCGCCGCGGGCATCCGTCCGGGCCATGATAACAAAATCGCCGTCTAACTCGTCCCGCGCATCAAGCGCCGCTCTGTACTTCCCGAGCGCCTCGTCCAGAGGCAGGATCTCCTTGCCCTTAACAAAGCCACAGCGCTTCGGAGCGACCTGGTCCTCAATGAATAGCCCTGCTGCGCCCGCTTTGATCACAGCCGACACCGTTCTCCGGACGTTAATCGCGTTGCCAAAGCCGGTATCACAGTCGACCATCACAGGGATATCCACTGCGCCGCATATCCGCTGCGTGTTCTGAGCCAACTCCGTTAGAGTAATCAAGCCCACATCGGGTATGCCCAGAATATGGCCGGAAACGTTTGACCCGGAAATTCCCACGGCCTTGAACCCCAGAGACTCTGCGAGCTTCGCGTGCAGAGCGCATCCAACCCACGGCTGCAAAAAGATTCCACCGGCGGAGATCAGCTCTCGCAAGCGCGCGCTCTTTTGTGGCATGGAAGATGAAACTCCTGTTTTACCTGACCTTATTTACGCGACTTTCTCGACCCGGTTCATAGAGGCCCAGAGACCTCTCGTATTTCCTCATCTGATCGGGGGAAAGATATTTTTCCTCCCATTCTCTTATCTTCGGAAATCCCAGGAGCTCGAATTCTCCGAAACCTGCCAGCGGATGATCCTCCTTAAGCTGGATGAACTCGCTCCAGGCATCCAGGCCGCGCTCTTTGATCGAGAGGAGCAATTCCCAAACCGCGATCATTCCGACCTGGCTGACCTCTATTCCCGCGTCGATAACGTCCAAGTCTCGCAGATCCTCGTCAGAAAGAGGGGGAGAAATACCGCCGGTAGAGACCAGCAAAGGAGAGCCGATGGATAGCCGGGCTTGCCTGACATCTTCCCTGGACTCGAGATCCTCTAACCAGACAGCGCTCACTCCAGAGTCTTTATAGGCTTTGCAGCGATCAGTAGTCTCGTCGAGCCGGCCGCCGGCGGCCCTACGGGCCATAATGACAAAATCCGAGTCTATTTTATTACAGGCATCGATCGCCGCTCTGTACTTTCCAATCGCCTCATCCAGAGGCAGCGTTTCCCGCTCAGACTCGCTGCCTCTCGCATTTACCTGGTCCCCAAGGAACAAGCCCGCTGCGCCGGCTCTGATTAAAGCCTCGGCCGTTCTTCGAACGTTTACGCGCTCCCCAAATCCGGTGCCACAGTCCACGATCACCGGAAGATCGGTAGCATCGCAGGTACGCTGCGCGTTTTCTACGAGCTCGTTCATAGTGACAAGCCTTGCATCCGGCGATCCAAGAAGATAAAGAGCTGTGTCCGCGCAGGAGAGAATAAAAGAATCCGCTCCCGACTCCTGCGCGATAAGAGCGTGAATCGGAAGCGCGCCTATGACCGTAAAGCGGGGCCCTCCCGATTCAAGAAGCTTCCGATAAACTCCGCAGATCTTGTTCCCCAAGAACTTGCCTACTCTTTCTGAATTATTGATTACAATCGGTTGCTGAGCCTTGTTTGGCCCCACTCCCCTCAGGAATGGAACCTATAGACCACCCGAGAGTTCATGTCAACGTTTTTGCAAGCATCTGCGTCTTGTGCCAGTTGACGTTTCTATTTTCCCGGGTACAATAGCCGTGCTTTAGCTCGTTAAGCGGCCCGGGCGTAATCGATTGCTTTTCAACATGACGTGAAATCTTGTCCCGCGCCGAAGAAACGCTGCTGGTCCCCTCGATCCGGTCACATCTTTGATCTTCGTACATTAGCCCGGCCCCCGGGTGTACTCAGTCGGGCTTTTGCTACATACGTTTTCTTCAGGCTATAAAGAACGGCCAAAGCCAGGGAAGAGAGCTTCCCGTAGAGGAGAGTTCGGCTGCGTCAATTTGCTTTTGGAAGGTTCCAATGTTTGTCTCAAAAAGTCAGGTATATGCATTTTTATTGTTAACCTTGCTGGCCTCTCAGCAGAGCTGTAGCACGCATTCTCCTTTGCAGCCACCGATTCCAGAACAGGCTCGTGAGACCGAGGGCGCGGAAGCCAGCGACAGCGTAGATGCTACCAGTTTCCCGGAGATTGCCGAAGTGGAACAGGAAGCAACCGAGCCGCAGCAGGAAACCCGGATAGTTCCGCCGCTTTCTGAAACCAAAATAGTTCCGCCGCTTTCTATTGTCCCGGCTGAAAAGAAGAACCCTCCGGAGTCAGACCTGGCGGCACCGGAGAAAGATCAAGCTTCGTCAAAAACAGTCTACGACACAACCCTATTTGCAAGAACGTTCGAGATGTCGAGCTACTCCGGTTGGCAGTACCGCCAGAATGGGCAAAGCAAAGTCGTCGGATTTGAATTTTCCAACCACGGCGGCAACAGGATACTTCCTCATCGCTACGCTATCGAAAAGAACCTGTTTTTCAGCAGGGATTTCCAATTCCGCTTCGACGACCGGGCGCGGCAGGACATCCATCTGAACATTTCGGACTGGGCGCCCTCCCGGGACAGACAATTCAGGCTCAGCGAGATTATGAATAGCGTGATGCTTTTCTTTCCGAGACGGTATCTCCCCGCCATCACCAACTCGCGTGACCGTGCGATCGTGACTCTTCCCACCGGTGAAAAAGTCGCGTTCGATGCCGGCACTTACGAGATCTTGGGTGGCGTATTCGCAGAAGCGCCAGTCGATCTCAATCCGGATAGAGCGGCCCGGAAGTTTCCCGGTGTCCATTACACTGGCAAAGGCCTAGTTATCCGGGCAGATTCCCGCGGCAAAGATCCGAGAATCGGCACCATGGCAATGATCACAACTGGATCGCCGGACGCGGACTGCAAAAAAGGCGCGGCCTGCAACCAGTGCCGAGTTCCCTCAAAGGACCTCTGGGATCAAAATAGCGCTGTTCGATTCAGATTTTCGACGGACGAGGAATTTGGTCGCTATCTAGCGGCACGCTGCGGATTCGGTATACCTGAAGGCGGCCCTGATATCATAATGGCGTCACCTCTGAAGCAGGAAGCGCGAGCCGGCGCGCGAAAGCTGAATGAGGCAGAAGAGTGAGGTCTTGGCCGGTTACGGTTGTTTCTTGCCCGTGCCGACTAATCTTTCGACATCGGCGCAATTCCCTGCCAATTGCTTCGGCTTTAGCCCGACTCTATCCTCCTTGCCTTACATCCCACGCCCTACTCTCAAAATAAGGTTGAATGGCCGCCCTCGTCCTCTCATCACTCCATGTTACGCGTTGCATACCCGTTGACTATTCTTTTTCATTTGACGCTTCAGCTTGGCTCGGTAGAATGACCTGCCAACAAAGAGCCAACTGCGCTTGATTCTAGGCTTACGGGCAGAGGAATGAACTTTCCTCGACGCAGATGCGGATCTCATTCGTGTCCTGGAAGACGTGCTTCCGAAGCGCTTCAGCGGTATGCCAAATGATTATCAGCTAGTGGAAGGGGAAGACGGGAACGGAAATCCCACCCTCAAACTCTTCATCCACCCTGCAGTCGGCCGCTTAGATTCCGAGGCGGTCGTCAAGACTTTTTTTCAGCTCTCAGTGAAAGCTCCGGGGCCGGCCGTGTGATGGGACTCTTATGGGATGACACAAAATTACTTCAGGTCGAACGCCACCCTCCCCTCTCCACACCGTCAGGCAAGATCCTGCATCTGCACCTTCAGCCGAGAGAGTAACCCGGCGACTGTATCATTCACTATCCGATCAGCCGCTCTACAAAAGCTATTTTTGCGCCGGAAAGTAATTGATTACCAAGCTAAGCCAGTCCCTGCTGCGCCGTAGGAGCCCAAGCCCCAGCAGCGCACTTATTGTCAAAATCCAGGACGATGGCTCGGGAATAGGGGTAACGTTGAGATCGATGCCGTCAACGCCCATGTTAAACGGGGCCACATTGTCAACTTCAGCAAAGCGCAACCTCAACGTCTCGCCCGGGTGAGCCTGCAGCAGAGCCGTAATATCGAACTGAAGGGCGTTGTAGCCAGAAACCAGCGGATCTCCCGGGTTGGTCTGAAACAGATTCTGGAGGACATCCAAGGCAGCTACGCTGAATGGATCAGCCAAGGTAGTGATAATGTCCGCCCGGGCCTGCTGGTTGAGAGCGGGCGTAGCGAAATCCAGGTGCGCCGGGGTGAAGAAATCAGGCGAGCCGTTGCCATTGTTAATGAATAGCGAGTACCCGATCGTGGCAACCGCCACGTCGGCGGGCACGACAAAGTCCTGGTAAAGCACATGGCTCCCCGGACCCAAAGAATCCGTCATGGCCGCTTGGAGTCCCTCGGGTGGAGCAGGGACCGGAAAAGAGTTCACGGGACTCAGAGTTCCCGTCTGCAGCAAAAACGTGCCGTCACCGCCGACTTGATCCACCCTCGTCCAGCCTGAGAAACCCGACTCGAATCCGCCGTTGCTAATAAGATTCGCCTGGAGTGGTATGGACCACGCCCATGCGAGCGTCGCCAAAAGCCACGTCGTTTTGCATTTGAAAGCTGTTCTCATAAACACCTCCGGCTTGGGACAATTCAAGGTTTGCGGCTGATCTTATAGATAGCATTATCGGTCAGGGATACGACGTAAAGATTCCCGTCCGGCCCCTGTTCGATGTTCGGCGTTATCCCAAATCCTTCACCGATTTTCAGGGTCTCACTCTCGGTACCGTCAAATTTTTGCGCGCGAAACAGATTGTCGGCGACCCGATCGGCCAACCGCGGATCAGCGCTGACGTCAACGTGCATCCGGTCCGCTGTCATATGGAACCGATAGAGACTGCCGCCGTTGGCGCCGACCTGCTGAAAACTGCGCGCTGAGCCGATCCACAGCGTGCCATCATACTCGGGTCCAAGAGCCGTTCCATGAACAAAGGCAGCCCCAGCTGGTCCGATCTCATACTTCCAACTGAAATCCGGATCCTGGTAAACCGCCCCGGCTAGCATGAACATGCGGGCAAGAGCCAGGGTCGGTGAGTAGGCGATGCGGGTGGGGGGATAACGCACTTGCTGAAGCGCGCTGCCGAATTGCGTTGTCTCAATGGACTTGAACTGAGAAAGACGGCTCAGCGGGCCGGCTAACTGGACCCAACCGCCGTTCATTCCCGGGATAATCCGGTTCAGCTCGCTGAAGGCGTCGTCGGCGTTCTCAGTCTCCCACAGGTTGCCACTGTAGGGGTCGAACGCCAGTCCAAAACTGTTGCGGTGCCCATACGAGTAAACCTTCTGGATGTTACTTCCCGCTTCCCCGCCGACAGCGGCCCCTGCCGCGAAAAATGGATTATCAGCGGGAGCGGTTCCATCGGTGTTCAGCCGCAGAATAACGCCCGAAAGATGGGCATCGTCCGGCGCTGGTCCACCGAAGGTGTCATCAACAAACGGAGGTGTGAGAAACGGCCCGTTGGCCAGGTTCTGGAGCTGGCCCCGGCGCCCCTGATCGCCCATAAAAATGTAAAGCTTCCCGTCCGGCCCGAATTTGATCACGCCGCCGTTGTGATTGCCGTTCTCGCTCGGGTTGTTCGTCCCCGGGTGGCCTGGGACGGGAACATTATCGGTCTGGCGGGAACGCAATCGGATCAGATTGCCGTCGAATGTGAGCGTCGACCCATCCCAGATGAACCGGTCCACCCGGTTACCAAGCAAGGGAACGCTCGATATAACATTCGTGTCCGCCCCAGTGCTGCTCTCTGTCCAGTAAATATAAACGTTAGGCGTTGTAGGAAAGTTCGGATGCAAGGCCATGCTCAAAAGACCTCGCTCGGAGACGGAGTTTACGGCCAGATCCAGGACCGGAGTGGGTTGAACTACCCCGCTGATCACCCGCTTAACCTGGCCCGAGGCCTTTTCCAGCACGAAGTAGTCGGAGGGACCAAGGAAAACGATCCCGATTGGCTGGTTTATTCCTGCGTTGAGTTCAGTTGTTACCTGAAGGTTCGGATCCAGAACCGCGGTCGGAATAGAATCCGCGGTGGCGCTGGCTGCTGCTGCCAGGCAAACGGCTAAGGCGACGACGAGTGCTCTGATTCCTGGCGCGACCGGTCTGTTGGTTAGACGTGTCATGCTGAATACACACTCCTTTCCGGGTGGTGATGAGCACAAAGTTAGGATTCAATCCGCACCACTCGGCCAACAGTAGCCAGTTAGTAGCTGGCGTGTTTTTCTAGCCGTCCGCGCTTCTTTCCACCGATCTCCCGTTTTTAGTTGGTCCGGCGGTTCACAGCCATGTTACGTCAGATTTTTTTCTTTGCAAGCAGGTTTTTTTGAAAATTTGCTGGCGAGGAGGAGGTCCGCCAGGACCTCTACAAGAACTCGGGCCACGTTGTTAGGTGTGCTTCGCGCTCGTTTGATGATCCGACGCAGGCTCTAATCTTTGATAAGCGCAAAGAACTAACCTCGAAAAAACCTCATTTCACTCTGTAGTCCTTGACGACATCTTCATTGATTTCGAGTCCCAATCCCGGTTTTTCCGTTAACGTGACCCAGCCGTTAACCGGCTCCGGCAGCTCCTTGAAAACAACACCGGCCGCCATCCAGTTGGTCAAATGGAATTCGGCGCGCCAGCCGTTCGGGACGGCCGCGAGCAAGTGGAGATCAAAATGGTCGCCGTTCCCGATCGGCAGATTAAATGCCTGCGCCACCGCAGCAGCTTTCATACCCATGGTGAATCCGCCGGCGGAAAGAACATGGGGATTTAAGAAATCCACGGCCCTTGCCGTCACCAACTCGCAGAGTTTTTGGAAACTCTCTCTTTGCCCGGCTGCAATCGGGATGCTCGTTTGCTTGCGCAAATCGGCCAACAACCGGGCATCATTCTGCACGACGGGCTCCTCAAACCACATAAGACTGTACGGCTCCAAACGCTTGCACCACCTGACGGCTGCTTCGTAGCCCATCAGACAATTGGCATCGACCATTAATTCTACGCTATCCCCGACAGCCTCTCTAACGGCTCTCACGCGCCCTTCATCCTCTGCCGGATTACTTTCGCGGTGCTCGGCGCTGGCGCCAGGAATATCGAGTTGGCCATGGATGTTGAGCCGGCCTACCTGGATTTTTAGCCGGCTCTCGCCTTTTGCAACCCAGTACTTTGCAGCCTCCACCAGCTCTTCTTTCGAGTAGCTTCTCAACCCATACGTAATGTAGGCCGGGATGGATTTCTGCGCCCCGCCGAGAAGGCGCCAGACGGGAATGTTAAAGAACTTGCCTTTAATGTCCCACAGGGCTACGTCGATAGCGCTCACGCCAAAGTTCCAAACGCCCGCATGCCCACGGCTGTTAAACTTGCACGCCATCTGGTGCATCAATCTCTCTGTCTCGAGTGGATCTTTTCCTTTTAAAAAGGGCGCAAGCTCGTTTTGAATCAGTGCCAGGGTGGAAGAAGCCATAAACCCGCTGATTTGCGAAACACCGAAAATGCCGCTGTCGGTCTTCACCTTCAAAAGTCTCACAGATGAACGTACAGGCTGTCGGAATAGCGGTGGTGTAACCGGTATGTTTGCGAGCTCAACAGTTTCAACGTCAGCAATCTTCACTAAATTCTCCTTTCCAAACAAAAAACGGCTGGTATGTCTCCTTCCCTTGACTACCTTATCCGCAGCGCCTGCGCGAAGCTGTTATCCGCGCTTAACTGTGAAATAGCGGTAGCTAAGGCCGATTCTAAGACCCGTTGCATGATGTCTTCGCCTGGCCAGAGGTAGGTCCGTTCGATCTTGCTTCCCTGGTACGCGCTCTTGAAGATGGTTCGCGAAGTCTTGGAATCAAGTAGCTCCAGCGCAAATCGGACCTCCCCTACCACGTCCCAGTAAAGCGGTGTGACATCGGTCCTAACCCAGAAAGTCTCGACATGTCCGCGCATAACCAGGTCGTACTGTGTTTCGACGATCATATGGCCGCTGCGACGGAGCTCAATGCCGACGGCATCCCGCACGATCGCGCCGAGAGGCCGGATCGTGAACGCGTTCCCCAGGGGGCGTCAAAAGCCGCCTTTCGCTGGCCAACGAGAGTCGTGCCTCCCCCGGGGTCCGAGAAACTCCCAAGCTGGATCCTTCTCCCTGGAATCGCGGCGAGCGGACTCCGATCAACCTCCGGCGGACGGTACGCAATGTCCAGAGTGACAGATCCTCCGCAGCCGGTCGCGAGTCCGGCAACCAACAACATCGTCACACAAAACCGCAGCTTCGGCGCCATCTATTTACGCTCGATTTCAGGGGGGCCCCTTGGGAAGAATTTGAAAACTCGCTCGTGTTCTGTCGAATAGTTGGAGATCTTTGGCAAAATAGTGTTGGGCTGGAGCCTCATAGAGGACATAATAAAGCCATGGGCCAACAAGCGCCCCATAAAAGAGGGCTTCCACTTTTAACCGATCTTCGGTCCGGTAAATATAGTGCAGCTTGAACCCTGAATAGCCGCCAACCGTGGCGGGAGTGTTTTCGATTATTTCTTGCTGGGTGAGATTGGAGTTGGAGCGAATGTCATCGCCGATCACTTCCGCCGCCTCCAACGGAATCATCTTCTGCTCGAGCTTCCTCTTTGTATGGGGCAGTTCCTCTGCTACCGGGATTCTCCCGATGCAGATCTGCTGTAAGACCAATCCATCACGGGTCAGCCGAATCACATCCCAACTGAGCTTGCGTCTTTTTTCAAGCATTGCGGTGAAGCTTCCGAGAGGGTCGGCGGAAAGATTGTGCTGTCTCCAGCCCTGAGGCAAATCCACCGCAAAGTTTTCGCTAGACGCCACATGTCTTCCCCCTACCAGAGAGTATGGAACACCACACCCTATACCAAAGAGAAGCATAACAAACACCCACCGAAGGCAAATAAGTTTCTTCTTCACGGGACGGCCTTTTCAGTTGTGATCTCTCCCAGATACTGCTCGATATAAGCCCGATCTTTTGCTCCGGGATCGATTTCGAGATATCTCACAAAGCGTTCTCTAGCTAAATCGGCGCGGCCCTTTTTGTAATAGAGCAGACCCATTCCCCTGTGAGCGGCGGCAAATCGCGGCTCCAAATCGATCGCTGTCCGGTATGCCTTTTCCGCCCTTTCCAGGTCCCCTTCCAGCCCACGTTGCCGGAAGAGTTCCCCTAAAGAGAAGTGGACTTTCCAATTGCCCGGTTCGACGGCCAGAGATTTTTCCATCCCCTCTTGGGCCATCGCAAAACGGCCTCTCGCCATTTCGAGAAGAGCGTTTTCGAAAATGGCCGGCGCCATATTTGCCGCGAACTCCTCTTTACCCCGGAAACCCGTGCGCCCCTTGTATTCGATATCCAGAAATCGCTGATAACTCGCCTTTCTCTCTTCCAGGCGGGGATGGGTCGAAAAAAAGAACGGCTCGTTAATTTTCTCTTCTTCGACGTACCGCTTAACATTCTCGATCACCTTTGGCGCCTCTCCGGGGTCATAGCCGGCATTCACCATTAGCCGCAGACCTTCGGCATCCGCCTCTTCCTCCAAACCTTGAGAATATCCGGAGACGGCAGCCAAGGCGCCTACGGTTCCGAGCGCCACGGCGCCAAGGCCGTACAAACCTGCGGGCGCACCGATGACTCCAAGCGTTGTGGCAAAAGCTGCGGCCTGTTTGACGTTGCGAAAAGTCTGAAGCGCGTGACGGTGAATTACGTGGCTGGTTTCATGACCAAGCACCGCCGCGAGCTGAGCTTCGTTTTCCATCCGAGCGAGAAAGCCGGTGTGGATATAGAGGGCGCCGTGAGGGAGCGCGAAAGCGTTAGGAGCGGGATGTTTCAGGATCTTAGTTTCAAAGCCGATCTCCTTCCCGATTTTTTCCGGCAGGATTTTGGACGCCACTCGGCTCACGTAACTCCTGAGGGAAGCATCTTCGTACACCAGACCGCTCCGGTCGAAGCGCATCTGGAGCTCTCGTCCCTCTTTCCACAAGCGCCTCTCGTCCTCCTCTGGCTGGAAACCGTTTTCTCCAATACGCGCGACCCGCCCGGGGACGCACGCGCTCAAGCTCAGCAGAGCTGCAAACAAAAAAAGGAGAAGCCTACCTGGGTTTCTCTTCTCTCGATAGGCTTTCATAGCCGGGAAAATCTTTGAAAAGCTGACTCGCCATCTCTGTTGTGCTTTCCGGATTTCTAAGATCCCTACCTGCCCCTGACGTCACCGCATTCATCCAGAGAATGTCTCCTGTGCGGCTGTCAACCAGTGCAGCCCTCAGACTGGTTCCCCCACCCAGCTGTGGGATGACCACGACGCCGGTTCCAACCCCGGCTCCGATTCCCAATATGACTCCGAGTGCCTGCAGTGCCTGGCGCCCGGCCGTCCAGATGTGATCCTCTGCGTCAACAAGAAGCAGCGCTTCTGCTTCCTTTGCTAACCTGTTCACCTCAACCCCGAGGGAATAGTCGAACTGCTTTAGCTTCTCCTCGAAAAAATGATTAGGAAAATTCGGGTTCGGATAAGTATGAAGCAAGATCATTGCCGAGACCGCTGAATAAAGCGCCCGAGTTTCTTCCGCGAGGGCCTTTTCCTCCGCGAGCGACTCCTCGCCCACATTTTTCATCGCAGCTTTCAATTTTGCGCGCAGTTCGTTCTCTAAGGCAGTGATGACATTATTTCGCGCCTGGGCAGACCACGCCTCCATTTCTTCGCGGACGCCGCCGGCATCGATTTGATATACCTTGACCTTCGACGGAAGAAGCGCGACCGTCCGAATGCGCTGGGCTTGCTCTGAAAAGCCGGGGCTCGCCCGGTAAGAAACTGCAGGGACACAGCCGGAGAGAAGGCAAACGGCTGTAGCAAAAAGGCAAAGATGCTTATGCCTGGACATGAATGCTTCCTCGCTTGCGAGACAGCCTAACGTTTCGCGCCAGAGACGAGATTATCCAACATCTAGACGCGCCGTCAATTGATATTGACGCGGTCGTGCGAAACTTATGCCAACGCATTTGGACACTTCCGCATGACGAGGAGTGCTCGCAGGCAAGAGCTGGCCGTCCAACCCCTTCTCAAGTTTGCGAGTCTCATCACTCTTTTCTTCGCAACCATCCGAAGATTGGCCCTTCTTCCGAGGCATGGCCCGACCTTATCGGTGGCATACGTCTTGCTCATCATTTGCTAGTAAATTCCGATTACAGGCGGCTTAGGAAATGTTTCGGCTCTTGTCTCTCTTTCCCGCTTTTTCTTTTCTTCTCACCGGGGCCCTGGCGCCAATCGCCGCGGGATCTTTCGAGCCGGCGGCCAAAGAACAGAGAGTTGCCTGTGCGGTCTGTCATTTCTCCTCGCGTGATATCTCCCATGAAGACATCGAGCCTGCGGAGTCATCCGAGGCCACGGCCTGCATTGGATGCCATCCCGGAATTGTGCGTGGTTCCGGGACTTTACCACGCGGATCAGGACGCGTTTATCCCGGCCACATCGTGAGCGTTGAGCCCGGGTGGCGGACGAGCGCGCCGCTAGGTGGAAAAACGTTCGACAGGCTGGATTGCCTGACGTGCCACGTGCCCCATTCTCAGGTCCAACGCAAACAATTGCGGTTAGATAAGCCGCCAGTCAGGGTTCCCAGTATCTCAGTGGCCTACGACTCCGTGACCCAGCTCTGCCTTTACTGCCACCCAGTCGCGGGAGAATTTGAAGGTTCCGGACGCGGTTATGTGCGTCACCCGATCGGGATACCGCTCAGAAAGCCGGGTAGGAAAGTAGATGACCCTCGTTTTCCGCCGTTGATTGACGTGCGGGGAACCCCGGACGTCTCAGATGACGTGATTGGCTGCACAACCTGCCATTACGTCCATACAGTCAGCTACCCGTTTCTGCTGCGGTGGGGAGGCCGGGAATTATCAGCCGCCTGTCTGATGTGTCACCCGGAAGTGTCACCAGCCACTGCTCGTGGCCTCGAGAGGCCTCATGGTTTATCGTTAGACCGGTAACGACGTACCGTGCGATTTGTTTCGCTCGGTCGTGCCAACATTCAGGGTGGCGGAGACTCGGTATTCACAGGCGGCATCAAAAAACAGGCCCGAGATCGCCAGGCCGGAGAATCTCCACGGCAAGAGAACGGTAGGGGATAGCACGATTCTTATCGGAAGGCTGTGGGTGAACGCAGCTGCACTTCTCTGCCTGAACGCTTTTGAGCGTCACCGTTTGTCCTTGAAATAGTCGGCATTGACCCGATTGAAGTGTTTCCATTTTTCTGGGACATCCTCCTCAGCAAAGATCGCTTCCACCGGACATGCCGGAACGCAACCACCGCAGTCGATGCATGCTTCAGGATCGATGTAGAACATCTCGTCACGGTCGGCACCATGAATGCAATCCATGGGACAAACATCGATACAGCCCCCGTCCTTCACACCAATACAGGGTTCCGCGATCACATAGGTCATCGTTTCGACTCCTCCTCCGCTGATCTGAGAATCTCTTAAGAATCCGTGATGGACTCTCCCCAATCGACCCGCTTATCACCTTAGCAAAATTGTTCGTTGAGGTGCCTGCAATAGCCTACAGTTCACTGAGCCCGCGCGACTGGCTTCGCAACATGGAGACGCTTGTGCTGCAGATTGCTGTGGTTCGCCTGGCAGCCGGGAATATTGCAGGTCATCGACGTGGGAGCGTTATCGTAGTTCAGCCACTTCATATGTTTCCAGGGCCTTTTCCCCCAGAAAAGATCGTCGATCCAGAGCAGCGGCTTGATATAGAGCGGGCGCAGAGGGATAGGAATCCGCTTCAGAAGCCAGCAGGCGACGGTATGCCACCATGCCTCAGGCTTGTTGTAGCAGCACGACGAGACACAAATAACACAGACAGACCACTGGCCTCTCGATGCCAGCCGGTACTTGTAGCAGGTGTCTTGGTTGATCCGGTACTTCTCAACCCCATTGTAGACTTCCTTACTGCCAAAGGGGATGCTGTGCGAAGGACAAGTGCGGGCGCATTTCATGCAGTACTTGCAGACATCTTCGACCCCGATATCCACAGGCTTATCGATTGCCAGCGGAAGATCCGTCGTAACGACGGAGAGGTGCAGCCGGGATCCGTACTCCTCATTAATGAGCAAGCCGTGTCGCCCCAACTCCCCTAGTCCGGCATTCACCGCCAGAGGTATGGGAATGACCTCGTAAGTTCCGGACTGATGAGCACGAGCAGGGTAACCCATCTCGCGGATGTAGCTGGCCAACATTAAGGTGATTGGAATCGTGCGGGTAAGGCCCAGATGGTACTCAGCGTCAGAAATCCGGCTGTTGTTACTGAGAAACTTGTAGTAATCGCTGGCAAAGCCCAAACAAATGGCATAGCGATGCGA
The DNA here is from genome assembly GCA_016210115.1 of Deltaproteobacteria bacterium. Classification (GTDB taxonomy): domain Bacteria; phylum Desulfobacterota; class Binatia; order UBA9968; family UBA9968; genus JACQUW01. Next base: position 11,140 of record JACQUW010000146.1, on the reverse strand, counting down.
CAGGTGGATCGGGTCCCCCGCCTTCGCCTCCGTAGCGACGCTGCCGGAGGCGCGGTGGGAATAAACATAAGCCTGGTCGAGATACGTGATCCCTACCACATCGGCACCGAAGAAGCGGGCGATCTCCTTGATATTCCGCGACATCTCGGCGGGATCGGAGACAGCCATCCGATTTGGGTTCACTTTCCCTTCAGGTATCCGGCTCATTGTATGTCGGAGGGAGTTGTTCGAATCTCCATCACCACCACCGGCACCCAAAACACGATCGAAAGGATCTTCCCCGAAGCGGGTTTTTCGCCAGGTGCGAAGCCGCTCTCCCAGTTCCCCCGAGTCGACCCTGGGGTGAGGCGTCTCACGCTCGTCGATCTGGCTTTGCGGTCCTATGATACGGTAAGTCCGTGGATTGTGCTGCGTATTGCCTGTTAGCACGAGAACACCTCCTGGCCACCGGCCTCAAGGCTACAAAGTACAACAGCCGGCGGGCAACATATGGGAGTCCATTTCAAGGTTCCGATTTACCTTCGGTCCAAGAATATCTCGCGGAATTGCCTGCTGCTCTCTTCCAAGATGGGGGCGATAAAGTTGGGATCCACCGTAATCGGCTGCCGTTCCAGCAGTTCCGGAAATCTCTGTCTTACCCCTCTTCGAGCTACCACTCGGCCGAAGCTCGTAATCACAGATTGGCCTTCTTCTGACAACGCCCAATCAACAAAAAGCGCTCCTGCATGTGGATGTGGCGCGCGGCGGCCTAACATAATATAGTTGGCTGAAGAAAAAAATGGCTCAAGGCCGACCCAATCTATCGGGGCTTCATTCGCCTTGAGATCAAGCACCGTATGACCTGAAAGGACAATAGCGATGGGTCTTTCGCCTGCCACCAGCAGTTGACTTTGCGCTGTCCGGCCTCTTATCAGCACCAGATCTTGCTTGGCGAGGTTTCTCATGTATTGTAAACCTCTCTCCTTTCCGAAATGACGAAGCAAGACCGCGAACCAATCATAAGGCTCGTTGTCAAGAAACATTTGGCCGGTCCACTTGGGATTCAGCAGATCCTGATAGCTCGTGGGTACCTCATTTCGCTTAAGCATCTTCGTGTTGTAGCCAAGCACCATTGGGATCACGTAGAGAGAAGTGAAGTACCCCTCCTTGTCCTTATCTGAAGTGGAGAAGAATTCTCTCTGAGGTGAACGGTAGGGATCCAATACTCCTATTTTCTTCAGCGCCGAAGCTTCTTCGGCAGTGGCGTTGACAACGTCGACTAGAGGCCTCCCTGCACTGTACTCTGTTTGGACCTTTAGGAATTGTTTATTCCCTGAAGCACGCCAAGTATTCACCTTAAGAAACGGGAATCGTTTATTAAATGCTTTTGTAAGAGCATCCAGTTGTTGCGCCTGCATGGAGCTATAGAACGTTATCTCCCTTTCGGCCTTGGCAGCCTCGACAAGAACTGCTTGCCTCTTTTCAGGCGGAAGTCTGTCAAGTTTAGTCAGAAGCTGGCCGGCCGTTTCCTGGGCCACCGCAGGAGCGGTTCCGAACGGCAGCCACACGAATATGAGGGTAAGCAGCATTACCCAGTCGCGCATAACATCCATAGCGTCCCTTTTATCCCTTGCAGCTTGATACTGAACGGGCGGACCAGCTTGTCATCACCATCACCTTTGTCCCTAATTAGTCGGCGTTAATCTCAGCGGCTGAGCAGCCGTCAAGGTCAGACGCTCTTGGCAGTTGCTTTGGGATGATGATGTAGCCGCTTCTGCTGCAGGTTGGCGTGCTTTGCCTGGCAGCCGGAGATATTGCAGGTCACCGACTCAGGGGCGTTGTCGTAGTCCAGCCACTTCATATGTTTCCAGGGCCTTTTCCCCCAGAGAAGATCGTCAATCCAGAGCAGCGGCTTGATATAGAGCGGGCGCAGAGGTATAGGCGTCCGCTTCAGAAGCCAGCAGGCGAGTGTATGCCACCATGCCTTAGGCTTGTTGTAGCAACATGCGGAGACGCAAATAACGCAGACAGTCCATTGACCTCTCGATGCCAGCCGGTACTTATAGCAGCTGTCCACATTGACCCGGTACTTCTCAACCCCATTGTAGACTTCCTTACCGCCAAAGGAGATGCTGTGCGAAGGACAAATGCGAGCGCACTTCATACAATACTTGCAAACATCTTCAACCCCGATGTCCACCGGCTCATCGACGGCCAACGGAAGATCCGTCGTCACTGTAGCTAACTGTAAACGGGATCCGTACTCCTCATTAATGAGCAACCCGTGCCGCCCCAACTCCCCCAGTCCGGCATTCACCGCCAAAGGTATGGGAATTAGCTCGTATCTGCCGTAGTGATGAGCGCGCGCAGAGTAACCCATCTCACGAATGTAAGCAGCCAAGTTAAAGGTAGTTGGAATCGTGCGAGTCATCCCCAGACCATATTCTGCGTCAGAAATGCGGCTGTTATTGCTCAAAAACTTCTCGTAATCGAAGGCAAACCCCATACAGATGGCATAGCGATGCGAGAGGTCGATGGGATCTCCTGGTTTTTGACCCATAGCGGCATTGGCTCTGGCACGATGGGAATATACATAGGTCTTGTCGAGATGGGTGATCCCCACTACATCAGCGCCAAAAAAACAAGCGACCTCTTTGATCTTGCGCGCCATCTCAGCGGGATCGGATACAGATATCCTATCGGGATTCACCGCCCCTTCAGGTACATCTCTCAAGATGGGGTTTAAGGAGTTGTGGGGGTCTCCACCCCCGCCCGCCCATAGCACGCGCTTAAAAGGATCCTCGCCGGCGCGTGACTTATGGAGGGAACGGAACCGCTCTCCCAATTCCCCACGCTCAATCCGCGCGTGAGGGGCCTCACGCTCATCGATCCGCCGCTGATGTCCGACGATGCGGTAGGTTCGGGGACTGCGATTTTTGGGTGACAGCATGAAAACCTCCTAAATATTCCGAAAGCCAGCACAAAGTGACGTTGTGGAGAAGCCATGCGATTCAGAAATGAAAGACGAGGCGAATTGGGCGGTGTAAGCGCCCTTCAGCCGCTGAATGAAGTTGCGTCAGCAAGCTCGGCATAGTTGCGAATCTGGAGCGGCCTTTTTCCTTTCTCAATCTCGTGAATCATTCTCACGAGGGCGCGACAAAGAGGTGTAGGAATGTTTAATTTATCACCGTTTTCAGCCACGTATCCTATTGTCTGGTCGACTTCAGTTCTCATCCTCCGCTTTAGCTGTTGGACGGGACCTCTTCGGTCATCGCTCTTCCAATTGCGACTTGTTTCAACCAGAGCACAAAGCCGTGCGTCAAGCGGACGACTCGGATGGAAATCAAGAGGATCATATTCGGCCAGAGGCTCAAAACGCGCTCCGGTAGCTTTTCCAACGCTGACCACCTCTCCCAGAAAGTCCACGCACAAGCGCCGATTCACTTCGGTTTCACAAATGACCTTTAAGGACTCATCTGCAAGCGAGCCAAACAACCCGAGGCACGTGTAAGTAAGCTTGCTCCAGAGCAGCCCGAAAATGTTGCTTATAGTTTCTGTAGGAATTACCGTGTTGAGAAGCGAGCTTACGGCCTCGACTTGTGCTGTGGTTTTCCCGTGCAGGTGTCCGATGTATAGCCGTCCGCGCTGTTCTGTCTGGACATGACCCAAATCGAGCCTACGGCTCCGCATCCGTATCACTGTGCCGATAGCGCGATCAGATCCAACCACTTCTTCGAGCAACGGCAGGTTAATTCCATTCTGAAGCGATACCAAAACTGCATTCTTGTCGAGATGTGATGCGAGAAAGGCGAGAACATCGCCCGTATAATTCGACCGTACGGCAATAAAGCCCATATCAAATTGGCCCTGAACCTCGTATGGCAGGAGCGCGGGGAGAGAAACCGTGAATGGTCCATCCGGCACGTCAACTCGCAGACCCCGTTCCCGGATAGACCGCACATGCTCCACATCAATATCAACCAGCGTCACATTGTTCCCAGCACGAGCGAGCCGGCCTCCCACGATACCACCGATTGGACCTGCTCCCATGACAATGATCCGCATGTTCCTCCTCCTGCCGTTAGCTCTCTTCCCTGCGAAAATTCACTCCGAGGCCATTTTTTTCTATGCCGTCTCTCGTTCCAAACCGTCGAAAATCGTTACTGTGCCAGTTTTCTGACTCGCTCGACGACCTCGCGAGGTTGATTAATTACCTCTCGCATCAAAGCCTCGACTTCGTCGCCGGCCAAGGAGTCAAGATCCAATCTTTTCTGCTTTGCTTCGGCTACTACCTCCGGCTCTTTGAAAGCCTTAGTGTAGGCCTCACGCAGAATGCTGACGCGGTCCAGCGGAGTGCCAGGGACACTCAGCATCGGTCGGCCAACTGTAGCGACAAGCAGTAAAGCCCGTGCCACTGACCTGCTTATCTCGGATGTTTTCTTTTGTTCCATTAGTTCAAGCAGCGTCGGCGTATCGCGCAGGCGTGGATCTCTGTTCGATCTTGTTTGGACGAGATGCCGGTCAAATCCTTCCCGGTGCCAACTCAAATAAGGCTCCCGGGCAAAGTGAGTGCTTATGCCCGTGCCCCGACAGTGAACCTCGCCCTGCTGGAAGGCCAGATCGATCTCGGATGCTCCCGGATAGCCGCGCACAATCCTAAATCTTAGCCCGAGTGTCTCCTCAAGGACATTGGTCACAACCGTCGTGCTGTCGGCAGTCCCTGTCGCACCACACTTTGGAGACTCGCCTGCGGTGGCAATGTCCTCAATTGATTTCCACGGCGCATCTGCCCTCATATAAAGCAACAGATTTCTTTGATCGACGCTTCCTATCCACGGGAACTTGCGCACGTCATAGTTGACTTCTTTGCGCCCCAACAGCTGGTCAAGATAGACCCCACTGCTAACCATCCCCAGCGTCAAACCATCGGGCTTTGCCACCCCATAAACGTAGTTGGAGGCGATCAATGAGCCTGCGCCGGGCATATTCTGCACGACCATCTCGGGATTTCCAGGGATGTGCTTTGGCATGTGACGGGAGAGAATACGAGCATACTGGTCGTAGAGTCCTCCGGGTGTGTACCCTACGATGACCCGAATGACTTTGCCCTGAAAAAAGGGCGCGGTCTGACCGTAGGTAGTACCACCCCCCAGTGGGTGCCAAGAAAAACCAGCATACACGGTCAGCAGCAGAGCTAGACACTTGATTGCGCCAGCGAACCTTGCGGCCATGACCACCTCCTCGCCAAAGAAGGAAAGTTTAGATGCTGCTCAAATTACCCAACAGTGCTTCTTGTGTTCGTCAAAGCTCGCGCTTTGTTCTGCAGAGCCCACAGTTGTGAATATGTCAGTCTTTCCCGAATGCTTCTTCGAAGCGCTGTCTCAACTCGTTTCCCCTTCCACCCCATTCTGCAGGATATACAAAAAGCCTCTTTCCTTTGATCGAGAGTCTGGATGAAAAGGAGGGCACCACTTCCGGATCAGCAGGATTTCTCCCCACGTCGCCCAAAATCTTCTGCCCCTCTTTGGATAAGATAAATCTGACCAACAAGCGTGCCGTATTCGGATGAGGAGCCTGTGCTGCAACGCCCAACATTTGTACTTTTGCAAGCACCGGGTCCGTCCACGTCCAGTCTACGGGAGCTCCTCTCAGTCGTAGTGCCTCAATTCCATTCGAATGGACAGTAGGTGCCAGAGGATCCTCGCCCGCAGCAACGAGTTGGCTCAAAAGAGTATGACCTCTCCGAAGTCTCGGTTTTTGAGCCGCTAGCTCTTTCATGAATGCCGTCCCCTTTTCCCCGCCACCTACCAGCTCTTGCACGGCAGCAAGCCAGTCCCATGTGCTGGCTTCAAGAGCAATTTTCTCCTTAAGCCCCGGCCTTACAAGATCTTCAAATTTCTTTGGGACAAGCTCCTTGGGTAGCAGCTTGGTATTCCACCCCATGACCGTAAGTGTCAGAGAGCGCCCTGTCCAGCGCCCCAGAGGATCCCTAAGCTCTTGGGGGTACCTAGCAGCCTCAGGCGGGATATACTTTTGCAATAGGTTTCGATTCAGAAGCAACTGCGCGCGGAGAAGGTCCATGCTGTAAACATCAGCGCTATACCGGCCGGCGCTGGTCTCCGTCATAATACGGGCAAGGAGCCTCTCGCCCACGAGGGGGATAAATTCAGTCTTGGCGAAAGGATAATGTCTTTTGAATGCCTCGAGCAGCCTTTGGATATCCTGGATCTGAGAGCTCATGTAAAGGGTTACTGAACCCTCGCGTTTCGCTCCTTCTACAACAGAACGCAGGTCCTCATCGCCATAAACACTGGAAGAGAAGATGAGTAACGCCAAGAGAAACGGAAGAGAAGAGCTTCTCATAAACTCACTCCCGGCTTGTCAGATCAGCAGAGCGTTGGCTCTGCTGCTAATTTTGCATCTGGCTCAGGTGCAAATTTTCACGCGACCGTCCGCTTAAGCCAGACCAGAGGCGGGCAAAATTGGCCGAGTCAAGCATACCGCCGGAACAATGTCAAGTCCTTTGCGTCAGAAACAAACTCTTTTTGTTGCCCTTGACGCGCTGATCCGACTTGGACTAACAGTAACATCACCGGCCGGCTTTTACGGCCGGCGTCCGCGATCCGGTCTCATTTTGGTATTCGCCCCGCGCAGATCAGATCTGCGCTACGAGAACAAGAGTTGCTGCAAATCCCTAACTCCTGATTGATGGCGACACGAAATTCCTACCGCAAATGGGGGCTGATCTGTGGAGTCATTGCCACGGCTCTCGTTGCCGGTGGCGTGGCGATTTGGTGGTGGCGGTCGCTGGAATATGTCAGCACCGACGATGCGAGAATCAAAGCCGACATTGTCTCCGTTAGCGCCGAGATTCAGGGAAAAATCGAAGCGCTCACGAAAGACGAAGGAGATCTCTTGAATCCAGGGGAGGTGTTAGCGAGGCTGGACAGCCGTGAAGTACAAATACATTTGCAGCAGGCCCAGGCCGAACTGGATCGGGCTGTTAGCAGATTAAGACAGGCGGAGACGGAAGTGAGCTTTCATCGCGAAAGGCAGAAACGAGAGATCCCTCAGGCTGAGGCAGCTTTGGCGGGTTATCGCTATGCAGTAGACGACGCCAGGGCCCACGCGGAACAAGCCGATCAGGATTCGCGCCGGACGAAGTCCCTGTATGATCGCGAACTCGTCTCGGCCCAGGAACTTGCCCATGCTGAAACCACCACGCGGCAGACTCATGCCCGGCTCTATGCCCTCGAAGAGAAAGTAAAAGAGGGAGAAGAGACTTTGGAATTGGTCCGGATCAAGGGAAGGGAAATCGCCGTTAAAGAGGCTGATTTGAACACTCGAGAGGCGGAGGTGCGCCAGGCCGAAGCGAACCTTGCCGACCTCCGGCGCAAGCTCACGCTCATGAAAATCATCAGTCCGGTTCGCGGCGTCGTGGCAAAAAAAAACGCTCGGCCCGGAGAAGTAGTCCAGAGGGGCCAGCCTATTTTTATGGTCGTGGATCAGAGCCGGTTTTGGATAGAGGCTAATGTGGAAGAGACGGAAATCCGCTTCGTCAAGACCGGGAGCAAGGTGGTCGTCAGAGTTGATTCCTATCCCGGCCGGGATTTTATAGGAAAAGTAGCCGAAGTGGGTCAGGCGACAGTCTCGGAATTCTCTCTGTTCTCGCCGCAGAAGCTGACCGGCCAGTTTATTAAGTCCACTCAGCGCCTGCCGGTTAAAATCGCGGTGCAGAACTCCGACGGTCTCTTAAAGATCGGCATGCTTGCGGTGGTTTGGATTGAAAAGCATCGAGAATAGCATCGGTTCGCCTCCGTCGGCGCCCCGATCTCCCACATACGATCACAAATGGGCGATTTGTCTGACGCTATTTTTGGGAACGCTCTCCGTCGCCCTCAGCGCCACCGCTGTGGATATTGCGATCCCGACAATTATGTCCTCTCTCGGCTCTTCTCTGAACAAGATTCAATGGGTGCTCACCGGCTTTATGATCACGAGGACCGCTCTCCTTCCTTCGGTGGGATGGCTGGGTGACCGGCTCGGAGACCGCGGTCTTTTCATTCTAAGCACGTCCGTGTTTACCTTAGGTTCTTTTTTGTGCGGAATGTCGTGGAGCGCGGATTCCCTTATTTTTTTTCGCATCATTCAGGCGATCGGCGCGGGACCTTTAATCGGCGTCGCTATGGCGATCATGTACGAAGCGTTTCCTCCTCAAGAGCGCGGCCTGGCGATGGGCCTCTTTATGACGGGCTGGTCATTGGGGCCTTTTTTCGGCCCGCTTTTGGGTGGTTACCTCACAGAGCACGTCCACTGGAGAGCTATTTTTTATATCAACATCCCTGTGGGCCTGCTGAGTATCGTTGCCGCGTTTTTCGTGCTTCCCAAAATGGGCGTGGAGCAGAAGAAGAATCCGTTCGATCTGCCGGGCGCGATCACGATGATCGCAGCTATAGGCATGCTCCTCTTTGCGCTGAGCCAGGGCCAGGAGATGGGTTGGGGGAGCAGGTATATCGTGGTGCTTTTCGCGGCCTCATCGCTCTTTTTCTTACTTTTCGTAATCCTGGAGCTCAGGACACGAAGTCCGTTTGTGGAGCTGCGTTATTTCCGGAGCTTCACTTTCAGCCTCTCAAATCTCATCATCTTCTTCCGCGTGTTCGGGTTTCGCGGAACCAATTTTCTTATCTCTTTGTTCCTTCAACGCGGCCTGAACTACAGCCCCATTCAGGCGGCCTTCTTTCTTCTCCCGGGCGCCGTCATAACGGGCATCGTCTCCCCGGTGGCAGGCAGTATCTCTGATCGTCTTAACCCGCGCATCCCGATGGTGCTGGGATTTATTATCCTGATCTTTACCCTTTATGGCCTTTCTACGGTAACCCTTTGGAGCAGCATGGCGTTTATCTTCTTTCTCTTGAGCATGAAGAGTGTCGGCCAATCGAGTCTTAATGCGCCGTTAAATACGGTAGCGTTGGCCGCCTTACCTACGGGGACAAGCCGAATGGGGAGCGGGATCATCGGTATGGCTCGCGGATTGGGCGAGGCATTCGGAATTGCGGTTCTGAGTTTTCTGCTTGAGAGGTATACGTACATCAATCTTACGTACATGAGCCCGGTTCAGGGTGATCGTTTTTCTGAGCTCCAGCAGCTTGAAGCGACCCGGCACCTCGGTGAGTTTCTAACGCGCGCAGGACTTTACGGCAGCGCGCTCGAGGATAGGGCTCATTCGCTGCTCGGCCGCACCCTCCTCGGCGAAGCCATGACACGGGCTTATCAGGAATTGTTCATGTTGATCGCCGGGATTTACCTGGTCCTTACTTTCGCGCTATTCTTCCTTCGTTCACCAAAAGCGGCGACCAGCAAATGAAAATTGGGCAAGAAGGTCCCATGATTGAGATCCGGAATCCTGCCACCTCGGAGAAAATAACCGAACTGAAGGTCTCCACCAACGACGAGGTCGCGCGCGCCGTCAACCGGTCACGCGAAGCACAAGGTCGATGGCAGGAGTACGGTTTCCATGACCGGGCGGCGTTTCTTTATCGCTTCCGTGATCTGCTGCTCGATAATCGGGAAAAAATGACCGACATTGTGACCGCCGAAACAGGCAAACCACGCGCCGAATTTTACGGCGCCGAGCTTTTTTATATCTGCGATGCGATCGGCTTCTGGGCGAAGTATGCGCCGAGATTCATCAAGCCGAAAAAGATTCGGCCCCACCTGCTAAAGACCAAAAAAGTTTATTCGATCTACCAGCCCTTTGGAGTGGTCGGGATTATCAGCCCATGGAATTTTCCCCTGGCTCTTACTCTCGGCGACGCAATCCCGGCTCTGATGGCCGGCAATGGAGTAGTCATCAAACCCTCCGAGCTGACGCCCATGTCGGCGTTGTTTGGATCAGAGCTCGCGGCAGCGGCGGGGTTGCCTCAAGGTGTGATCCAGATTGTCGTAGGGGCAGCAGAAACCGGCGAGGCTTTGATCGACTCCGCGGACATGATCGCTTTCACAGGAAGCGTTGAGACCGGCAAGAAGGTGATGCGCAGGGCAGCCGATCGGCTGATCCCGGTAAGTCTCGAGCTTGGCGGTAAGGACCCGATGATTGTCTTGAAAGACGGCAATATCGAGCGCGCCGTGAACGCGTGCGTATGGGGCGCCTTGATGAACTCCGGGCAGGTATGCAGTTCGATCGAGCGCGTTTATGTCGAAGGCCCCGTATATGACGAATTCGTCAGACGAGTCGTCGAGAGCGTCAAGTCTTTACGCCAGCGCGCTGACGGGAATCAAGCGGAGTTGGGGAGCATGACGTCGGCGGAGCAAGTGAAAAAGGTGGAGCACCAACTGGAAGACGCTGTGCGGAAAGGAGCCAGAATTCTTACCGGAGGGCGGCGCCCACCCGGAGATGGCCTTTGCTTTCCACCCACCGTGCTCGTCGATGTAACCCATGAGATGGCGATCATGACCGAGGAGACCTTCGGTCCCGTGATACCGATCATGCAGGTGAAAGACCGGGAAGAGGCGCTGCGGCTGGCGAATGATTCCCTTTATGGTCTCGACAGCAGCGTCTTCACCCGGGATAAAGAGACCGGCTGGAAGCTTGCCCAAAAACTCGAGACCGGTTCGGTCTGCATCAACGATAGCCTCGTCAATTTCGTGATTCTCGACGTGCCAATGGGAGGGATTAAAAGCAGCGGCTTCGGCCGGCGTCACGGCGCCGAAGGCATCCGCAAATACTGCCGGCAAAAAACCATCGTCATCGACCGGCTCGGATTGAAAAGCGAGCCGACGTGGTTCCCCAACAGCCACCGAAAGACGTCTGCGCTCCGAAGCGGATTGACTCTGCTTTTCCGGTCTGGCTGGAAAAATAAACTCACCGCGCTGGGGCGCCTGTTCAGAGGGTAGTATTCTGTCCCGGAAATCATTCGTCAATCGCTGGTTTGTTCTTATCATTCCCGCGGAAGCGGGGAATCTAGTGTGGTGGAATTAGGCTGCTATTTGCTCGCCGTCCTGGGGATGAATTTGCCGACACCAGGCTCGGCCCGGAAGCGGCCTTCTTGGTAGACGACTTCACCGCGCAGGATCGTATGGGTGGGCCAACCCCGGAACTTCCAGCCCTCCCAGATGTTCCAGTCGCACCGCGAGTGCAGGTTCTTGTGGGTGACCTCTATCT
>JACQUW010000135.1 GCA_016210115.1 Deltaproteobacteria bacterium | reverse complement strand
GAGCCGTGCACAGCGCGCAGTAGCCACGAAATCTCTGCTGAGCTGAAGCGGTCTTCGGCGAATCAGTCATTGGCGAAAAGCTCAATTTTAAACTTGGATCGAGTCGCGGTTTGGCTTGCCGACAAAGCCGGGTCCGAAGCCGGCCTCGGCCGCCGCCCAGCCGCCGGCCACCCGGCCGCTGACAATCGAGGGGCCGAGCATCGTTCCCTCGAGACCGGCACGCCCATTGATGTGACCTCCCGCCATACCTGCAGCTTCACCCGCGGCGTACAGCCCCGGAATGGGCTGAAAGTGTTTGTTAAGCACCCGGCATTTGAAATCTGTCTTGATGCCGCCAAAGTTTTTTCGCGCCAGGGGGAAAAGCTGAATCCCGTAAAAAGGCGGCTCGTCAAATCTCTTGGAGTGAGCCAGAAGCTTACCGAATTCAGGCTCCCTTTCCGCCCCGCTCTCGCATGCTCGGTTATATTTCTCGACGGTTGCGAGAAAAGCCGACGCATCGACCTCCATCTTCCGCGCCAGCTCGGCAAGGGAGCCGGCCTTGCGAATGTAAGGCGAGTTGTCCAGCAGATCCTGCACTCTTTGGCGCAGGATTTTATCACCCTCTCGATAGTAAGGATCGGCGATCTCTATCGTGGCGGCCATGGAAGCATCCAGCACCGCCCAGGCGTGGGGCGGATCTTGCGCCATGAGAGCGGGTGTCGCCGAAGCGCCGCCGCTCCGCGACTCATCGTGAAACCGCCTTCCCTGCTGATTCACCCAGATGTACCCTGGAGTTCTCCGAAACACCAATCCCCTTTTGTCTTGGGGTTCACGATAATCCGGAGTTGCATAAACGTAAAACCAGATGTTTTCCATATGGGTAAGATAGCCGCCAACCTCCTGCACGAGCTTGTGTCCTTTGCCCTGCGCTCCTCTCCCTGAGCCTTCCATAATTTTGACGCGATTTAAATCGGGTCTCACCTGGCGAATCATGTCGAGGTTCGAGTTGAATCCTCCCGCGGCGACCAAAAGCGCCTTGCTGTGAATCTCGACGATATCACCGCTCTTGCTATCGACACCTTTCACTCCACAGACCCGGCCATCCTGCGTGAGGATTTTGGTAGCCTCCGTGGAGGTGAGAATCGCCGCAATCCCTTTGCTCCGAGCCGCAGCGATTAAAGCAGTCGTAAGTCCAAGGCCATTATTATCGGGCTTGTGCCAGCGAGGAACGCGGTTCCCCTCTTGATGGTGTAAATCGACCCATTTGACACCCAGGGCCTCAGCCCAAAAGTAGAGGTCATGGAGCGTATGCTCGATATAGAAGCGCGCCCACTTTTCATCCGCCGAGCCCTGCCCCCACTTTACCCAATCCTCGAAAGCCTCATCGGGCGTATCGTGTATTCCACGTCCCTCTTGCAGCGGGCTTCCGACAATCAAACAGCCCCCGCCGGAGATAATCGAGGCGCCTCCGAGCGTCTCCGCCTGCTCCATAATGATCACGTGAGCGCCGGCCTCGCGCGCCTCAATGGCCGCGGCCAGTCCCGCCCCGCCCGATCCGATAATGGCTATGTCCGTTGTCAAGTGCTGTTCCATAGGAATGTTCGAACCTTCCTTTCCGCATCTTCAGCTCGTTTATCACCCTTCTCTTCTGTTAGTCAATTGAGTGCGAAAGCTTCTCGTGAAGCCGACTTATAAGAAAAGAATGCATGCGGTTAACGGCACTCCACTGAGCCGTTCAAATGCCCGCGAGGGCAAATTTTCCGGTGGAAATGCCCACATTGATCGTGACGCGAGCCGTTAAGCCGTCTCTCCCGCCGACGCGCGGACGCTGTAACCGCTTGGATCCAAACGCTTTCCGCTAAGCAAGGACAATTGAACCGGCAAGCTGGCATATGCGTTGCTCTATGCCGAATCAGTTCGTACAAAAGGAGTGAAGATGGCTATTAAAACGATTCGAAAACTCGGCGGTCTCGGAAATATCGGCCCGTGGTTCGCCGCACTATTGGTTTCAACCTGCGCAGCTTTGTTCTGGAACCCTGCGGCCACAGCGCAAACAACCTACAGCATCACGGACCTGGGCACGCAGCCGGGCGCGACGTGCGTGGCCTCCGCCATAAATGACAACGGGGAAGTGGTCGGCCACTGTTCCAGTGGTTCCTTTAATGAGGTGGCCTTCGTTTGGCGGAACGGCGTGATGACCAGCCTCGGCAAGCTGCCCAGGGCGAACTACAGCCAGGCGCACGCGATCAATTCACAGGGCGTCGTCGTCGGCGAAGGCGACACCGGAGACTTCCGGCCGCATCCGACGCTGTACCGTAACGGAACCGTCATTGATATCGACGCCAGCGGCGGCAATGCCCGGGCCATTTATATCAACGACAACGGCATCATCGTCGGGGACTATTCCAAAGGATTCGGGAACGCGAGTTCGTGGAGCGCGGTCATCTGGACCGAAGAGGCAACCAAACCGGGACGGTTTCGCCGTATCAGCCTCGAGCCTTATCCGGGAGGCGACTCGAAATCGAGGTATGGTTACGCAACCGGCGCCAACCAGGACATTCAGGTGGTGGGCTGGGTGCAGAACTCGCTGTTCGGTCAGATGGGCGCGTTCTGGAACAATGACGCGAATCACACGCTCTCGCTGCTTGAGCCGGTGCCAGGCGATTGGACGAGCATCGCCTGGGGCATGAACGATTTTGGGCAGGCGGTCGGCGAGAGCCATCCGCCGTTCGGCAGTCGGCCGGTGCTTTGGGACAATGACGGCGCGCATACTCCGGTCGAACTTCCGTTGCTACCCGGCGACAACTACGGCTCCGCAGGCGCCATCAACAATCGCGGCCATATTCTAGGATCGAGCGCGTACGGCACGCAGGGCACCTGGAACGTCGGCCCCCGCCGCCTGGTTATTTGGCGGGATGGCGGAGTATTCGAACTCCAGTCCCTTCTCGATCCTCTGACCGGCGACGGTTGGACGCTCACAAGCGCCTCCGCGATCAATGATCTCGGCCAGATCGTCGGAAACGGATTGCACAATGGACAGCCTGCGGCATTTCTGATGAGCCCGGTCATTCCGTAATCAATAGACAGCGCAGTAAAAACCAAAAAAAGGGAGGTTATCGGTAATGAGTAGAAAATTTCTCGCGAGTTTTGCAGGGGCGGCTTTGCTCTTTTCGGTGGTTGGTCTCGCAAACGCCAAGAAAGCGCCGAAGCTCGCCGTAGCTTCGGCCAATTGCCAGAAGAAGATCGCCTTAACGGCGACAGCGGCCGGCGCGGCCTTGGATATCAGCGGCACCGCCGAGGTCAGGAAGAGAGGGGCGCAGCAGCGGTTCAAGGTCTCTATGGACGCAGCTGTTGAGGACGGCGCGACGTTCGTAGTTTTCGCTAACAATTTGCCGGTCGGAACGATCACGATTTCTCTTGGCGACGGCGAGCTCGAAGTGAATAACAACAACGGCAAGGTCTTGCCGGCCGGCGTGAATCCGGTCTGCAGTATCGGCCCGGTCGTTGTGGTTGACGGCAACACGGTCGTCCTCGAAGGGAGCTTCTGACCCTTATCCCGAACGCCGGAAATGGAGGGAGCCCGGGAGATCTCAGGCTCCTTCTTCTTTTTGAGAGTCGCCCAAGCTTTGCCTGGCCGTGCGGATCAGCGGAGAAAGGCCGGAGAGGACTCTCTAATTGACCCGCTTTTTGGGAAATGATAGCAGTAATTCAACCGTCTGGGCTTTCCTACAACCTCAACCCGACAAACCATGCCAGCCCTCGCTAATACGACTGCCAGGAAATTCAATCTCACCAGGCGATTTGCCCTTTTAAGCCTTGTCTCTATCAGCATTTTAACAGTCGCTCTGTGGCTCACCGTTTCTCATTATCTCACTAAGGAGACACTGGACCGGGAATGGGAGACGACGGCCAAATTCATTCGCACCGAGACGAGACAATCGGTGACCGCGGAGGACTTTAACGTGCGCGACTTGAGCGCCGTAGCGGAAAAGTTTGAAAAGCTCCGGCGCCGAATTACCGCGATGCCGGATATTGTGAGAATCAAAGTGTACAACTCGCGCGGTGTGATCGTCTGGTCTGACGAAGAGCGGTTGGCGGGAACCGCCTTTAGCAACAACGATGAGCTGCAGCAAGCGCTCCAGGGCAAAGTTGTCGCCGATCTCAGCTCGGTGGCCAAGCGGGAAAACATTTTCGAGCGGGCTTCTTTTCAAAGGCTGGTTGAAGTGTACGTTCCGGTCTTCGCGGAAGATGGAATCGAGATCGTTGGGGTCATCGAAACCTACAAGTCCGCCGAAGCGCTTTTCCGGGATATCCAGCGCGCGCGGATGGCGGTTCTTGCGGTAACCGCAGGGGGCGGCCTGTTGCTGTATCTTTCCCTGTTTGCCATCGTGCGGCAGGCGGCGAAAAGACTCGATGAGCAGCAGAAGAATCTCCTGGCCATGCAGTCCGAACTGAACGCGTCGCAACGGATGGCCGCTATCGGTGAAATGGCGGCGGCGGTTGCCCATGGAATCGGGAATCCAATCGCCTCCATTCGAGCGGCTGCCCAGGTGGCGAAGATCGAATGCGAGGAAAGAAACAACTGCGATTACGGTCAGAGGAATATAGAGAATCTATCCAACATCATTCGGGAAGTGGATCGCGTGCAAAAAAGGATCCGTGGTCTTTTGAACTTTGCACGTCCGCTCGAACCCCGTCCGTCGACGGTGAACGTCAACGGCATTCTTCAGGATACGGCGCAGGCCTTGAGTGCTCGATTTCAAGAGGCCGGGGTCAAGCCGGTCTGGCAGCTGGATCCGAAGCTGCCGGAAATCGCTGTTGATCCCGTTCACATCGAGCAGGTCGTTCAGGGGCTTCTCGTTAACGCGCTAGAAGCGACTCCGCCCGGTGGTACCGTCACGATCAGCAGCAAAACAGTCCCGTCTAAAAATAGCTCACAGACGGTGCTTTTGGCGATCGAGGACACCGGCGAGGGAATTCCTTTGGAAAACCGGGAGCGGGTATTCGAGCCTTTTTTCACCACGAAACCGCATGGAACAGGGATCGGCTTGCCGCTGGCAAAAAAATTCGTCGAGAGAAACGGAGGAGTTATCTTGATCGGGGCGGGATCGAGGCGCGGGACGCGCGTGCAGATTACATTCCCGGTTTCAACCGCGCATTAGGGACGAGATGTTTAGCAATATCCTGATCATCGACGACGAACAGGTTTTGGCAAGAGCCATTGCGGATTTTCTCGCCCGTCACCGTTATCTCGTGAACGTCAACACAACGGGCGAGCAAGCCCTGAAAACGATCGAGGAAGACCCGCCTGACATAGTGCTTTTGGACTATCGTCTGCCGCGGATGGATGGACTGAAGGTCCTGCGTAAGATCAAGGAAGATCATCCGGAAGTGGAAGTGATCATGATGACGGCTTATGGCTCGGTCGAAGGAGCTGTGGAGGCCATGAAACTTGGCGCTTTGGACTACATCAGCAAACCCATTGATCTCGAGGAGCTCCGCCTGGTCGTGGAGAAAGCTCTGGAGTCCGTGCGCCGTCTCCATGAGCTCAACTACCTCCGCTCGCGGATGGACAAAGACAACCTCTCGTGCGAGATCGTCGGGGAGTCCGAGCCGATGCGTCAATTACGGAATCTGATCAGTCAGATCGCGTCCATCGAAGCCATCTCCGGAAGGGAGGCGCCGGCGGTTCTCATTACCGGCGAGACCGGAACCGGCAAGGAACTCGTCGCGCGCGCGATTCACGCCCACAGCCCAAGGTCCAACGGGCCGTTCGTCGAGATCAACTGCGCCGCCATACCGCTGAATCTACTTGAAGCCGAACTCTTCGGCTATGAAAAAGGGGCGTTCACCGATGCCAAGGGTCAAAAGATCGGGCTGTTCGAAGCTGCGGACCGCGGCACACTCTTCCTCGACGAGATCGGGTCCATGGACTTGAATCTTCAGGGCAAGCTCCTAAAGGCGATCGAAGAGAAGTCGGTGCGGCGCCTTGGGAGCATCCGGAGCCGCCAATTCGACGTGATGCTGATAGCGGCCACAAATCAGCCGCTCGAGCAGGCGATCCGGGAGCGAGCATTCCGCGAAGATCTCTACTACCGGCTTAAGGTGCTGACAATCCATCTCCCCCCGCTGCGTCAGCGTAACGGCGATCCCGTCCGCCTCGCGGAGCACTTCGTCAGGCTCCATGCGAGACGCTATAACCGGGGCGGTAAACAACTGAGTGAAACGGCAAAAATGGCTATCGCGGGTTACAACTGGCCGGGCAACGTCCGGGAACTGAGCAACGTGATTGAACGGGCGGTTCTCCTTAAGGCGGGCCAGACCATAAATACCGAGGATCTCGGTTTAGCTCCTCCTCCCGCGCCTGGGCGGGACGTCCCGGCGGGCTCGGGCGATGCGCTTCTTACTATCGACCTGTCCAAAGGCATTGTGTTGGAAGAGCTTGAGAGAACCATCATTGAGCGGGTCCTCCTGCAAACCGGATGGAATCGCACCAAGGCTGCCCAGCTACTCGGTCTCTCGCGCGAGACACTGCGGTACCGAATCGAAAAACACAACCTCAAAGCGCCCTCCGTGCCGGGCAACACCTAGCCCGGAACATTCATGCTTCCAGGAAAATCTCCGACACTCTGTCGATCGAGGGGTGAGTTGGCCAGCTACCAACCGCGGTTCAAAACGTTCAAGCCGTTTAAGGCGTTCAAAGCGTTTGAACGATCGGAACTGTTTGAACGAATTAAACCTCTATTTCCGCCAGAGGCGGATCAGCCGCGGGCTTGAGCCCTTGGGCCGAAGTTGTTAACTTGATTTCTGCATGTTCACCATGGATGCTCGGCTGCGAGAAGGTGTTCGTCTGTTTAACGACAGGCATTTTTTTAAGGCGCATGAGTTATTGGAGGATTTTTATTGCGCCACCGAGGACATACACAAGCCTTTTATCGAGGGGATGATCCAGCTCGCCACGGCATGCAGGCTGTACTGCGATTTTGGCGAAACCAAAGGAGCGGTGCGCATGGTTCGGCAGGCGCTCATCCGGCTCGAAAACTACCAGCCCACGTATCTGGCGGTCAGGGTCAAGGACTTGATCAATTCCATGGAGGCGTGGGCCAATGAGACTGAGGCTGCAGGCGGAGGGACAGAAGCTGGAATTCCCAAAATCCGGCTGCAGCGTTTTTTCTTTTTCTAATGGGCGATTTAAACATACTAAAAAAGATCAGGCCTTTTTTTCTGGAAAAATGGGAAGGAGAAAAGCGGGTCCATGGCCTTAAAGGAGGCGCCCGGGCATATTTTCTCTCTCTCATAGCGCAACAGAAAAAAGGCCCGCTTCTGATCATTGCGCCGAGCCTGCGCGAGGCCGAGGATCTCTTTTGCGACCTCGCCTTTTTTCTCCGGGAAAACCGGGACCTCTCGCCGCTTCAGAAGCGGCTTCATCTCTTTCCGTCCTGGGAAATTCTACCTTTCGAAAAGCTCTCTCCGCACCCGGACAGCGTCGCGGCGCGGCTGGAAGGGCTTTTTATCCTGCTGGAAGGCAAAGCGCCGATCCTCGTTTCTACACCGGCTGCTTTGATGCAAAAGGTCATTCCCAAAGAGGAGCTTCAAGGCGCCTATCAGTACATCGTGGCGGGTCAGGAGATCGATCGGGAGAAACTGCTGGACCATCTTACCTCCTGGGGCTTCCAGAATGTGCCGCTGGTAGAAGAGCGCGGGGATTTCGGCGTCCGCGGCGGTATCATTGACCTTTTCCCTCCCTCGTACGAATTCCCTCTCCGTCTAGAATTGTGCGACCAAAGGTTGGAATCGATCCGGATTTTCGATCCTTCGACTCAGCGCTCCAAAGATGATCTCCAGGAACTGCTGCTCCTGCCCATGAAAGAATTCGCATTGAAGCGCGGGCTGAGTCCGGAGAGAAAGAGAGAGATCGAGAAAAGAGCCGAAGAGCTCGAGCTGGGAAGAACGGAAAAAAACTCCATATTGGACGCAGTCGCCGAGGGGATTCCGTTTCCTGGAATGGAGTTTTTGGTGCCCTATTTTTATCCGGCTCTCACGGCCGCCTTTTCCTACTTCCCGCCGGAGACCCTTGTCTGGCTCGATGAAGCCGCCCATGTCGAGACAGAGGTCGATCGCTTCGATCGCCTGACGTGGGAAAGAGGCGCAAAGGCGAGGGAGGAGGGGCGTTTCAGCCCGCCGGTTGAGAGTCTGTATCTGGCCGGGAGTGATTGGCGGAACGCTATCGCGCGGTTCCAACTGGTCCGCGGTGAATCCCTCGATGTGATTCCGCCCGAAGGGAAGTCGCCGGGGGCGTTTCTTTCCTTAAAATCCTATCTCAATATAGATCTTCGAAGCGAAATAGCTTCGCATACGAGCAGAGAGCCTTCTCTCGCGCCGCTGGCGAACCGTCTCAAAGAATGGGATCGCGAAACGATCTATTTCGTCGCTCCGACCAAAGCGGACGCGAACCGCCTAAAGGAACTCCTGGCCCATTATGGGGCTGAATTGGCTCTCGTGGACGAAATCCCCCTTGTGGAAGGCAATGGGGCCCCGTTACGCGCCATTTTGGTAGGAGAGCTCTCTCAGGGTTTTCGCCTGCCGGATGAGCGTCTGGTCTTCATCACTTCCGACGAGATTTTCGCCACCAAGAGAAGACAGGGAACGAGCTCAAGGAAAACTCATCCCAGTCACTTCATCACGAGCCTCAGCGAGCTCAAGCAGGACAATTATGTAGTCCACCTGGATCATGGAATCGGCATCTATCGGGGATTAAAATTTCTGCAAGTCGCCGGGTGCGAGGGGGAGTTCCTTCACCTGGAATACGACGGCGGCGATCGGCTTTATCTCCCCGTGGACCGGATTAACCTGGTCCAGAAATATATCGGCGGCGACGGCGCGCAGCCGTCTCTCGACCGCCTGGGCGGCACCTCCTGGGAGAAAGTCAAAGCGAAAACCCGGAAGTCCGTCCTCGCCATGGCGGAAGAGCTGGTGGGACTCTACGCGGCGCGCGAGGTCTACCAGGGGCATACCTTTTCTCCTCCGGACCCGCTGTACCGCGAGTTCGAGGCGTCTTTTGATTTCGAGGAGACCGAAGACCAGGAGCGGGCGATCGAGGAAACCTTGAGCGACATGCAGAACAGAAAGCCGATGGACCGGTTGATCTGCGGCGATGTCGGCTATGGCAAAACCGAGGTGGCGATCCGGGCCGCATTTCTCGCGGTGAACGATGGAAAGCAGGTGGCGGTCTTGGTGCCGACGACCATTTTGGCCGAACAACACCTGCAAACGTTTCGCCGTCGTTTTCGGAACTATCCCGTTAGAATAGAGATGCTGAGCCGCTTTCTCACCTCTAAAGAGAACCAGCGGGTGCTCCAGGAGACGGCCAAAGGACTCGTGGACATCGTTATCGGAACCCACCGGCTGCTGCAAAAAGATGTCCAGTTCAAGGATCTCGGCCTGGTCGTGATTGACGAAGAGCACCGCTTCGGCGTGGTCCATAAAGAGAAGTTAAAAAAACTTCGCAACCAAGTGGACGTTCTAAGTCTCACTGCCACACCGATCCCGCGCACTCTTCACATGTCCCTGGTTGCCATTCGCGACATGAGCATCATCGAGAGCCCGCCCCTGAACCGGCTCGCCATACAAACCTATATCACGCGCTATGACGAACGCGTGATCCGCGACGCGGTGCTGCGCGAGATTGAGCGGGGCGGCCAGGTCTTCTTTTTGCACAATCGGGTTGAGACCATTTCCCGGATCGGACAAAAGATTGCCGATTTGGTACCGGAGGCGAAGGTCGCAATCGCCCATGGGCAGATGCGGCCGCGGGAGCTGGAAAAGGTCATGCTGGATTTTTTTGATAATCGGACGCAGGTGCTCGTCTGTTCCGCCATCATTGAATCAGGCCTCGATTTTCCCAACGCCAACACGATCATCATCAACCGCGCCGACCAATTTGGCGTGGCGCAGCTTTACCAACTGCGCGGCCGGGTGGGCCGCTCGCACCGGCGGGCGTATGCTTATCTACTCATCCCTGGCGAGAAGTTGATCACGCGAGACGCCGAAAGAAGACTCAAAGCGCTCCAGGAACTGGACGAGCTCGGCGGCGGTTTCAAGCTTGCGCTGCATGACCTTGAGATCCGCGGCGCGGGGAACTTGTTGGGCGAGCAGCAGTCCGGCCATATTGCGACCGTCGGCTTTGAGCTCTACACGGAGATGATGGAGAAGGCAATCAAAGAGTTGAAAGGCGAGGAGATCCAGCCGGAAGTGGAACCTGAAATCAAGATCGAAATTCCCGCCTATTTCCCCGAAACTTACATGCCCGACGCCAACCAGAGGCTGCTTTTTTACAAACGGATGGCGAGCGTCGACGATGTTAGCGAGCTGGAGACGCTCGGGGAGGAGATCCAGGACCGCTTCGGGCCTTTTTCTGAAGAGGTAAAAAATCTCTTCCTGGTCATGCATCTCCGCCGCGTCCTCAAAGATCACCTGGTGGAACGGGTCACTTATCATGAAGGCAAAATCTCGCTCCTCTTCCACTCCCAATCGCAGATCCAAGTGGAGCGCGTGATGGAGCTAATCGGGAAGGACAAGAGTCGCTACCGTCTGGCTCCCGATGGCCGTGTCTCTTTCGCGCCCAAGGGTAAGACAATGGAAGAGATCATCCCGGAGCTGACGAATGTGCTGCGGAAGCTTTGCAGTTCGGAATCAGGTCACATGGCCGGAGCCTTGTCGGGCTGAGTTTCTTAGAGACTGCGGGCATGCAAGTCATCACGGTGACGGGCGTTGAGTAATCGATTAGCCGAAGAAGTTCACTTCGAAGCCGGCGAGAAAGGGAAAGTCTCCGGTCTGCTCATCAGGCCTGAGGACGCTCGGGCGCTGCTGGTTTTGGCGCATGGCGCCGGAGCCGGCATGCGCCATAAATTCATGGAAGAGATCTCTCAAAAGCTGGCCAACTTTGGGATTGCGACCCTGCGGTATCAGTTCCCGTACATGGAAAAGGGAATCAAACGGCCGGACCCCGAGACCGTCCTCACCACGACTGTGCGCTGCTCTGTCGCGGCCGCAAAGGAGCACGCCGAGGATCTTCCGCTTTTTGCGGGCGGCAAATCGATGGGTGGAAGAATGACGTCTCTCGCCGCGGCCAAGGCTCCTTTGGAAAGTGTGCGTGGTCTGGTTTTGTTCGGCTTCCCGCTGCACGCGGCGGGGAAACCCTCAAACGAAAGAGCGAGCCATCTTTTTGAGGTCACGGTCCCGATGCTCTTCCTGCAGGGTTCCCGCGACGCACTGGCGGATCTGAAGCTTCTCAGGCCGCTGTGCTATCGGCTGGGCAACCGCGCGGAGCTTTTTGTCATCGAAGGCGGCGACCACTCATTTCACATGCTGAAAAGCTCCGGCAAAAGCGACGAGCAGGTTTTGGAGGAGGCCGCGCGGAGAGTTCCGTTCTGGATTTCGCAGACTTAAGGGACCGGGAGGAATAGGATGGCCTCAAATCAGCCGATCAAACTAAAGATCATCCCGTCAGGAAAGGGCAAATGCAACAGCCGGTCAAACAAGCCGAAGTACAAGAGCCAGGCTGCACAAGCCAGAGTTAGTGATAGCGCCCATCCCTCGCCTGAATAGACCTTGATGTACAAGAACAGGAACAGCGGAATGGAAACTGAAAATCCCAGCAACCAAATACCGCCAAAGAAACCTATGATCCATGAGAAAGCAGCGATTGTCCGTCTTAGGGGATGCCTCTCATCATCGGGCTGGCTAAACTGAACGGCGCGCGCGCTGCCATTGAACAGGTGTTTTTTGCCGCACAACGATCGCAGCTCATACGCGGCATTTAAAAAGCCGACGCCCAGCATCGGGATCAGGATCGTTAAAGGAAAGAACTTCGCCTGCATGGGCCATCCTGTCGCTTGCCACAGGCAGACTCCGAAGAAGACAACGACTAAGAAATTCAATATCAGTTGGTAGATGGATTTCAAAAGACCGGCTCTTTTCCTTCGCGGTTGTGATAAAGCTTCTCGCTTCCGAGACGCTCTCAGACCTCCCCGGTGAGCTGAAGCGTGAGCTCTTTGACTGATTTAAGCTCATCCAGCCGATCCACTGCTTGAATAACGGCGTCGCTTTGCTGCTGATTGAGCACCTGGCTTGCGAGCCGGGCAAACTTTTGCTGCATCTGCTCGGCGGTAACGCGATTTTTGTGGTGTCCGGGCGGATAAAGAGTGGTGGCTTCATAATTCTGCCCCCGGTTCGTTTTCAGAACCACGCGGCTTACGGCCGCTTCAGGCCAGTGACGATCAAGGGAAGAATCCGGTCGGAGTGTGGTCCGATCGACGAGAGAAAGAATATCCGGGTCAGAAAGCTTCGCATCCGCATACTGCGCGGGACCGAGTTCTCCATCCACCAGCGCCGCAGCCAAACTGAAAACAACACTGTGATTGGCGCTGTCTCGGGTCTGAGGTCTTAGCCTCGAGACACTGTTCCAAATACCGTCGTGCCCCACGTGTTCTCCTGTTGGGAGAAAGATAGTGATGGCCTCCACATCGCGCCACGCGAGGCCGTGCTTCTCAAGCAACCCAAACGCGCTGGTCACGGCAGTTTGCGCCGTGCGGACGGTGTTGAACCACTTGGTATTCACTTCCATGATCTTGTAGTGACCTAACGGCGCTAATAGACGCTCATAATCGATGCGCCCGGCCACAGATTTTTCAAATCCGCCCGGGCTCTCGATAACGTCCGTTGGACCGGTTAAGCCGCTGCGAGCCATGAGAGCCGCCATCACTCCGGTCGAAGCCACCATCCCATCCGCCACACTCTTGCTCGCAGGAATGCTTCCCACACTGACCGCGTTCAAGCTGTTTGCGTGACTTGCAGCGATACCGACAGCGTTCGTCAACTGCTCAACATCAAGACCAAGAAGCTTACCGACAGCCAAAGGAACGGAAAATTCCAGATAAGTCCCGCCAAACCATCCCCGGGATCCGATCTTACAGGCTTCCTGGTAACGGATCTGGACTTCATAGCCGGCGACAATAGCAGCGATGAGAGCTTGGCCGCTGGCGCCGGCGCGCTCAGCAACGGCCACACAAGCAGGAACGTTAAAGCAGGGGTGGCAGGCGTCGGAACCCGCGTGAGAGTCCATGTAATCCAGGTACCGCAGCATTGTCGAATTGATCAGTGTCGCCCTGTCACAGGATGTCTGCCGCCCGGAACCCCAGATCGTCGACTGCGGCTGACCTCCCAGATCTGCCGCCACGCTCCGCATAATCGCGCTGGGCTCTCCCTGAAAACCGCCCAACGCGCAGCCCAGGGCATCTAAGACCCGGCGCTTTGTTTCTCGTATGACCTCCTGCGGCAGGCTCTCGAAGCGAATTGCTGTTACCAGCTCTGCCAGACGGTTAGCGATTGTTTTCATCAAGCCTCCTGATCCGAATCGTGAAACGTGAAAGGTGAAACGTGAATGGAATGCGCTTGTCCGAACTTGGCGCACTTTGCGTCTTTGCGCGAGTAATTTGTATCCCGATTTCTCACTCTAAAATCCAAGCCAATTTAATTATCTTTGCTTAGTCTTGATCCCTCAAATCATGAGCGGACCTCTTGCCCCTTACGGCTGAGTATACGATCGCTCCGCTTGCCAAAAGAAGAATCAGAACCACCAACGGGCGCAGCAAAAATGACACACCAAACGCGCCGACGGAAATATAGAGATACTTCTCAGCCAGGCGTCCCAAAACCAAACCTAATACCAGAGGCGGTCGAGGCCAATCCAGCGAAACAGCAACGTAGCCAATGAATCCAAACAGAATCATCACAACCAGATCCAGGAAATCATTGTTGGCGGAAAAAGCGCCCATGAAGACCAGAAACACAATGCAAGGAATGATGATGGCGCCCCGGATTTGAGTCAGTCTGGCTATTTTGTCGAGGAAGCAAACACAAGCCACCGTAACAATGATATTTGCGATGACCAGGGTCCAGACCATCGAGAAGACCACATCCAGATTCTTTGTCAGCATGTCGGGACCGGGAATCAGGCCAAGCGTCAAGAAGCCGCCGAGCATGATCGCCATCCCCCCGCTGCCGGGAACACCGAAGCCCACCGTGGGGATAATGTCGCCTCCTTCTTTCGAATTAGTCGCCGCGCCCGGTCCCAGCACACCACGCACATCGCCCTTGCCGAATTCGCTTCTATTTTTGGAGCTCTGCACGGCATGGCCGTACGCCACCCATTGAGCGACCGATCCGCCGAGACCGGGGATGATGCCGATAAACGTCCCGATCAAGCTGCACCGGAGCGTTATCCCCCAGTGCCGAAATGTATCTTTGAACCCTTCAAGAACACCGCCAGTTACCTTCACGTTACCACCGGCGATACTGGTCCCCCTCACGGCCAAATCGACGATTTCAGGAATGGCAAAAAGGCCTATAGCGACCGGAGCCAGAGGAAGTCCCTCCCAAAGATAAGGCTGTCCGACCGTGTAGCGTGGGATGCTGGAGTTCGGGTCCAGACCGACGGTGGACAAGATCAATCCGGCCCCCGCCATCAAGACTCCTCTCGTCCAAACAGTGCCCGTCAGTGACGCGATGAATACGAGGCCGAGAACAATCAGCGCAAAAAGTTCCGCTGCCGTAAACGTCAGTACGAAGGGGCGGAGAACAGGCACTGACACAGCCAACGCAAAAGCGCCAATCAAACCGCCGGCCAAGGAGCTTCCAAGAGCCGCGCCCAGCGCCCGGCCTGCCTCCCCCTTTTTGGCCATGGGATGGCCATCGAGAATAGTGGCGGCGGCGCTTCCTTCACCGGGGACTCCAAAAAGAATGGACGTAATATCACCCGTGGTCGCGCCGACGGCATGAACCGCAATCAGCAAAGCCATAGCCTTAATTGGGTCCATCCCGAACGTGAAAGGCAGAAGAATGGAAAGCGTGGCGACAACGCCTATTCCGGGCAGGAGTCCAATCCAAAATCCAATAAAGGTCCCCAGGAGAAGCAAGCCGAAAGCGGGCCAACTCAAGACAGCAAATAGGCTTGCCCAGAATGTCTCCAGCATTGGCGCTACTTCCGAAGCGTGTTTATCCAGTCGATTAACTCAGGAGGGACTTTGAGAGCGCGCCTGACGATTTCCTCGACTTGCTTAGCTCCCATCGGCGAAATCTCCAGGTTTGACCGCTCCGCGTCCGCGAGAAAAGCGGGGTCATTGAGCGTTTTCAAAAAACCCTCGCGCAGGATCCTGAGATTCTCCTCGGCTATTTTTGGCGGCGCCAGATAGACGCCCGATAGCAACTCGCCAATCGACGTGAAGTCCATCAACTGCCTTATTCTCGGTTTCGAAAACGTCTCCATGACGGTCGGGACGCTGGAAATTCTAGGATCTCTGATGATCTTGCCCGTGCTATCGGCAATCCCCCCTTGAAGAAGTATCGTAACGAAACGCCTCTTGATCCAATCCGGTTTCGAAACCAGATAGCTGTTTAAATTGGCTGCCCTGCCGTCCAACTCTCCTCTTTCCAGCCCAAGGTCGATCTCACCTCCTCCGCCATAGCCGAAAATGTGGTTGAACTTGACGCCGAGTCCCTCTTCTACAACCACCGCAAATAGATGGTGGCCGTCGCCTTTTCTCGCGTGACCCAGGCGGAGAGGCCGCTGGGCGTTTTTGATCGCCTCAAAGCTCGGGTAGGAATCTGAGCGCATGAGGAAAATCGGGATTCCCGACCTCGTGTTTCCAATGTAGTTCCACTTGGCTAAATCAAAAAAGACACCTTCGCTCTTGCCCACAAAACTGGAATACATGTTGAACATGTTGACGGATCCAATCGTCAGGCCATCAGGCTTGGCACGGCTAAAGAGGTAATTGGCGGCAACGATGCTTCCCCCACCGGGCATGTGCTGGACGATGACCGTGGGATTTCCAGGAATGTGCTTGCCTAAATGTTTTGAAATAACCTGGGCATAGGCGGCATAGCCGCCGCCGGGCGGATAGCCGACCAGAATCGTCAAAGTCTTTCCGGCATAGAGAGGCTGGGCCGCGTGAGCCGACGACGCAAGTAAAACGCATGCCCATCCAAGGATGAAACGTGTCGACTTCTTCATGGCCTGTTGAAAAACTCCACGTTCGCCCTTCGAGAGCCTCAGGGCGAACGGGATAAATCTAAAAGGCTCTTCGTGAAGTCGTGTGGGTGATTTTTGAGCATCTTACAGTTGCGGCAACATACAAGTAAGTATTTTCAGGCGGCAGGTACTCCTCGTCTCGCAGTCCGTAGGCACGCCGCTG
>JACQUW010000143.1 GCA_016210115.1 Deltaproteobacteria bacterium | reverse complement strand
GCCGAGTTGATCCAGGTATACCCGGCTTCAATTTGCTCGGCAGCGACCATGGCCCTATTGAGGTCCCGTGTCCAGACCGATGAACCTAGACCGAAGATGGAGTTGTTTGCCTGCTCGATAGCCTGCTCCAGATCCTTAACCCGGACGATTGGGAGGGCCGGCCCAAAGACTTCTTCCTGCAAAAGCCGGGAGCCCGGATCCACGTCGGTGACAAGCGTCGGCGAGAGGAAGAATCCTTTATCGTAGTCATCCCCTTTGGGCCGTTGGGCGCCACAAACAACCTTCGCCCCCCGCTTGACGGCATCCTCAACCTGCTCCTCCACCTCCCTTCTTTGTTCGGCGGTGTGCAGGGGACCCAAAAGAGTTTCAGGTTTAAGGCCGCTCCCGATTCGTATCTTCTTGGCTTTCTCAGCCAGTTTTTCAATGAAAGCGTCCGCGATATTGTCGAAAAGATAGAGCCGTTTGATAGCCAGGCAGGCCTGGCCGCAGTTGAAGAATCGACCGACTGATGCCGCGCTCACCGCCCGGTCGAGATCCGCGTCATCACAGACAATCATAGGATCGCTGCCTCCGAGCTCCAGAGTTACGTGCTTAAAGTCTTTGGCTGCTGACTGCATGACCCGTCTTCCGGTATCGGTCGCGCCGGTAAAACCGATCTTCCTCACGGTGGGGTTGACCAGCAGCTCTTCACCCACAACGCTTCCGGAGCCGGTTACGACGTTGATAACTCCCTTGGGTCCTCCTCCGTCTCGAATGGCTTTGTCAATGAGTTCTACGCATCGGATGTCGGTCAGAGGGGTTGTCCCCGCCGGTTTGACCACAACGGCGTTCCCGGCGAGAAGAGCAGGCCCCAGTTTGTTCCCCATGAGCGACACCGGAAAGTTCCACGGGACAATCGCGCCGCAGACGCCCAGAGGCTTACGGAGTATAAGACCGTGTCGCCCATGGTCGAGAACTACAGCCCCTGTCCGGAGGCTTTTGGCCATGCCGCCGTAATGATCCAAAGTGTGAACGAACCGGCGGATCTCCATGATAGACTCGCGGATCGGTTTCCCCTGTTCCAGCGTGAGCAGACGGGCCAGTTCTTTTTCCTGTTGAAGCACGAGCCGGCCCGCCTCCAGAAGAATCGCGCCCCGTTTGGCTGGCGCCAGCTCGGACCATTTTCTTAACGCTCCTGAGGCGGCATCAATCGCTCGACGAATGTCATTAACAGTCCCCTTCGGGACGGTGTCGACGACCTCTCCCGTGGCCGGGTTGCGGACTTCGGTGGTCTCTTTGCTTTCGGAGTCTCGAGGCTCGCTGGCAATAAAAAATTTCGCCATTTCCTTCCTCCACTGTTGTAAGGTGCATAAAAAAGATGAATTCGGGAACCCTTGGGTGAGAAAACATCTCACGGCGGGGATAGGTGAAAACAGAAAAAGATAGAATCACTTTCGTCCCTGCTTGTCAAGGAGAGCGATCGAGGGGTTTGGCGGAAGTTTGGGCACTTTTAACGGGCTGAAGTATCGGCTATTGTCAGCAACAGTCTGCGAAGCCGCGAATATCACACGACGCCGCTCGACTGAGAACAAATAGATGTCAGACCTAATGGACCCCAAACGCGAGCTCGCTCCGGAGTGGCCGGCTTCGGCAGAAAGTACTGAGGCCGGGGCAGCCAGTAATCTTAAGGAAAGCGGCGGCAAGCCTCGGCGCCCTTCCTACCTCACGAGGAATCTCACTACGGGAAGTATCGCCGGAAATCTATGGTTGCTATCCTGGCCACAGATGATCGAGGCGACACTGAGCGTGGTCGATCAACTGGCAGATCTGCTTTGGGCAGGATCGCTGGGCGCTGTGGCTATAGCCGGGCTTGGCGTGGCGCAGACATACACACAACTCATTCAGATGATACGGAGGGGTTTGGATCTGGCGCTGAGGGCAATGGTTGCCAGAGCGGTAGGAGCAGGCAAAACCGACCTCGCTAACCACGCAGCCCTTCAGGGTCTGACGTTAAGCATCGTCTATTTAGTCGTGCTGTGTAGTGCCGGCGTGGCCATCACAAATGGGCTGCTCAAGGTCATCGGCGTGAGCGATGCGGTGCGAGCCGAGGGTGTTCTCTACATGCGGGTCCAGTTTGTGGCCGTAGGCATAATGGGCCTGCGGATCACAGGGGCCGCCATACTACAGTCCGCAGGCGATTCAGTGACCCCTATGAAGGCCGTGGTGACTTCTCGGATCCTCCACATTGTCTTGAGTCCTTTTTTCGTTTTTGGGTGGCTTGGAGTTCCGTCTTTAGGCCTGGCCGGTTTGGCCCTGGCCAACTCCGTGGCGCAACTGGTCGGATGTTGGATGACCTACGTTCCCCTGTTCCGCGGCGAGTCCCGGCTGCACCTGAGAGTGCGCGAGTACCGCATCGACCTGGCTCTCTGCTGGCGTCTTTTGAAACTCGGTTTGCCTGCCTGTGTTGCGCAAGCGGAGCGCGGCTTCGCGCAGATTCTGTTGATCGCTTTTGTTGCACCTTTTGGGAACGTGGCGCTGGCCGCCTACTCCATCGCTAAACGCATAGAGGTTCTCGCCCACGCGGGTAACATGGGGTTTGGACAGGCTTCGGGGACGCTGATCGGCCAGAATCTCGGGGCAGGATATCCTCACCGGGCGAAACAGACTCTGGTTTGGGCTTTGATCTACGGGAGCCTGCTCAATACGGCGCTTGGTGTGATGGTTATCTGCTTTCCAACGCCGATCCTGATGCTATTCAACCAGGAAGCGGAACTGGTAAGCCTCGGCACCGTTTGGTTGCAGATCATGGGGCTGGCTTTCATCTTTATGGGTCCGAGCTTTGTTTTTCAGCAATCGTTTAATATTGCGGGGGATACAATGGCTCCACTGCTGATCACCCTAATCGGGTTCTGGGGCTTTCAAATCCCCTTGGCATGGCTGTTGCCAAGCTTTACGGGACTCGGTGTATATGGAATTCCATGGGCTATCTTGATTTCGATGGTCGTCCGCATAACACTCTTTGTCTACTACTCGTTCTCCGGCCGCTGGTTAAACGCGAAGGTAATTTAGAAACAAGCGGCGGCATCCAAGTCGTTGATTGAAAATGACAAACTCGTGGTTTCGCTAATCTTTTGACATTGGTTTCGTCCAGTGTTATAGACAAACACGGTTAGCCTGAAGGGGAACCGATTTTCTCATGGCTTGGTTTGATCGCAACGCTGAAGGAAAAAAGGGCGCCTCTGAGGAGCGGCTGGATGTATCGACGGCGGTCGAACCCAAAATTGAGCCTGAAGAGGAGATGCCATTGCCGCCCGTAAAAGAAATGCCATTGCCGTCCAGTCGAGAGGAGTTGGTCGCGCAGCTCGATCAGGGGAGCAAAGTGAATGGACAGCTAACCTTCAATGGCGCGGCAAATATCGACGGCAATGTCGAGGGCGAGATCCTGTGTCACGGTCTGTTGACGATCGGCGAAAAGGCTGAGATTAAGGCAAAAATTTCTGGCCAGGTGGTGGTCATTCGGGGTCGCGTTGAAGGCGATGTGGAAGCCGAACAAAAGGTCGAGCTGGATAGCCCAGCACGGTTGTCGGGAAATGTCCGGACGCCGCGGTTGATTGTCATGGAAGGTGTGGTGTTCGATGGTCATTGCTCCATGGTTGGGGCAAGGGAAAAGGGTGAAGTCCCAAGCGCGTTAAGGTCGAGCAGTGAGAGAGCCTTTGAGGGTGATGTCCCGAAGCTATTTACAGAACGGGAAAAATAGTCTGCGGCTCACCGTTCGTCTCATCCCCACATCCTAAGGTCCGTTCCAGATATTCTGTTGGAGGCAGGCTGATCTCCCAGGCTTAGCACTGCCTGCTGTCTGGGGGGACACGCAAGGCACCTTAAAGTGCCGCATTAATCGCTAATTCATGATTGCGTTAGACTACACCGTTATCATCCAGATTGTAGCGTTTCTCGTACTGTGGCTTGTTCTAACCCGGTTTCTCTTCCGGCCCGTTCTGGGGCTCCTGGAGGAGAGGGAGCGCCGGACCGAAGGAGTCAAGGCCGAAACAGCGTCTCTATTGGACGAGGGCGAGCGCCTTAAAGCGCAGTATGAAGACGGAGTTAAAAAGGCCTGGGACGAAGCCAACGCGGCGAAGGAAGCGATAGTGGCCGAGGGACGCCAGGCGCGTGAACGCCTCTTGTCCCAAGCACGAGAGGAATCCGCGAGGCTGCTTGAGCGAGTGCGGGACGAGATTCGGCGGGACGTGCAGAAAGGGCGAGAGCTTGCGGCGCGAGAGGCCGAAGGAGTCGCGCGCCAGATAACGGAAAAAATTTTGGGTCGGAGGATCGGATGAAGATTTGGGCGCTACTTTTTCTGGCCCAAGCCTGGGCGGCCCCTGCCGGCAGCGATGAGCATGCTGCCTCCATATACCAGATTATCTTTCCCCTGGTTAACTTTGTAATTTTCGTCTACCTGCTGAAGCGTTTTGCGCTGCCATGGGCCAGGAGTGAGATGCGGTCTCGCCGGGACGATATACTGAGCGCCGTCAGGGACGCGAATGAAGGCAAAAGGCGCTCCGACGAGATGGTCAGAGATTATCAGGGCCGTCTGGCTGGCCTGTCGGAGGAGGCCGAGCAGATCCGCAAAATGTTGCGCAAAGAAGGCGAGGCGGAAAAGGAAAGACTCGTAAGAGACGCCGAAACGCTTTCTCTCAGGATGAAGGCGGACGCGGACTTTCTGGCGGAGCAGGAAGTCAAGATTGCGCGCCACCAGGTGCGCCAGGAGATCGCGCGGCTTGCGGAAGAGGCTGCCCACAAGATGGTTCAGCGCCATCTGACGGAGGCGGATCAGAAGACTCTGGTAGAAGATTTCATGGTTGAGCTGAGTGGGATCCGATGATCGAAGGAAAACTAAGTCGAAGATACGCCCGGGCGTTTTTTTATCTGGCCGCAGAGTCGGGCCATGAAGAAGAGATTGGACAGGAGATCGAGAGGTTCATAAAAGTATATGGTGCGGGGCATCTGGAAAAGGTTTTGAATAATCCCGCTTTCGGCCTGGAGGCGCGCAAGAGAGTTACGGTCAATCTCGCGGAGGAATTGCAGCTCTCTTCCCTAAGCGTTCGTTTTCTGTCTTTATTGCTCGATCGGGATCGTCTGGGACACGTTCACTCGATCGCATTCCATTATCGGCGGTTTCAAGATGAAGCGCTTGGGCGAGTTAAGGCAAGCGTAACTGGAGCGAAGCCGCTGGACGGAGCGTCTCTAGAGCGGCTGATAACGGCTTTAGAAAGGATCTCCGGGAAGAAAGTTGTGCTTGAGGAACGGACCGACCCAGAGCTTCTGGGCGGACTGGTGCTCCATATGGAGGGCAAAGTTTACGACGGGAGCCTGCGCACCCAGCTCGAGAATCTAAAAAAGCAAATTGAGGAAGGTTATTAGGAGGAGGCGCCGATGGAAATTGGCACCGCGGAAATCAGCCGCATTATTCGAGAGCAGATACAGAACTATGAAAAAGCCGTAGAGGTCCAGGAGGTCGGGACCGTGCTCTCCACGGGCGATGGTATTGCGCGCATTTATGGATTGGACAAAGTGGCGGCGGGAGAGCTTCTGGAATTTCCTCATGGGATTTATGGTGTCGCTCTGAACCTCGAGGAGGATAATGTCGGCGCTGCGCTTTTCGGGGAAACCCATCTCATTCAAGAGGGCGATACAGTTAAGCGCACCGGGAGAATCGCCGAGGTTCCCGTGGGGGACGCCCTCGTCGGGAGAGTCGTCAATGCCCTTGGGGAGCCGATTGACGGGCGCGGCCCAATCGAAGCGAAGGAGCGGCGTAGAATCGAGCTTAAGGCGCCGGGAATTGTGGCCCGGCAACCGGTGAAAGAGCCGCTTCAAACGGGGCTCAAGGCCATTGACGCGATGATTCCGATCGGAAGAGGCCAGCGGGAACTCATCATTGGAGACCGGCAAACCGGAAAAACGGCGCTCGCCATTGACACTATTATCAACCAGAAAGGCGGCAACGTGATCTGCATCTACGTTGCTATCGGCCAGAAACGCTCCACTGTGGCGCAAGTGGTCGATCGGTTGAGACAGCATGGCGCCATGGATTATAGTATCGTGGTTTCCGCGACGGCTTCCGAGTCCGCGCCGCTTCAATTCATCGCCCCTTACAGCGGATGCACCATCGGCGAGCACATGCGCGATACCGGTGGGCATGCCCTTGCGATTTACGATGACCTCTCGAAACATGCTGTGGCTTACCGCCAGCTCTCCTTGTTGCTGCGCCGTCCTCCGGGCAGGGAGGCTTTCCCGGGAGATGTCTTTTATCTTCACTCCCGACTTTTGGAGCGTGCTGCAAAGCTGAATGACGCCCGCGGCGGAGGTTCTCTGACGGCTCTTCCCATTATCGAAACACAGGCGGGAGATGTCTCTGCCTATATTCCAACCAATGTAATCTCGATCACCGATGGGCAGATCTATTTGGAAAGCGATCTCTTCTACTCCGGAGTGAGGCCGGCCATCAACGTGGGCCTTTCGGTTTCCCGCGTCGGCGGCGCGGCCCAGATCAAGGCGATGAAGCAGGTCGCGGGAAGTTTGCGCCTGGATCTCGCCCAATATAGGGAAATGGCCGCCTTTGCCCAATTCGGGTCGGATCTGGATCCGGCAACCCAAAGGCAGCTCAACCGGGGCAGCCGGCTGGTGGAGATCCTCAAACAGGGACAATACGAGCCGCTGCCGGTTGAGAAGCAGATCCTTATTATTTATGCCGGGACCAATGGATTTGTGGATCACTTGCCTATTTCCGCCTTGAAGAAATACGAGCAGGAGCTCTATGCGTTGGTAGAGTCCAGGCACCCCGACATTTTTTCGGAGATTCTCAAGAAACGCGAGCTGGATCAGGAACTGCGCGGAAAAATAAATAACGTGCTAGAGGAATTCAAGAATCGATTTAAAGAATAGGCGGTAGCAACTAGCGAGCAACCGCCGCTGAGCGCGGAAACTTCTCCACGATGGCAACGCTTAAGGCTATACGAAAACGGATTGGCTCGATCCGTAACACGCAGCAAATTACCAAGGCAATGAAAATGGTATCGGCGGCCAAACTGCGCCGCGCCCAAGAAGCCGTGGTGGCCGCGCGTCCATACGCTGAGAAAATGACGGCTCTCCTGCAAAACCTCTCTAGTCGGATTGCGCGCAAAAGCCATCCTCTTTTGATGGAGCGAGAAGAGAAGAGGCAAGTCGATCTGTTGGTGCTGACTGCGGATCGAGGGCTCTGTGGGGGTTACAACGCAAACCTGATCCGGGTGGCCGAGAAGTTTATTCGAGAACGGGGGCCGGAAAAGCCGACGAACCTCATTCTTGTGGGACGCAGGGGTGTGGATTATTTCCGGCGCCGCAGGGTCGAAATCGCTGATCGGTACATTAACGTCCTGGGAGGCCCGGTACAGGCCCTTGCCGCTGAGGTGGCCGGGAAAGTTATCGGCCGTTTTGTCCGGGAAGAGACCGATGAGGTTTACCTCCTCTACAGTCGCTTTCGGTCGGCCCTTTCGCAGGTCCCGACACTGGAAAAGCTCGTACCTGTGGTCGTGACCCAAGAAGCTGGGGAAGGCCAGCCAACCGAGTATCTATTTGAACCCGATGTGGAGACGCTGCTTTCTAGTCTGCTGCCTAAAGTTGTAGAGGTGTCGATCTACCGGGCGTTCCTGGAAGCTTCCGCCAGCGAGTATGGCGCCAGAATGACGGCCATGGATTCGGCTTCGACGAATGCGGCGGAAATGATCAGCCGGCTTTCTCTAGAGATGAACCGGGCGCGGCAGGCGTCGATCACAAAGGAGCTTTTGGAAATCGTCTCCACCGCCGAGGCGTTGAAGTGAAGAAGATGGAGGTTACGGTGTCATGAATTTGGGAAAGATAACGCAGGTCCTCGGGGCGGTTATCGATGTTCAGTTTTCCGACGGCGCCCTCCCGCCTATCTATAACGCGCTCAAGATTAGCAATCCCGGGATCAATGACCAGGCCTGGAATCTGGTTGTGGAAGTGGCGCAGCATCTGGGTGAAAACACGGTCCGCTGCATTGCCATGGATACGACTGAAGGATTGGTCCGGGGCATGGAGGTTAAGGACACAGGCGAGGGAATTTCCGTTCCCGTGGGTCCGGAGACTTTGGGCCGCGTCCTCAACGTGATCGGAGAGCCTGTGGACGAGGGAGCTCCTATCCAGGTGAAGAAGCGCTATCCCATCCACCGTCCTACGCCGGAGTTCGTGGACCAGGAAACTAAAGTCCAAGCTTTTGAAACCGGGATCAAGGTCGTCGATCTTTTGGCTCCCTACGCCCGGGGCGGAAAAATCGGCCTGTTTGGCGGCGCCGGCGTGGGGAAAACCGTCATCCTCATGGAACTCATCCATAATGTGGCCATGAAGCACGGCGGCTACTCGGTTTTCGGGGGCGTCGGCGAGAGGACGCGCGAAGGAAACGACCTCTGGCTGGAAATGAAGGAATCCGGCGTTATCAGCAAGGCGGCTCTGGTATACGGGCAGATGAATGAGCCTCCGGGGGCGCGGGCGCGGGTCGGTCTTTCAGCGTTGACACTGGCGGAATACTTTCGCGATGAAGAGGGAAAGGATGTTCTCCTTTTCATCGACAATATCTTTCGTTTTACCCAGGCAAACTCGGAGGTTTCGACCCTTCTCGGCCGCATCCCGTCAGCCGTCGGTTATCAACCGACTCTTTCCACCGACTTGGGCGAATTGGAGGAACGGATTACGTCGACCCGCAAGGGATCGATCACTTCGGTGCAGGCGATCTACGTGCCGGCCGATGACCTGACCGACCCGGCCCCGGCCACGACTTTCGCCCATCTCGATGCGACTACCGTTCTCTCGCGCCAGATCGCCGAATTGGGTATCTATCCGGCCGTGGACCCGCTCGATTCCACGTCGCGTATTCTCGACCCTCGGGTTGTGGGTGAAGAGCACTATGAAGTTGCGCGGCAGGTTCAGGTCAGTCTTCAGCGCTATAAGGACCTGCAGGACATCATCGCGATCCTCGGCATGGATGAGCTCTCGGAGGATGATAAGCTGATCGTGGCACGGGCGAGAAAGATCCAGCGCTTTTTATCCCAGCCGTTCCATGTTGCCGAGGCTTTCACCGGCACCCCGGGCGTTTATGTCGAGCTTAAAGATACAACCAGGGGATTTAAGGAAATCGTGGATGGAAAACACGACGAAATTCCCGAGCAGGCGTTTTACATGGTGGGTACTATCGAGCAGGCGCTGGAGAAGGCAAAGCGATTAGCGGCGGACTAAGATGGCGGATAAGATCAGACTTCGGTTGGTAACGCCCAGCCGGCTGCTTTGCGATGAAGAGGTAGACGAAGTCACCGCCCCGGGCGCGCTGGGTGAGTTTACAGTTTTACCCGACCATATCGCTTTCTTAACGCTGCTCGAGATCGGTGAGATGAGCTACAAGCAAGGGAACCAGAGACCGCGACTTGCGGTGAGCGGGGGATATGCCGAGGTGCTGGAAAATGTGATGACCGTCCTGGCCGATGCGGCAGAATACGCGGACGAAATCGATATTGAGCAGGCGCGAAAAGACAAGGAGAGAGCGGAAAAACGTAAGGAAGAGCTGGCGCCGGACGATCAGGCATACCAGGCCGTTGAGACGGCGCTCAGGCGTGCCACGGTTCGTTTGCAGGTTGCGAGCAAGGAGGCCAGGCACTAGCCTGGAAAGGAAGATCGGCTATGGCGAAGGCTGCATTTAAACCTCAACGGACAATGTGGAGTAAGCTTTTCACCTACGACTACTGGATGGAGTCGACCGGTGTACCGATCCATAAGGGCTTTTACGTCGAGGATCTTAGAAATTTGGAGCTTGGATGGTGGGAAGAGCGCGAGTGCAGGAGCAGCTTTATCCAACTCGCGGGACAGGAGGGAGTCAGTTCGGCGCGAGTCACGGAAATTCCTCCGGGCCAAACCTTGCCCCCGCTGAAATTCGCGCTTGATGAGATCGTCTACGTGGTGGCGGGAAGGGGTCTCACCACAATCGGCTATGACGGCAGCAGCGTCAAAAAGAGCTTTGAATGGCAGCAGCACAGCATGTTTCTCATACCGCATGGTTGCACGCATCAACTCACCAACATGCAGGGCGACCGGCCGGTGCGGCTCCTGCATTACAGCTATCTCCCTCTGGCCCTGTCCGCGGTGCCCGATCCCGACTATTTCTTCAATAACCCTTACCAGACTCCCGATGAACTGGCAGAACATGAGCACTACTATTCGGAAGCCAAGATGGTTCAACTCCCCGAAGGAGACCCGAGGGGCAGGCGAGTCTACTGGTATGGAAATTTCTTTCCCGACATGAAGGCCTGGGAAAAGCTCGACAGCAATGAGAGGAGAGGGGCGGGAGGGAAGAGCGTCTATATTTTGTTTCCGAACTGCGAGGTTTTTGCGCACATGTCCGTGTTTGCGGCGCGGACTTACAAGAAAGCCCATCGCCACGGACCGGGCCGGGTTATTGTGATCCCTTCGGGCGAGGGGTACTCGGTCATGTGGGAAGAAGGAAAAGAGAAGGTCGTGGCCCCCTGGCACGAGTGCAGCATGTTTGTTCCGCCAAACCGCTGGTTCCACCAGCACTTCAATGCCGGCGCAAACCCGGCGAGATATCTGGCCCTTCACTCCCCGATGCAGTTTTACGGGCACGCGGAAAAACTCGAGGATCGCGCCAAAGACCAGATCGAGTACCCCGATGAGGATCCCTGGATTCGAAAAAAATTCAAGGAGGAACTGGCAAAGCGGGGGCTCGAGTCTCTGATGCCGGATGAGGCTTACACCAACAGGGACTATGAATGGTCCAAGGCCATGGGCAAACGTTGATCCTCTGAGGCGCGGCCTAAGCTCTACAGTCAAGAGGTAAGCAATGCACGATTTGGATGACGATCACGACCACGAAGAATTTTTGGAAATAGGCCCCGATGCCATCATCGAAGACATCGAGGGCCTGGAGATGTTCACGCTCAGGAGCGTGGGGATTGATATCGGCTCTTCGACCTCCCATCTGGTTTTCTCCGTTATAACCCTTAGAAGGGAAGGCGCCTCCCTCTCCGGCCGTTTCAAAGTCACGGATCGGAAAGTCATCTATCGTTCTAATATCATGCTCACCCCTTATCTCTCGGGCACTCTGATCGATACGGACAAGGTCAAGCGG
Organism: Deltaproteobacteria bacterium; assembly: GCA_016210115.1. Classification (GTDB taxonomy): domain Bacteria; phylum Desulfobacterota; class Binatia; order UBA9968; family UBA9968; genus JACQUW01. Next base: position 3,981 of record JACQUW010000143.1, on the reverse strand, counting down.
TTTATCGAGGAGGCGTACAAACAGGCGGGGATGACCCCGGAGGATGTGGACACCGGAGCTGTCATCATTACCGGCGAGGCTCTGAAGAAGGAGAACGCGCAACCCATCGTCGAGTTTTTTGCCAAGTATTCCGGGAAATTCATCTGCGCGGCAGCCGGGCACAATCACGAAGCGCTCCTTGCCGCCTATGGCTGTGGCGCTGTCGATCTCTCGAAGGCCGAGCAGAAGACGGTCCTGAATGTCGATATGGGCGGCGGAACGACTAAATTCGCGCTTATTGAGAACGGGGTAGTCACCCAAACGGCCTCGATCAACATCGGAGCACGGTTGGTTGCCTTCGACGACTCCAGTATCGTGACGCGAGTGGAAGATTCCGGGCGACTCATCATGAAGGAGTTGGGCCACTCGGTTGATTTGGGCAAAAAGATCAGCCAGAGACAGAAAGAGGATTTGGCCTCGTTCATGACCGAGATCCTCTTTGAATTGATAGAGCGCGGGCCATCCTCCCCGCTGGCAAAGCGGCTCATGGTGACGGAGCCGTTCACAAACTATCGAGGCCTCGACCAAATCGACTATATCGTCTTTTCCGGCGGTGTCTCCGAGCATGTATATGACCGCGACCGAACGGCTTACGGAGATGTCGGCCCGCTCATGGGCAAAAGCGTAAGGAAACGTCTGAAAAGACTTCCCAAGAAAAACATCTTTCGGGAGCCCCTTGAAGGGATCCGCGCCACAGTCATCGGCGCTGGTGAATACACCATTCAGGCGAGCGGGAACACAAGTTATATTTCCAATCCGGAAATGTTGCCGGTATTCGGGCTCAAGGTCATCCGGGCTTCTCTGAAAGAGAATGAGTCTGTGGTAGAGGCTTTAAAGCGGTCGCTGTCGAAATTTGACCTTAGCTCGTTCACCTCTGGTCTTGCTCTGTCGCTTTCTCTCAACGGCCAGTTGAATTATAAGGCAATCCGACAAGTCGCGGATGGAATCGCTGAGCTGTGCAAAAATTCGCAGGACCCAAACAGCCCGCTTTACCTGGCTCTCGATCTTGATGTGGCGAAGTCACTCGGAGGGATATTAAAAGAAGAGATCAAGCTCAAGCGGGAAATCATCGCCGTGGACGGTATCGAGGTGGGCGATCTCGATTATATCGACATCGGTGAGCCCATGGGGATAACCGAGGTCATTCCGGTGACCGTGAAGTCTTTGATGTTTCCGGGAGCGAAATTGAACTAGACGGAGTTTGGTCAGCGCAAGGAGGCAATTTATGGCAAAGACAGCATTTAAACCCCAGCGGACAATGTGGAGCAAACTCTTTACTTACGATTACTGGATCGAGTCGACCGGCGTGCCGATCCACAAAGGTTTTTACGTGGAAGACCTGAGGAAACCAGAGCTTGGCTGGTGGGAAGAACGCAAGTGTCAGACCGCCTTCATCCAGCTCATGGGACAGGAGGGGGTAAGCTCCACTCGGCTCACTGAGATCCCTCCGGGCGAAACGCTGCCGACGCTAAAGTTCGCCCTCGATGAAGTCGTTTACGTAATCGATGGAAGGGGATTGACTTCCATCTGGTACGACGATAGCAGCACCAAGAAGACCTTCGAATGGCAGCAGCACAGCATGTTCGTGCTGCCGCACGGCTGCACGCATCAGTTCAGCAACATGCAGGGCGGCAAGCCGGTGCGGCTGCTTCACTATAGCTATCTTCCCATGGGCTTGTCAGCCGTCCCGGATCCCGACTATTTTTTCAACAACCCGCGCTTTAATCCAGATGAGCTGGCCGAGCAGGAGGCTTTCTATTCCGAGGCCAAGCTGGTGCACGCTGCGGAGAGTGATGAGGCGCTGGGGCTGCGCGGCTACTGGTACGGCAACTTCTTTCCGGACATGAAGGCCTGGGACAAGCTCGATGCGAACGCGAAACGAGGGGCCGGCGGGAAGAGCGTCTTTATCCAGTTCCCCAACTCGGAAGTAACGGCGCACATGTCCGTCTTCACTTCCCAAACCTACAAAAAAGCTCACCGCCATGGACCCGGGCGCGCGATTATTATCCCGGCAGGCGAAGGTTACACGATCATGTGGGAGGAAGGAAAAGAGAAGATCGTTTGCCCCTGGCATGAGTGCAGCATGCTTACTCCTCCAAACCGCTGGTTCCATCAACATTTCAACGCGGGCGCGACGACGGCCCGCTACCTGGCTCTTCACCCTCCCATGCAGTTCCACGGCCATGCCGAGAAGATCGAGGATCGGGCCAAGGACCAGATCGAGTACCCCGATGAGGATCCCTGGATCCGGAAAAAGTTCGAGGAGGAGCTTGCGAAAAGGGGCGTCAAATCCCTCATGCCGGATGAAGCGTACACCAACCGGGACTACGAGTGGTCGAAGGCAATGGGAAAACAGTAGTCGTTCGACGATCCCGCATTATCGAGGGCCAAACCCGCGCGCAGCAACGCGCGAAGGGCAGAGCGCTAAGCGGTCAGTCTGAGCGCCATGCTCTCTGCGCCTTGCGCCTAGCTCCTGGCAATTCATTGGATTTTCGCGGCAGGCTCTACCGGCCGCGTGCAGTCCGTCTCCAACGGAAATGGCTGAATCGTTTGCCCTCGTGGCTTCGTTTTTCTTCGCCGTTTCCCATATCCTGGTCCGCCGCGGACTTGCCACCTCGAATGCCATCACCGGCGCTTTTGTCTCTCTCGGCGTGGCCGTAGTCAACCTCTGGCTCCTGGTCTTCTTATTTCTACCGTTTCAAAAACTCCAGACGCGCGCCATCGCATACTTTATTGTCGCCGGCATTTTTGCGCCCGCTCTGGGACGCACGCTGGGCTATGTAGGGATACAGCGGTTGGGTGTCGCTCGTGCCGTGCCCATCGTGAGCTGTTCGCCTGTCTTCGCTTCTATTGTGGCGGTTCTCCTTCTGCGAGAGAGCTGGCCGCTGCAAAACCTCCTTGGGACTCTGCTCGTTATTATCGGGGTGGCCGTTCTTGCGACCAAGCAAGTGGAGCAGAAACAATGGCGCGCGGGGGATCTCTTGTATCCGCTCCTGGGAGCCGTGGTCTTTGGCATCTCGACGAATCTTCGCAAGCTGGGTCTGCTTGTGGAAAATCTTCCGCTGATGGCCGCGGCCATCACAGCCACAACGGGGTTCTTATTCATCTCGGTTCTGCTTCGCTGGGTGCGGGCCAGTGGTGGACTGATGCTGAGCCGGTCGGCTGCCGGCTGGTTTGCCGCAGCAGGAGTCTGCAACACCGGCTCGGTCCTGTCGGTTTTTTATGCGCTTAGTTCTGGAAAGGTCGTTGTCGTCGAGCCCCTCATAACCACCAATCCCATTCTTTCAATCGTGCTTGCCGCAATTTTCCTGCGCGACATCGAAGTCATAACGACGCGCGTTATCATCGGCGCCTGCTGCACGGTCGGCGGGACGATCCTGATTCTGACGTTATAAAAAATAAGGCCTCTCTCAATTCTCAATTTTTTTCCCTCGCCCGCGCAGGGAGAGGGTCAGAGCCGGCCCCGGACTCGATCCGGGGGTGAGGTGAAGCGCGATGGAGGCGGAACCGCCATGGACAACCGACCAAACGTTGCCGGGTCTAACCTGTCCTGTTATGATGGTCGTAACGTTTGTTTATGAACGGGTACCTTCATGCGGGCAGAAACTTTCTGGAGAGTTGTGGTGGGCGACCGAACGGACTTTCTCGGCCGAGTTATTGAGCTGCTAACCGAGCAAGGGATCGGTTATTGCGTGCTCGGCGGGCAAGGAGTCAATGCGTACGTAGAACCGGTTGTGAGCCTTGACCTCGATATCGTAATCGCCGTGGACCAACTCCCCAAGGCAGTGCGGTTGCTTGGCCAAGAGTTCAGGATTGAACGGTTTCCTCATAGTGTAAATGTTTCTGCGGCTGGTTCTGATCTACGGATCCAGATTCAGACTGATCCCCGGTACGAAGCGTTTCTGGCTCGGGCCACGGAGCGCGACATCCTTGGACTCAAAT
>JACQUW010000142.1 GCA_016210115.1 Deltaproteobacteria bacterium | reverse complement strand
TCCTGCATGTCGAGGCTGTTCTCCGCGTGCCTCCCGCCGTTGATGACATTCATCTGAGGAACAGGCAGGAGTGTCGCGCTCTCCCCTCCCAAATAGCGATAAAGAGGCATCTTTCTTGCTGTAGCCGCTGCTCTCGCCACAGCCATGGATACTGCCACGATGGCATTGGCGCCCAACCGCCCTTTATTACCAGTCCCATCGATCCTCAGCAGCGCTTCGTCGATCTTTTCCTGTTGAGTTACATCCCTGCCGGCAAGTTCGGGAGCGATCTCCTTACGGATGTTGCGGACCGCCTCCAAAACACCCCTCCCCAGGTATCGCTTGTCATCGCCGTCCCTTAGTTCCAAAGCCTCCCGCTTACCTCTCGACGCTCCGGCAGGAGCCGTAGCCCGACCCACAAGGTCGTCTTCCAGAACCACGTCCGCCTGCACCGTAGGCACTCCGCGGGAGTCGAGAACCTCCCGCGCCCGAACCTCTTTTATTGAAACCCCTACCATAGTCGTTACATTCCTCCTTTCACAATGAATACCGCCAGATACAAAAAAAACCCCTACCCGGAATGTCATCGAGTAGGGGTTATCAGTCCACCTCAAGTGAACGGTTCAGTAGGCGAACCCCATCGCCTGTAAATAGCACCGTAGATCAACGGCCCGTTCCTGTCAACAATTGCCAGGAAGCCGCGCACCGCTCTTGCGGCCAGTTCTCACGCTGTCGCTTCGCTAATTCTCCGATCTAAATCCATAAGCCTGACGTCCGGATAGCCTTTGGCGTGATATTTCTCATCCCGAGCAAGAGAGCAGAGCTGCTTTCTCCAAAACACTCCGCTGCTGCCACGCGTGGCTCAGGAAAGGTGGATGGAGGAGGCCGGAGCGCAGCGGCAATCCATACCGTAAGCCAACGCCTGGTCATGATTGCCTCTGATCACTTTTAGCGCCCTCTCCCTTACCCACTGGATAGCCTCGCGCGGCTGGGGACCGTAGTCCACAAGATCCCCCAAACAAAGAAGAAGATCATAAGGTTCGTGGATAGATTCCAAGGTTGCCAGGTTGGCATGGACATCTGAGATAATGGCGACTCGCACAAATCACCTCCTAGTCTGACCTGGCGATTTCATGATCAATTTCTGCCCCTCATAACCAATACAGAGCAATGGGCATGGTCGATCACTTTGTCCACCGTAGCTCCCAAAACTCGCCGCCTGACCGCCGAATGGGGATGTGTCCCCAATACGAGAAGATCAACGCCCAAATCCTCGGCACTTCTTAGGATAACGTCTGCGGGTTTGCCGAAATCTATGTGGACCCTGGCCTCCACGCTTCGCTGTTTTAGTTTGTCGACAGCGTCCTCCATGACCTTTGAATAGAAGTTCTTTGCTTGCTCTCTGGCCTCCTCAACCTCGCTCACCGTCTCCGCATACTCCGGAATCCTCCCAACGGCCAGAAAGTGAAGCTCTGTGTTACCAACCCTCGCAATCTCAACGGCCTTTTCGAGCGCAAGTTTCGCGCCATCGGAGCCGTCATAAGCCAGCAGGATTTTATTAAACATCCTGTTTCCCTCTTTTATCCTCGAACAGGACTTCACGCTCTCTGCCCTTCGGCTCAAAAAAGCCCTGAGCTATGAGTGTTGGAATAATAGCAGTTAAGATAACCACAACGACCAGAATAGAATATTGCTCCCTGTTGATGATGCCATGGGTGAGTCCGTATAGAGCGGAGATGGTTCCGAACGTTAGCCCCGTGCTCATCATCAGGGTGGTATAGAGATTGATCTTCGTGGTGAATCGAAAAAGTCGCCCTGCTGGATACAGGCCCAGGAATTTTGAAACAGTCTTTGCCAGGAAAAAAACCACAACTAGGCCCAAACCCGTGACCACTGCCTTTAAATCGACTAGGCTTCCGGCTTTGAGAAAGTAGAACGGTGTGAGCAAGGCAAAAGTGGTGGCTCTCATCCGTCTTATCAATTCTCTATTGGCGAGGAGCGTATCCGCCAGGACCATTCCCACCAAATAGGCTGGAAGAACGCCCTCGCTACCACCCCTTACAGCGACATAGGCAAGAGCTAAAAGAACGAGATAAATATACTTCACCTCAGGCTCGCTGGAATGCGCGTTTACTTTCTTAAGGTAGTAAGGCGTAACTTTCGGGAGAAGAAACAGGGCAAGCGCGGTTAGAACAACAGCCTCTGTGTCCGGTGCCGTGAACACGGTAAAGCCGCCCTTCTCCTGTGGTGACGTAAAGCGCGCGTAGATCCGCGTCACCGAAGGCACACTTGACGGGTTGGTCGGCCGGGACAGGGTGACTCTCCAGAATGCGGCCAGACGGCGCGAACACGTAGATCATGGGACCTGGACCGCTCTTTTGCCAGCCGCCACAAGCAATGATGTTGCCTTCACTGTCCATGCACATGCCATCGATCCCTCGATGAAGGCCATGAGCGTCGGCGCCGAATGTGTGCAACACCCTATGAGCGCCTAACGTATCGTCGTCTTGAATAGGGTACGCGCGCAGCTCGCGCTTTCCGTCTATGTCGTCGCTGTTTTCAGACACATAAAGTGTTCGCTCGTCGGTGGACAGCAGAACAGCATGAGGCGATTGGGTGTCGTAGCTCATGCGCCTGATGCGCCAAGAGCCATCGCCGCGCCGTTCCAGGCGAAGCACGGACTGATGGTCGAGAGAACCCTGTAACTGAGGGCCTTGGATCGGCCCGGTCTCCACCGGGTCGCTGAACCAAATGCGTCCTTGATGATCAATAGTTAAATCGTACGGGTAGTTGTGGAATTTCCCTTCGAATCTGTACTCCATCGGGGAGGTGGATCCGTCCCGGTTGAAGCGTACAATGCGTCTCGAGCTGCTCTGACAGCCGTACAGGTGTCCTTGGTCGTCGAAAGCCAGGCCCTTGATCCCTTGCGCATATCTGCGGAATTCAGTTATAGCGCCGGTTTCTGAACTGTAACGTAAGATAAGGCTCTGAGAGGGAACGCTAAACAATAGCGCGTTGCCGTCCCAGACGGCTCCATAAACGGGGCCTCCGTAAGGTCCGGCAACCAGTTCAAATTCCCATTCCATGAAAGCTCCTCCTCATCATACCGGGATCCCGGGAATGTTGAGCCGGATTCTGTAAACCACCGCATGACTTGTGACGTACAACGTCCTCCAATCTGCGTCCCCCCAGGCCATGTTCGTCAGGTGTGGGAGCGTGATGCAGCCAAGGAGATTTCCGTTGGGATTTATCACATGAATACCACCGGGACCGCGACAGTAGACGTTTCCCTCGCTATCGACCTTCATGCCGTCGGGGGCCATTCCCTCCTTTTCCATTTCATAGAAAATCCGTCCATTCCTGAGGCCTCCGTCGGGTTGGACCTCAAAGACGCGGATATGGCGGCGGCGCGTGTCGTTGACGTAGAGCAGCGTCTCGTCCGGTGAAAATGCCAAGCCATTGTTGCTTTCAAAGTCGTCGGCCACGGGCGTCAAAGTCGAACCGTCCGGCGATAGTCGAAAGACCGGACAAAAATCAAGATAGCGCTGCACATCGTCGCCGCACATTCCGGGATGTGACAGCGCGCCAAAAGAATCAGTCCAGTAGATCGCGCCGTCGGATTTCACCACAGTATCATTCGGGGTGCTGATCTTCTTTCCCTGATAATGAGAGGCGAGGACGACGATTCGACCATCGTGTTCGATTCGCCAGACCGTGCGAGAGCCGAATCCGGCTACGACAAGTCTTCCCTGTCTGTCATAAGTCATCCCATTGGCGTGACCGGTGGGACTAAGAAAGGTGCTGATCCCGTATCCGGGGGTCCATTTCAGAATCTTGTCTCCGACAATATCGGTCCAAAGCAAGTACCCTTCGCGCGCGTTCCATACCGGGCCTTCGCCAAAACTACAATCGCATGGGATCCTTTCCATGGATGCGTCTTTGGGGACGATCCGCTCGAAACCGGTTCTTTCAAGATCGGTCTCTAGCACCTCATGCCTCCTCTCCGCTTAGGATTAATCTTGATGAGTTGCGAAACCGGCGCGATTCTCCACTACGGCGGAAATCGAGTCAAGCTGAATTTCACGGCCGGTGCAAAAAAAAAGCTCCGCGACCCGCAAACAGCGGGCGGGAGCCTTTCTTGCACCCGACTTTCGTCCGGCTAGAAACGCTCAATCCATCGGCGACAAAAAAGAAGGACGTTACCGTCGTCCGACTTCCCCACGGCAACAGGTCAAAAAGAAACGCCCGCGTTCATGAGCGACCCTGATCGAGAATTTCGGTTACCTTTTCCTCGGACGTTACGGGTATGGTTCTCTGCAACCTGCGGCCGGCCTTCTCTTCCACCGAGGCGACATTGCGTCTCAGCTTGTCGTTGGAACCTTCCTCATCCTCGATCTTGATCATCGTGATCACGTGGGGCGAGCCACGGCGCACCCGCTCATGGCACTGGCGGATGATCTCCATAAGCTCTTCCCATCTCCCCTCGATACAGGTCGCGGTCGGCGTTAACTGATATGATAAACCTGAAGCGTCGATAAGCTTGAGCACTTCCGCCAGGTTCTCACTGGTATGCGAATCCCCGCCGACGGGTATGATAGTTAGTTCCGCTAACATTCCATGTTCTCCTTTCTCATTGGATATAGCAGACGATTCCGCAAAAGCCGTACCAAAAGGTTGCGAAATCAATAAAGCGCGCCTGAAGACGGCCACTGCTGATAAGCGGAGACATCCTGAAGGACTTTTCCTGCGCAAGTGCAGGCTCGCGATCCAATCAGTTGATAGCTCTGCTGGAGTCGAAATGAGATGATTCTTCAGAAAAACGCAGGAGGGAAATACCCGTGGCCCGAGTAAAATGGTTCCGGACCCGAGTACGGGTTTCCGGCAGCAGTTCGTTCCGTTAGCGATATCAATGACCTAAGTAGTTTTCGCTGAAACAAGGAGAGAAAAGGGCGACTACCGCTGACTCATAGACGCGTCTCCTGCCTTAGCGGGAACGCTGGACATCCGCGTTGGCGGTACTCCCGATTTCGACACTGATAGACCGATCGCAGTTACTCTCGTCACCACCGCGGTACCCGGACAATGAGCTGGTTGTCTGCTTGGTGCTTCAGCAAGTCTTTCGTTGATCTTATTCAGCCACCGATCTTCTGGATAATTTGCCGGTTTACGCCTGGTGGTCGATCCGAAGTCCAGCCTTTGAGGACATCAAAGCCGAAGCCAATTACGGAACCTGCCGGACATCGGACTTGCATTACTGGCTGCCCCTGAGTAACTTTATCTCCGGGACTCACTAGCAACCGGATCCCGAGTTGTCGCTGCGGGTCGCGGTCGATGGTAGTATCTGCACTCCCGCCCACGAACGATTGAGCTTTCTTTATCCAATCCTTTACTTCATGGAGAGCGGGTGGTATCCAATATCCGCTGCCCGGAGACGTAATGATTACCAACGATTGGGCTGCCCTCTGGTCCATTACGCTTCTCATATCGGCGACTGCCGCCCCCTGTGCTACCAAATGATCAGCGAAAGTATGAGCGACCGCTCCCGATGCTAGCAACGCACAAAGACGTTTCTTAGAATCCTCTAGTGTAACTTCCGGCCTGGCCAATAGGCACGCGTTTGCAGCAATTTCTATGCAAGCATTCAGATGCGCGTTGTCGAGCTCGACAGGAAGCTTTTCGCCATTTAGAATCTGCCATACAAGATGTAAACTTTCGAGCCTTCCAACAGCAGAAGATGGGAAAGAAGTATTATCTGTCAATGTGACCGCAATCGGAATCCCCACTTTAGCCGCGACCCGCTGAAACAGGACGGCACCCTTTATGGCTTTCTCTGCATTTTCACCGAGATTGCCTGTTGGTCCGACACGAAAATCGAAAACGGCGCGCGTTCGTGGAATGGCCAGCTTCTTGCCGATCAAACTGACTGCCGCAAGGGAAGCGTTCGCCATCATGTTCACTTTACGTCGAATGAGAATTACAGCCTTGTCCGCCGGACAGAAATTTTCTGTCTGCTCAGAGTGTGCTATTCCAGCTAGCCTCAATGCAGCGGCGAATGCTTCTGGTGATAACTGCGCCTTAAATCCAGGAATTAATGACATCGTGTCTATGGCACCGTCTATTGACCCTGGCGCGGATAACTTAGGCACACCGATGCCATAAGACGCAACCAACAGAGGGCAAAGGAGTGTCGTTAATGAGCCCGGACCACCCGTGCTGGCGACATCCGCAAACGGGGAAAGATCTTCCGGCAGGTTAAGTTTTTCTCCCGACTCCGCAACGGCGATGGCTAATGCTCCAATCTCCTCGATCGTTAAACCGCCAGCGGCTATTCGCACAAGATGTTGGCCAGCTTCGAGGAAACGCGACCGCTCTTTACTCTGAAATATTTCACAGATCTGACTTACTCTCACGGAGAACCACTCCTCTGACTATGTGAGGCGGTTTCTTGCCTTTCCTGCAGCTTCAGTGTCATCAGAAAAGTGCTTGGCTGCTTATAGATCTGCTTGCACGCCACAAAACATCTCTGAGTAGCTTTTTCGGACTCTGCTCTAGAAACAATGTTATGGACCACCTGGAATTGGTTACCTCCATAGACCACCAGCGCTGGATCATAAATTAGATGTTTTGCTGGCATGTTTGGCTTCGCGTCAGGAAACAGGCCGGAAACGCCCGTCTGAACGATAGCCTCAATTCGCGGTACGCCGTCGAGATGCGTAACGAGGGCGATTACCCCTCGTTCCGAACTCCACCCCCCCAAATAGGCAAGCCGGTTAATCAAAACGTGAGGCGAGACGGCAAATTTCCTGCCTAGTTTTAAGAGGTCAGCGGGTCTAAATGGGTCAATTTCGTCTAGTTCTCCCCAGAGCATCTGCGTTGGCAGTAAGAGTAAGCCGGCACCGATATTACACGCGCGCTCTAAGCTCCCGATCGTCTTATGGTGTTTGGTTTGTAACCTGCTAACGGGTTTATGACGCTTTTGGAAAAAGAAAGTATGAATGATCTCATGCGCTATCGAAAATCTCGTGCGCTTAGGCAACGAAATTCCACCATCAGTCTCATAGCTCTGAGTCCACGATGCTACATACTCCTTCTTGCATTTCACGTACATCCGAAAGCCGTCCCCGTCGACTTCCGTCGCCCCATCCCCAAGCAGTGGCCGAAAAAGCACCTGCCGTATGCCCTGCGCACGTGCGATTTCCCGAAGCGGTATCGGGGGAGCCCTATAACCAAGATCCGCAATTAATCCTTCACAGCGTTTTTCCACGAGGAGGCGCCAATTATCCCATTTTCTCGACCGAGGAAAACTCATTACTGCGTTGCAGCTGTCGTCAAAAGACTCTTTAATTCTTCTATCATTATTTGGCTTTGTGCACGATGGCTTTCCGGCCTAAGCAGAAGGTAGTTTTCCCTCAATTCTCCGAGCGCTGCCCGCCGTCCACCAGGAGAAAGTTTATTGAAATCATCCACAAAAGTTTTTTTCACGTAATCCAAAAGATTTTTCCTCTCCCTTGCAAGCATCTTTTCAGAATAAACTCCGAAGAGCCAGCTTGCCTTCTCGGGTGTAAGTCCATTTTCAGCCCAGCGGTTCACAATCTTTGCGTCCAAGACGGAAAAAATCGCACCGATTACCTGTAGCTCAACCTTTTTTTGTGGTGTATTCGTCGTGTCTACCAAAAGAGCACTCTTCTGGCCCACGTGAGGGCAGTCCCTCATCTTTGTTTTTTGCAACTCCTGGAATTGCGCATGATAGATTGTCCACATTGCTTTCATGAGGTTTGGATTAGAACTAGCGCCACCATGTTGGATTAGCCTTTTTCTCTTTTCTCTCTCTGCAGCCTGCTCCGGTTCGATGACAAAAACCACATGAAGGTCGGCTAGGGTCATCCAGGTGTCCAACCTTAAAAACTTCTCTATTTGTTGACAGCCTTTTGCCAAATCGGATTTCTTCTTAGGTGGATTTTCCTTCCAGTACTGAAGCCAGCAACTAGCATCCCAAGGACCACGGTCCAATATAACGATGTGACTGTAAAGATCGTGACTCGCTTGGAGCAGTTCCTGTAAAGCATAGGCCCCAGCCCATGTATTGTACGCGAAAGGATCGCTTCGGAGATAGTTTGGAGTACGAAGCGAGACGCCTTCGGCGGGGGTATCGACCCGATATCCGTCTTTCATTTGCGGCTTCAGGTCTTTGTCGGCCCAGCCTTCGTCAGCTACAGACTTTGGGCCATGGGAAAAAAAGTGCCTGACTGTCTCTATGGTCGATGACTTTCCGGATTTCGGCATACCCGCAAACTCAACTATGAAAGCCCGACGCGTACCGTTGGCATTAGGATCTAATCGGTCCTTGGCCCACTCAAGGACGAGAGGCAACTTCTTTTGTAACTCCTTGGCCTGTTCAGCATAATCTTCACTGCTTGTGGATCGTTCTGCCATGACTCCCTCCGTTTTATAATCCGGTGACAGCGCTTTTCAAATCCCGCGTAAATTCCTGCTTACGACTACAGCTCGAGACGCTTTCGTTGGATTTCCAAGGCGAAAAAGTATCGCAGCTACTTCATGCGTTGTCAATACTTACTGGCAGCGCTCAGCCCATAACCGACGCCCTATGGGGAGGCAAACACGGGGCAGATACGGGACGTCGTTGAGTTAGCTGGAATAACCTCCCGCCAGCTGTTTAGAAATGGCAGAGGGAAACTCCAACTTGCCGTGCCACCTCTGCTATCCTTATCCGTAGCGCTCCACCAATGTGCGCGCAACTTCCGCTCTTACGGCGGCAAGTTCCGCGGCGCCGCCGCTTCTCAATTCGAGACCTTGCGCTTCTTGCATTGCTCTGCAATCAACTGCTGTACCTTCGGGCCACATCTCTAGCTGAGTAGCTGAGTATAGCCGTAGTATTTGCGCCTAGGCCTCCCCCATATGCGCTACAAAATCCTCGGTGCGCAATATCCGCTCATCGGAAAGGTCCCGCTTTCGTCGCCGCTGGATTTCACCTCATACCACTAGCGGGGGGATCGGACCTCCCTGGCTTCTCCCTCCCGGCTAACGAATTGGGCCAGTGTAGAAATATATGGGCGTGGCTACATCCAGGCCCGTCGTAAACGGAAGTGGCGGTGTGCTTTGCGAGCTTCCCTAACCGGAAAACAAAATCCTTCCGGTCCTGTTCGTCATCAACAATCCGTCTTTTCTCTATTTCCCGGATGATGACGTGGTGCAGCGTTCCTACTGTATCCAACCGCGCTGCCTCGGCATCTTCTAGACCCAACCATGTCTTCCACGCTCGATATTTGACTTCTTCCAGCTAGTCAACGGTCCATTAATGGGTATTTTAGTCCGTGGACCTATAGTCCGCGCTGTTGGATAAGCTTACCTCATAATGCGAAGGAAACTCGACAAGAATCTCGTACTCCTTGGGGAACGTATCAGGCGCATGCGCCAGAAATGCCGTCTCTCCCAGGAAAAGCTGGCACTCGATGCTGGTCTGGATCGCAGCTACGTCGGAGGAATAGAAAGAGGCGAGAGGAACATAACGTTCCGTTCCCTCTGTCTCATTGCCCAAGCGCTCAAAACCGATGTGGCTTCTCTCACAACAGGCTTGCCCAGGAACGAGCGATGAAGCTGGTTCAGACGGTCATCATATTCGATCAGGGTAATCTTGCTGGGTCTGACGGATGGGCGACAACGTATCGAATGTGCAGCGGCGTCATCCAAAAAATGGTTAATCCGCCGGGGTCCGATAGATTTCGCATCCGGGCTAGAACCAGGAAACGGGATAGTCATGGGAGAGAGACCTCACAATGGAACCGGAACGGGGTTTCCCCAATCAAAAGTCAGTTCTTTTCTGGCATGGCCAAGGCCAAGTGGAAAACCGAGCACAAACTGAGCCTCGAATCATATCAAAGGATAAACAGGAGTCTTCAGCCATTGCTGACATACCCAGATCTTCAACCTCTTAGCGATGGACTCCATCACTCGGTCGGCGATTTCGACTTCGCCTACGAAACTGATTCAGGGTTTCGCACGGTAGTAGAGTGGGAAACGGGAAACATTTCGTCGTCGCACAGATCCCTCAATAAAATGTGCCTGGCTTTGATTGCAAATCTCACCGATGCGGGATTGCTGATCGTCCCAAGTAAAGCATTATATCCGCATCTGACGGACCGCATTGGGAACTGGCAGGAACTCTGCCCGTACCTGGCCTTCTGGCAGGCAGTTGGCATGAAAGCACTGAAAAGAGGACTCTTGGGCATCGTCGTTGTTGAGCACGATGAACTTGTCACGGATGATACGATCCCCTATATCCAGCAAGGCATTGACGGTCGGAGCGCGGAAGGACGGACCAAGATCGAGGGTCAGTAGGTTAGGATGCAGACATAAGCCACTGCATCAGGTAGACCTCTGAAGCATTAGGATGTATTCACGCCTCATTGTGTTGGAGATGCCGACTATCGAACGACTCATCATCTTTACGAGTTTCAAGTCATGCCGGGCTGCGATTTCTATCAGTAGTTCGTGAAGCCCACGGACTGCCTCGGCGGGGATTCCCAGGATCTTGCTCAACTGGTTATTGTTCGTCCCCACAATGATTGTGCAGATACGCCCTCTCCGGAGCACCCGAGCGCATTCGGACAATACCCTCTCCATATCCTTGTGGTAGCAATCGAACTTCTCTGTTAGTTTCTGACCGCGAAGACCGATCATTTTCTGCCGGAGCTCGTCCCCATCCACGCCTAGGAAATCCAAATGGAAGGAATCGTTTTGCAGATAGTCGATGGCGAAGCTGTACGGAGGAGAAAAGACGATCCCGTCCACGCTCTCGTTTTCGAGAGCAAGGACCCGTGCGTCACCCTCAAGAAGCCGAGCCTTGCCCAGTTCCGACTCAACACCCTGCAAGACCGCTTGAATCTTCTCTGCGACGAAAAGATACCGCTCCAGGATTGCCCTGAACTGCTCCAGCGGTGATTTCCTGTTACTCCGTTCAGCGTATCCCGCGCTGTCAAGATAAGCCAAGAGGAGGAAATTGTATGTCTCCGAAGTCTCTCGCTCTCTTTCCGACAACCTCTCGCGGTTGGTCGCCATCACGTAGTCCGCAGCAGGCTCCATCACCTCCATGTACCCGCCAGTGGGCTTCCGCTTACGGCTCTTGCTTCCGCCCGCAGGTTTGCCAACCTTTTTCTGAAAGTAACTGAAAACTTCTTCGCTGTTTATTAGCGCTGCTTTGGCTCGCTTCAGCGGCATAGTTAGCGTGTCCACCTTGGTCTGCGCCATAAAACGGCAGAACGGGCTTGCATCGATTCCGACCGAGTCAATCCCCATGAGACTGGCTTCCACTGCAACGGTTCCAGAGCCCATCATGGGGTCAAGCACTTTTTCTCCCTGCTTTAACCCCATCGCGTTCAGCAAGCCTTTGATCATCTGGGGGTGGAACTTCCCGCGATATGGGAAGAGCCCGTGAGTAGCGTAGCCCGTCCTGAACAGGTTCTTCTCGAAGAAGGACTTCAGACGCGAAGATGAATGATCGGGCAACTTGAGAGGCTCCCCAGTACACATCAGAAAATGTCGGGTGTATTTACCGCCGGCTTTGGCGAAGTAGGCGCCATTGTGCAGGATTTCGGCCTCGGACAGCACGAGATTCTCGTAAAAGGCCAGCTGAAGTTCGTAAATGTCGTCCAGATTTGGAAGCAGTTCGCGTTCAGGTAAAAAGAGACGCGCCTCGATTTTCTGCGATAATGCGGCGGCAAGATCCCCGGCGGTCACAAGCCCTCAACCTTCCACATAGTCTCCAGACTTATGCGGATGGAGTTCTTTGCCCTGGAGCCGTTCAATAATGACATCGCAGCTCTCGATCTCCATGCCAATCCACCGCCGACCAAGTCTTTCGCAGACATCGAAAGTTGTGCCGCTTCCGCCAAACGGGTCCAGGACGATGTCTCCCTTGCAAGTGGACATCTGGACTACACGTTCTAGAATCTTGGTGGATAATTGGTTTGCAGACCGCTTACGGCTCTTGAACTTCCAATGTCTTACTGGTGTGATATCGTTCCAGACGTCCGTAAGATTCACACCGTTAGGGTTCATCGCGCCCCTGTGGCCCCCGTAGTCCTTAATTTCCCCACCACAGTGACGACAACGTTCTATCGGAGTCCTGATCCTTTGGAACGTCTTGGGCTTGCCCTTGGTAAAGTAGAGAAGGCTGTAATGTGACGGGTACAACCGCCCAGGAATTGGCAGCAATAGCTTCAGGTTAACTGCAATCCAATGGCGGAAGTCGAGACCTGCTTCGGTGAGATAACTGCCCAGAATCATGTTCCATTTAGGTAGGTTGTATACGAAGATGGCTCCACCCATCTTAAGTACTCGAACACATTCGTCGAGCCATCTTTTGCACCAAGAGACGTATTCAGGATCGGGCCGAAAGTCATCCACGTTTGTACCGTAGTCCTTCGCAAGGTTGAAAGGAGGATCTACAAAGACTGTATCTATGCTTTTGTCCATCACATAGGGTAGCAGGTGAAGGCAATCGCCTTCGTAAAGGGCTCCCAGCGAAGTTTCCAGGACGCAAGCATTGTCGAGGGGAGATTCAATTACCGTGTTTGTGTCCTTTTTGTGAAATCTGTCAAGAAAAACAGGTGTCATTATGCCCCTATTGTCGCGTAGCGATGGGAATGAGCAGATATTACGAAAAGGTAACGACGTTGGCAAGTGAAAAGAAAGTCTCTGCGCCTTTAGCCACCGTGAGGGACGAGATCTCGGGAGTTCTGGATTCCCGATAAAAACATTCGCGAATGACGGAGCAGGGGGAGGTCCAGTCCGTAGTTCAGGATTCCGAAAGGCCGTCGCCCCCGAATGTTTAATCGGGGGCCCAGTCCCTGTTTTCTCCGGATTCCGCCCTTCCACCCACACTTAGCGCATGCCCTTCGATTTGACTCAGCGCATGCTTTTGGAGGAAACAAAAAACCCACCGGCACTGTCCGTAAAGACGGCCTTTCGATTCATCTGGAGAAACGGCCGGAGAAAACTTTGCGCGAGACTAGAGACCATTGATAAAGTCTGATACCAGGCATCCAAAACTGCCTGAGACCGTCCATCGGCCCCTTTACGGGCATCTCCAGAACGTGGACGTGTTCAAAGATACGAGGACCGGCGAAACAGTAGTCACAGTGAAATTTCACTTTCCGACTGAGGCTAACGTTGCATTGACCAGTTCGGCAGGGGCAAGACCTCGACTTTCTTTGCCAGCGTGCACCGTTTCTCGCCGGGATACACGACGTAAAGTTTATCGAGTTTAAGATCCGCGAGCGCGATGCGCATGGAAGGCGTGAGCATGGGGGCATCCACGCGTTTGCACTCGACTCCGATCCGCCGCCCCCTCTTGAACAACACCAGGTCGATCTCAGCGCCCTGATATGCGTGCCCCAGAAGTAGGCTTCGTCAGGGCGGAGGGCCTTGAGCACTTCCTCGACGGCGTAGCCCTCCCACGAGGCACCCACCTTCGGATGGTGTTCCAAGTCACGACGGGTGCCGATGCCGAGCAACGCATGGAGCAGGCCGCTGTCGCGCACATAAACTTCGGCGCCTTGACCTGGCGTTTGCCGAGATTTTCGAACCGTGGCGGCAGTTGCCGCAGTATGAACACGCCGGTCATGAGGTCAAGGTAGCGCCGCACCGTGGACCGGGTGGGAGCGAGACCTGTATTGAACGGATTGCGCCGCTGTTCAACGTAGCCAACAATGTCCCCGTCCGCTTCGTCCGCCAAAGTCCTCGGCTGATTTACATCCCGGGTTTCCATCCTTCGGCGTCCAGTTCAGTGTTAATCTTTCGCGTCAGAGAGTAATCGAAAATTTTCTCCAACGGCGGAGATTCCTTTAATCCCATGCGGTTGGCCACATGTCCGAGGGCCTTCTTCTGTAATTCTTCGCTCACGGTCCCATCAGGTGTCATACCCGGTCGAACTGCATCATAGATCTTCGCGGCAAGATCTTGCTTGATCTTCAGATTACCCGTCAGAATAGCAATGGCTCCAGAGCGGTTCTCTCGGGCATAGCGGAACCCTTTGAGCGTTCCTCGAATGAACTTCTCGACCAAGGCGGGATCAGACTGAAGAAACCTTTCCCTGACAGCAATGGGCCCTTGAAGTTCTATAATATCCTGCTTAATGAAAGAGACCACCTCGCGGAACCCGGCCTCCTCGGCTATGAAGTTGAAGGGCGGAGCAAGCATGGCAGCGTCCACAGTTCCGGCCACTAGGGCAGCATAAATGTTTGCCTGCAGACCCGCGGCGAGGAGCACGACATCTCGCCCTCCCTCAAGTCCGTTTCTCTTCAAAAGCTCCCGCAGTAAAGAATCGGGGGCGCTACCTATATTGGAAATCCCTACTCTCTTCCCTTTGAGTCCCTTGACCTCGCGGATATCCGGCTTGGAGATGAGCCAAAACATGGGTCGGTTGAAGGTGGTAAAGACGAAGCGGACAGGCGCGCCACTGAGGACCGCTGGAACTAACGCTGGACCGGACACCGTAAAGTCCACATCTTCTCCGATTAGGGCTCGCGCAGCTATCCCAGCGCTCATGAGGATGAGCTGCACGTCTAGGCCTTCCTCTCGGTAATAGCCTTTTTCGAGAGCCGCGCTGAAGGCGATAATCGGCATACCCCGGGTTGGGATAGAGACGTTGACTCGTCTTGTCTCCCCTTTGGAAACAAAGCTGAGAATGGCTAAAAGAACCGCAACAATTTCCAACCCGGGCCTTAGCAACCTCATGAAGATCTTCCTTTCCTCTCTCACTCGGTCTTAAACTATTGTTGAAACTTCCGGATCATTTGGTTGTACTTTTCTGCGCGCTTTTCTGCGGGGGGCAGGAGGGCAAATATCTAGCTCAGCGAGAGAATCTTTACTTGAAGAGATGTCCCCACCTCTCTAGGATTTCTGATTTGTATTGGTCAGAAATCTTGTTCACCTTCGGGAATTTGTCCCGCCAGTGGAACGGCCTGCAGGCGTTTATTATTGCCCTGCTGCTTGTAAAGTCTTTGTCATCCCTCTTTCTGGGAGAAATTGTCGGGTCTAGAGGCGTGCTCCATGACGCCGTAACGATATCCATTCCAGTCGCGACGTCGCACCTCGTTGCAACGGCCCATAGAACTTCATCCATATCTGACGCGTCGATATCGTCATCTACTATGATGACGTATCTGCCATGGTAGCCTGCGACATCCGTGGCGAGTACGGAATACGCAGCTCTCTTTGCATGACCTGGGTACATCTGCTTCAGCGAGACGACCGGATAGTAATTCACGTGACCTGGAAGCATGTACCAGACGCCTGTGACCCCTTCCACACCGTCTTCATCGAGTCTGTTCCAAAGAAAGGCCGCCTTAATAAGGCGGTGGAGGTAGCCGAGTCCGTTTGCAGGCGCGAAGGGTCTGAAGTCAGGTGCTGCAGTGAGTATCGGGTCGTTTCTGTACAGAACCGATTTCACCTTGACAACAGCTTCGCTACGGGACCCACTCGCATAATACCCGGTCCACTCGCCGAATGGCCCCTCTGGCATCGACTCCTTCTCAAGCGGCGGGCATTCGCCCTCCAGGACAATCTCGGATGTGGCTGGCACGGGAAGCTTTGTGTAGGGCGCTTCTACCAGCTCGATAGGCTGGCTAGAAGCCCAACCGATCAGATCATACTCAGATAACCCCCAAGGAGCGCCGAGACCGGAGCCGATGAGGAAAGTGGGATCATGTCCCACCGAGATGGCGATTGGCGCGTTCTGTCCTCTCTCCCAGTACTTTTGCAGCATCAATCGTCCGTGGTGGCCCGGAGAGATGTATAGCCCCAGCGTGTCCTTGTTGTGGATCATCACTCTGTAGGTGCCGACGTTGACCCATTCTTCTTCGGGGTCTTTCGTAATGACCAGATCTGCTGTACCAATGTACCTACCGCCATCACACTCGTGCCAGCGGGGCGCTGGAAACTTCAACACATCAACCTTAGCGCCACTGTCAACGTTCTCCAGGATTGGTCCCGAACTCTTTACTTGAGGCTTCTTTGACTCGCGTGTCTTAAGCCTCTCCTTCAGCGTCTTTACCAGTGGAATCGTAGCCAATTCGAGGGGAAGTCTGAGCACCATCGCGGCTCTCTTCTGAGTACCAAAGATGTTAGCCAACACGCGATACCCCTTCGGGTACCCCTTGATGCTATCGAAGAGCAGAGCGGGCGCACCATGCTTATATGCTGCCACCTCGGCTATTCCACCGAGTTCCAGGTCCCAGTTAGCGCCCTCAACGGTCTGGAGCTCTCCCATACTGCTTATCAACTCTAAGAAGTCTCGCAGATCCCGGAAACTTCCAACGGCTCCGCTTTGCATTTTTTGTTACTCCTTCACAATCACTACTGTGCCAACGTTGAAGTTGGAAACGCTAGAAGTTCATAAGAACAGTGAGTTTTTGGTTCAAAATGGAATTCATGCTTGCAAGACCACTTGCTGACCCGTTTCCGACCTCAGAATTCCGGCCGACTGGCGGAACCTGTCAATGAAATGAGACACGCCCGATTGATAAATTAGACTACAAGATCTCCTCGCCCATCTGATTTTCACCCCTAGCCATACCCTTACCCAATGGCTGATCGTTCGTTATAGGGC
>JACQUW010000141.1 GCA_016210115.1 Deltaproteobacteria bacterium | reverse complement strand
GCTCAATGGATACGATGAAAAAATACCTGGCCCGGAGTTTCTTTTTCCTCCTCTACCGATTCCTTTGCACCAAGTACCAGAATGTGGAGATCGTTTTTATCGCCCATCACACGGAGGCCAGCGAGGTAACGGAGGAGGAATTTTTCCACAAAGGAGAATCGGGCGGGACCTTTATCTCCTCCGGCTACCGTAAAGCCCTGGAGATCATCCAGGAGAGATACCATCCCTCGCTTTGGAATGTTTACGTATTCCACTGCTCGGACGGCGACAATTTCGAATCGGACAATGCCGCCGCTCTGGAAGCGGCCAAACAGCTTGCCGAAGTATCCAATCTATTCGGCTACGGCGAAATCAAACCCCTCGGCTCCGGCTATTACGGCGGCAGCATGATCCGGTTCTTCTCGCAGCTTCAGGCGGATAATTTTCAGACGGTCCAGATCCAGCGCAAAGAGGACATCTGGCCTTCTTTCAAATCCTTTTTGGCCAAGGACCGCGCCCGCGAAGACGCGGCTTAAGACAATGGGCTCTTCTTACAACCTCAAAGACTTAGAGGATTGGAACGAGCGCATCATCGAACTGGTGCGCCAGTTCCACCTGGATCCTTTCCCCCAGGAATTCGAGATCTGCGACCATGAGCAAATGCTGTCTTACATGGTTTATTCCGGCATGCCTTCGCATTACCCCCACTGGTCTTACGGGAAGAGTTTCGAGAAGTTGAAGACGCTTTACGATTATGGCGTCACCGGCCTGCCGTACGAAATGGTCATCAACTCGAACCCTTCGATCGCCTATTTAATGAAGGAGAACAGTCTCCTCCTGCAGATTCTGACCATGGCGCACGTCTACGGCCATAGCGATTTTTTTAAAAACAACTTCACGTTCAAATCCATTCGCTCGGAATTCACCCTTGAAACTTTCAAGGCGCACGCCAATCGCGTACGGCATTACATCGAGGATCCGAGCATCGGCCTCGAAAGAGTGGAGCAGTTGCTCGACGCTGCCCACGCCCTGTCGCTGCAATGCCGGCGCAATCTGGCGATTCGCAAACCAAGCCGTGAGGAGCAGGTGAAACGGCGCCTCGAGGAATCAAGGCCTTCTGCAGATCCCTTTCAATCGGTCCACCGGCGCCCGGAATACGTGCCGCCCGACCTGAACAAGATCCCCCTATATCCCGAGCAAGATATTCTGCTTTTCATCCGGGACTATAATCCCCGCTTCAGCGAATGGGAAAAGGACCTGCTGACCATCGCCCACGAGGAAGCGCAATACTTCATACCCCAGATCGAAACGAAGATCATGAACGAGGGATGGGCCAGTTTCTGGCACAAGCGCATTCTGGAAGCTTTAGATTTGCCTCAGGGGATGAAGCTTGAGTTCATGGTGCGTCACACGCAGGTTCTGAGCCCGAATCCGGGGGGTATTAATCCGTACCACCTGGGGATGAATATTTGGGAGGACATCGAGCGGCGCTGGAAAGAGCCACGGCGCGAGGAATCGAAAGACAGGGTCACCACGAAGAGCAGTGAGGAAAAACTCTTCGAAGTCCGTGAGGTGGAACGGGACACCTCATTTCTGCGCCGTTATCTGACTGAGGAGCTTATCCGAGAGCTCAACCTTTTTGAATACCAGAATCGCGGCAACGAGAGGGTAGTGAGCCGGGTCGCGGATGATGAGAACTGGCGCGCGATTAAAGACACCCTGATTCAAAACGTGGGGATGGGAACAATACCCGTGATCAAGGTCGAAGACGCGGACTATAACAGCAATCGAGTTCTCTTCTTAAAACATGATCACGACGGCAGAGATCTCCATCTGGAATACGCGGAAAAAACGCTGCAATATGTCCATCAGTTATGGCAGCGAGGCGTGGTCCTCGAAACCATCATCAATGAAAAGAAATCCTTACTCTGCTACGCGGACGACAAACTCGTGATCAAACCCGTCCCTTAGCGGCGATGCCCATCCAGCGCGTAGCTAGCGCTCCCGAAGCTTGAGAAGCCGCTGCTGGATTTCCCCGAGGTCAAGATTTCGGCCGAGGCTTAGGACTGTTTCGTAGCCGGCTGCCGCCTCAGGGAAGCGGCCTAACTTCTCCAATGCCCATGCTCGATTGAAGTGAGCCCAGAGAAATTCAGGGTCCCGGCGAAGAGCCTCCTCAGCCGCGGACACGGCCTCCTCGAACCGACTCATTTCGATCAGCAAACGGCTTAGACTGCTGTAAACATCGGCAGCCTGGGAATTGAGACTGACCGCCCGTCTCAAAGCCGCTTCCGCTTCCTGGTAACGCCGCTGTTTGGCGTACGCAAGGCCCAGATTAAACTGAGGCACGCTCCAAGTTGGCGCGATCCCCGTCGCTTGTTCCAGCGCATCAATGGCTTCGTGGGTTCTTCCGACCTCGAGCAGGAGTTTCCCGTAGCGGTTGCTGAATAACGCGTCCGACTGCGAATAGCGTGGATTTATCGCCGATGCGGTCTGAAAGAAGCTTAACGCGCGCTCCCATTGTTGCTTGTCCATGGCGCCGCTCCCCATGAAAAAATTCAACTTGGCGTTTTCAGGGAACGCCTGGATATCTTTTTGAAAAAGAGTCTCGTCATTAGCCCAATCCCGATTACGGAGAAAAGTACGGACGGTGAAGCTTACGCAAACCAAAGCAAGAATGGCAATGCCGACCGGGCGCATGGCCGTTGATAAGAACCCCACGCCCGCCTTTCCGCCCGACCGCGCCCCGCGTTCTCTTAAGCGCGACTTTGCGGTCGCGGACCGCGGCAAATAATCCTGTGTCAACCCCGCCAGCAGGCAAAGCCCCGCCGAGGGGAGATAAAAGAGCCGCTCTCCCATAATGGTCCCGATGGGAACGATCAGATTGGCGACCGGTAAAAACGTCACCGCCGTAAACCCAACACAAAACGCCGCCCGGCGCTCTCCTCTAAAAAAGGAGTAAAACGCCAAACACAACAATCCTCCCCAGCCCACCAAAGCCAAAAAAACCCCAGGCTCTAAAATAGAGCCGGCAATTGGAATCGAGTTATACGAGTAATCCGCAGATAATGACGCCGGCCAGATAAACAACCAAAGATATTTCCCCGCCACCTTAAGCGCGGTCAGCACCCGCGAGTACCCTTCCGCATACGCAAGCGGGTTCTCAATAAAACCAACCGGCGGAAGCCGAAACCCCTGCAAAGCTATCCCCCGCATCACCAGATAGCCCCCCAACACCAGAAAATACCCTCCATAGCGAACGATCGCTGCTTCAAAAAACTTCAGCCGGTCTCCTCTCCGCCGGCCCTCAACGAGCCTTTTCCGCCGGCAAACATCATAGAGCAGAATTAAAAACGGCAGCACCGCCGCCTGCTCCTTAGAAAACAGCCCTACCCCAAATGCCACAAGCGAAAGCAGCGCCCTGCCATGGATCGCCGCCCACAAACCTCCCAAAACCCCCAGCGACATGAGAACTTCGGCCCGGCCGACCACACCCGTCACAGCCTCTGTGTGGATCGGATGAACCGCAAAAACCGCCGCTCCCATCAGCGCCGCTACCCTGCTAAAACCAACTTCAATGGCCACAACGTATAAGACCCAGGTCACGGCCAGGTGCAAAATGACGTTCACCAGGTGGTAGCCAAACGGATTCAATCCGCCCAACGCATAGTTCACCGCATACGTCGAAACCACCAGAGGCCGATAAAGCCTGC
>JACQUW010000133.1 GCA_016210115.1 Deltaproteobacteria bacterium | reverse complement strand
TTGTCTTTCCTGCTCGGTAAAGGCCAGGCATTCCCACCGCGGGAAGCGCCGGACGGGTAGCCCCCTGAGCTGCATAATTTCCTGGAAGACTCTCCGTCCATGGTCCGGCATGAACTTTCCCAAAACCTGCATGACGGCCGCTATTTGATCGTGGGCGTTCCGCGCCTCGGCCGCGTTATTCTCCTTCAAAGCGCGCCATAGCCGGACACAGAGATCAGGAAACGGACTCGACGGGGGGTGAATCGCTCCGCGCACTCCGAGTGAAAATCCAGAGTAAAGCGAATATATAGAGCCGGGAAAGATTGCGATCGAGGGAGGGAGTTTAAATACGTACTGTAATGCTTCGTCGAAAGACACAAAAGAGAGTTTGATACCGCAAAGAGTGGAGAAAGGCGAGATCTCCTCCTGGACCTTGAGAACTTTGGGTGGCGTGATATGAACCCGGGTCGTCTCCGTATTGTCGTAGATGAAAAGCGGCACTCCCGGCACAGCCTGAGCCACGGATTTGTAGTGAGCGAAAACCTCGTGATCGTTGTGAGGGTAATAGTAAGGAGGCACCATGGCCAGAGCGTCGACTCCGAGAGCGGCGCCATGACGCGCCAGATCCATGGATGAGTAGGTGTTCGCGGTGCCGACGTGGAGCACAACCGATATCTTTCCGGCTGCTCGCTTGACTATCTTTTCAGCCACTCTTTTTCGCTCCTCAATCTCCATGACCATTCCCTGGCCGTGAGTGCCCAGAGCGAAGATTCCCTGCACGCCGGTCGCGATATAGAAATCCACCAGAGCGTCAACCGCGCTCTCATCCGGACTCCCATCGTCTTTGAATGCGGTAGGCATAGGAATGAGAATTCCTTCAAGCTTTGCCTGGTTTGCCATAATCCCTCCTTAATTGGCGGCGGTCGAACTGATTATCGATATCCCATCCTTTACAAGAATGCCAGACGCCTTCCAGTGCTGCCACTTCATTGCCTCGCCGCGAACTTTCGTGCTAGTGATGACCGAACCATGCATGAGCGATATAGGGGGAAACCATGACTCTGATTCTCAACAACGACGACGTTAAGAGCGTCCTCACAATGGCGGTCACGATGGAAGCCCTGGAGAAAGGGTACCAGGAACTCGCGCGCAAAGAGGCGGTCTGCCGGCCGCGCATCGACATCCAGATCCCGACCAAAGATCCCCACAAGATGTACCAGTGGGGAACCATGGAAGGCGGCTCGATATCGGGCTATTTCGCCATAAGAATGAAGTCCGACATCGTCTATGAGCACGAGTACGAAGGAGCGCGGACTCAGGAGAAGTATTGCGTCCGTCCCGGAAAATTCTGTGGCCTGATCTTGTTGACCAGCATTGAGAACGGAGAGCCGCTCGCTTTAATCAACGAAGGATACCTGCAGCATATGCGGGTCGGAGCTGATTCCGGTATCGGCGCGAAATATATGGCCCGGGAAGATGCTGAAGTCGTAGGAATGATCGGCTCCGGAGGAATGGCCCGGTCGCACATGGATGCGTTTACGTTGGTGAGAAAAATCAAACGGCTTCAGGTCTATAGTCCTACGAGAGAGCACAGGGAAGAGTATGCGAGGGAGATGGCGGAGAAGTTCGATATTGAGGCGGTAGCTGTGGAGAGGCTCGAGGATGTTTACAAAGGAGCGCATATCATCGCCGGTTGCACGGACTCGGCGGTGCCCATAATTATCGGGAAATGGCTGGAAGACGGCAGCCACATTACCTGCATCGGGGGCAAGCCCGACGAGGAGACGCTAGGAAGAATTGATCTCTCTTTGCGGCTTGGAAATGCGCCGGCGCCCTGGGGCTTACCGGAATTGGGACTTCCGGACGAGTACATCACCTATGCCGCTCTCCCGGACGAAAGCAGGAAATTCAAAATGAAAACCCCCGGAAAGCGCGCCCACGGAGTGGTCGCCGAGGATCGCGCGGTCTTTTTGCCGGACTTACTGAGCGGCAACAAGAAAGGCCGCACCTCGCCCAGGCAGATCACCTACTCAGAGAGAGGAAACATTCAGGGAGCCCAGTTTTTCGCCGTCGCCGGGCGCGTCTACGAGCTCGCTAAAGAGAAAGGCCTCGGGAAAGAGATTCCAACCGATTGGCTGCTGCAGGATATAAGGGACTGAGATCGTGAATGGCAAGGCCCGTTCAGCACCGGCCAGCCCAGCGATGGCTCAACGGGTAACCGGCAGGCTGGGATTGCAATAGGATAGGTTGCTTGGCAAAATCAAGTCAGTGAAATTTATAACATCGTTGAAAATCGTTGACAGGTCATTGGAAACGCAACAAGATCACCATTGCGTTTTAGAACTTCAACGACCGTGCCGTACAGATCTGTATAATTTGCGTTGCCGATCAACGGAGGTTCGTCATGGGAAGGCCACTATCCCGCCTCACAGGGCCGGTCAAGGCCGGGCCTGTGAGGCAAGCCGGAATCACGCTGGTCGAGGTTCTGGTCGCCATCTTGATCACCGGCATCGGACTACTGGCGCTGCTGGCCCTTTTCCCACTCGGTGCCCTGGAAATGGCCCAGGCGATCAAAGACGACAGGACCGCCGCCGTGGCCGCCGATGCCGTCACGCTGAGCAAAGCAGGCGAAGACCTCTTGTCGCGAACAGCGGAATTCGTCGTGGTCTCCCTTTCCGAAGGGTCGGCCGACCCTCAGACCGCCTCTCAGCTGCGGGAGGAGTATGAGGATCTCGCGGTTCAGGCCGCGGATCTGGAAGTCCAGCTCCGGGAACTCCAGTCGCTGTTCCCGCGCTCAAAGATTCAACGACATCTGGCTCGGTTACTGGCGCAGATTCGATTGATCAAGCTGCGCATCGATACCCTGATAAAGTTTCTGTCCCTCCTGGAGAAGGGGGAAGTAGTCGGGTAGGTCGGCCAGGTCATGCAGGCGCTTTCTGCGTTTTTCTTTGTGCTCTTGTTCAAGAAACTGGATAAGACCCGATTTATCGGGTTAATCAGGGATTTCGGCTACGGGTTCGCAACCTCGACGTAGGCTTTTATCAACCTCTCTCCCGCCGCATCCTGCATGATGGAATCCTTCGGGCCCGTGAAATGATACGTTGCAGCATCAAGACCCAACCAGTGAAGCACTTCGTGAGCGAGGGTCCTGCCGAACAGTTGGGTGTTCCCATGGCCCGTATCCGAGACCGCGATATTGTAGCCAACGGTAAGTCCCTGCGAATCACGAGGGGGAGCCTTCTCCATCTGTGTCTTCAAAGTATGAACGAAAAAGACGTTCACCGCCGTGTGTGGGTCGCGGTTCTTGACAAGCTCTTCCCAGTTGGACTTCATAGTGCCGCCGGTAAAAGGGCTGTACTGGACCGTTTCCAGGTTCACTTTCAACCATCGGGCGCTTTCCTTCGAAATGTCGACATTGGCCTGCGGTACCAGTATTCCGTTCGCGCGGGCAACGATGTCGTCCAATTGCGAGTTCGTGACCGTCGTCGAGATCTTCTTCGCCGCGTCCGCGTGCTTCACAAGGTGAAAGGCGGTAGGCAGCAGTAACTTTCTCTTTACCGACACGCCTAGCGTCGCCTCCGTCTTTCCGCGGTGGTTCTTCGCCTTAATGACGGTGTAGCCGTATGCTTTTCCGGTAATTCTGAATGTTCTGAGGGCCGGCCGCGGTCCCTTGAACTCTTCCACCTTGAGACGGGCCTTGTCGAAGTTCAGCGTAAGATGGGCTCCGTCCACCAGGTTGACGACGTTAAAGTCCTCCTCGGGAACCATCATCCACTGCTCAGGCTCATCCACGCCAGAGTTCTTGAAAACCTCAGCGAACCTCGGCATGGTTGAACACCTGATTACGCTCGCGTCGATCCCGGCCCTGCGAGCCGTTTGTGGCCGTCAAATGATTACCAGGTCCTTTTGAGACTCAACCAGAATTCAAAATCCCCAATGACCTCAAACGATCGGTACTAGCGCGGTTGAGAGCCTGAAAGAGCCATCGGAAGGTAGCAAACTGGCTCTGTTGTCTATTGTTGAGGATCGTATTTTAATCGGGTTCTTATGTCAATTCGAATTGGTGCCACGGGGGTGCCAGATCGGAGGAACTTCCTTGGCGATTAACGTTTGCTCCGAAAACAATTTGAGACGTTGTCGCTTTTTCATGATCGGAATAACCGCGTTGCAGCAAAGAAAAACTCCTCCAAGATTCACTTCCAACAGGCGGTCCTATTCAGGCAATTCCTCGACGAGGCCCGCACAGAGTTCCAGGTGACGTAAATCGCTGTATTCTTGAGCAGCACATCGATGCGGCCGAAGCGCTCCACGGTTTTGCGCATTACTCCATCGACATTAGAATAGCTCGTCAAGAAAACAGGCATCTTTGTTCCCGGAGAAATAGCGCGCTTGCTCCACAGAAGAATTCAGAGTAATTTGTTTGTCGTTTTTGGCGTATGGCTGCTTTAAAACTAATTATGGCGGCGACCGCTGTATTTTTCATAGCCGGTGCGGCGCTGATCGACCGTCATCCCATGAACCCGGCAGTGGCGCAGCCTTTCTCTCCAGTTCCCCTTCATATCCGGCGAAGGGAAGTGGTTCAGGAACATTATTTGATCCATCTTAAGCGCCTGCGTGGGTACTATGAATCACTCTCAGTCGCCTTGAAGGCCACCGCCGGGGATCTGCTTCCGACGATCGAGCTTCCCAGGCCGCTGCAGCACGGCTACCAGATTTTGCCAAAGATAGTCGCCGACACGCCTTTGCCCGGGCAGCGCGCACGGGCACAATCCGCTTGGTACAGCTGGCCGTGGACAGAAGCGCTGATCGACAGCGGCATAAAGGAAATTGTCCGTGCCGAGGCGGACCTCCGCAACGCTGTAGCGCTCAGCACAACGGCGAGACGAGGCGTCTATGAAAAGCTCGCGCGCAGCTATAAAGAAATTCGCGACCGGCAACAACGCATCGAGGAGCATATTGACTACAACCGCCTGTGGCAGGCGGCGATTGCCGCCGATCGGTCGCGCTACGACCGGGAGACCGTTCTTCATAATGAAGTGCTTGAACGCCAGGCGATTCTCGACGCGCTGGATAGTTTAGGCGCCACGTTCAAGAACGCACCGGGCGGACTCAACCGGATCGGCCTTTCGCGAGTCTTCGCGGGAATGACGAGCGGCTTAAGAGAGCGCGAGAGGCTGCTTGCACAGGACATTCATAACGCGACTGCCCACGTCAGCACGCCGGATTTTCTTCGCGTCGAGCAGCGGGGGCCGCATCTCTGGATCCTCCAGGTGCCTTTTTTCACCGACATCGAGGACCGGGATTTTGTCGAGTCGGCCCAAGGGGAGATAGAAAGTTTTTGGCGCTTGCGCGATGGCGAAGACGAGTTTCGCGTCGAGGTTGCCTTCTCTCATATTCCCCTAAAACAACTCTATACCGAAAGCCGGGCGCCGGAGAAAGGCCAACAGATCGATGCCTATGAGCACCTGGATCTATTCCCGCCGGGTGGCGCGATCCTTACAACGGGCGCGCTCACGACGCACGTTTACGGCCGCGCGATCGTCTTGGGTCCCCATGACGTCGCACCGCGCATCTTAGCGCATGAGTTTGGCCATATTCTCGGATTTAAGGACAGCTATTTTCGCGGCTACAAGGACCTGGGCAAAAATGGCTTCCGGGTGATGGAGGTCGTCGCAGAGCCGAACGATATCATGGGCGCGCCCGGCAGCGGCCGCGTCCTGCGGAGCCATTTTGAAAGGATATTAGAACGTTCCCTGAATGGGAAGGGGAAACGGAGTTAGTGTATCTTCATGAGGCTGTTCGACGGATCCCAGAATGTGCTTACATCTCAAACGTCGAAAAATTCCAAGATCCGTCGAACGCTCGGCTCATAAACTCCTAATGGACATCCCTTCCGCCTCGTGAAGCAGCGACGATTGCAACGATGACTACCGCCAAAATGCCAAGTCCTATAATGAGTGCCACTATCGGTTCCATGCCGAGAACTTGCCCGCCGGATGAGCCGGATGGACCGGGTGCGCCTTGCGGACCGGCCGCGCCAGCGGGTCCCTGAGGCCCTGGCGCTCCTCGCTCTCCTTCACGACCTTGTTGACCGG
Organism: Deltaproteobacteria bacterium; assembly: GCA_016210115.1. GTDB lineage: Bacteria > Desulfobacterota > Binatia > UBA9968 > UBA9968 > JACQUW01. The sequence continues at coordinate 7,391 of JACQUW010000133.1, read as the reverse complement.
CTTGGCCCCGGTCTCCCTGACCGGGTTGCCCCCGGTCCCTTTGCTCTCCTTGAATTTGTACGTCAACGCTACTATCGCCGGCTCGCCCCTCGATCGTCGCTTTGCCTTCACTCTTTTCCTGAGCTGCGGCCAGCGCTCCGAAGCTAACCGTCAATAGAATTAGAAGGATACCGATTAGGTACTTTTTCATAGTTCACCTCCTCTTCTCTGGTCTCTGTTTTTTTGAGATCAGGCGAATCCTAAGTGTGCAATCTGTATGCCTTCGGATGTAAACGGAACAAAATCAATTAGTTAAGTTCCGACGAGGGCAAACTAGCGCGAACTCGATTGTAGCCAAAACCATACGATCGAGTTTTACTTATTCCTTCCGCTGTGTTCAGGGATTCTCCCGAGCAATGTTGCGAGACTAGCGGCCGTTACCCGGATTGAATCCGGCCGACACGTAGAGAGCGTGAGAAATCAGGGAAGCCGTGCCGGGGCTGGGGGCTAATGAACGCTGGGGACAGCATTGCTGTGGAGGAGATCAGGAGGTTGCGGACCAGCCGATCAATTTTATGCAACTCAGTTGACGACGTCCGTGCCTCTTTGCCAGCTCAGATGAGTCCCATGGCGCGCCAGAAGACGACGCTCGTTGCCAGTGCGACGAGGGTGATTAGACCGTATGCGAGCGAGGCCCGCCGGGCCTGGGCGTGGCTGAATAGCTCGCCACCGGTGCCGTGGTAGAGCGCCAGGTACGTGGTGCTTTGATATGGCACGAAAAATCCGTTGCAGGCAATCAGTGCCACCAGTCCAACAACCAACGAACTGATACCCGCCTGTTCCGCCACCGGTCCGAGAGCAATGGTGATAAGCGGCGCGGCGGCCTGCCAGCGAAGCACTAGACTAATCGCAAAGCAAAGCAGTGTGAGGACAACAACGAAAAGCACGGGATTTGCGGTCAGATTATCGACGACGCCGACCATCGCATGGGCGAGCCACTCGTCCACCCGAGTGGCCGTGAACACGTCGGAGATGCTGGCGAGGATACCAAACAGCAAAACGAAACTCCAGTTGACCTCCCGCAGCGTGCCGGCGGTCACCACACCAGTTGCGGCCAGAAATGTGAGAGCGAGCACTGCCACCCAGGCCGGGTGTGCGCCGTGGAGAGGCTGGGTGACGAACCCAACAAGCAGACCGGCCCCGGCGACCAGCGATATGTGCTCGCGCCGGGAAGGCGTTCCCAGCAGCACGCGTTGAAGCTCTAGAGAACTACGCACCTGAGCTGTCCGACTCTCCTCTTCAGCCCGCGGCCAGTAAAGCCACATAATCGCACCGATAAGGCCGGTGAGCAGCAAGACGTTAGGAGGGGCGGCGTAGTAGGCCCAGCTGATCCAGTTGAGTCCCCTGCGGGTTTGCAGCGGCAGCACCGCAAACACGAGCACGGCAGTAGTGGAACTGGTGAGGAACGCTGCCGCCATCTGACCAAAACCGATGAGAGCAGCCATCGAAATACCCGCTGCAGCACGGGAGCGCGGCGCATAACCGAGCGCCTCCACCAATTCCCTCACTGCGGGCGCAATCATGGTGATTCGGCCGGTGGCGTTCGGCACCGCGGGCCCCATAAGCACGCCGGCGAGGCTCAGCGCCAGTATCTGGCCGGGAAAGCCGCCTCGTATGTGGGCCACGGTCCACAAGGCCAGTCGGTAAAGCACTCCTGAAGAGGCGATCGCGGAGCCTACCGCGAGCACACTCACTACCAGCACCCAGTTTGCCGACGAAAAGCCCGTCAGTGCCATCTCCGTCCGCGCCACACCGCTCAGTATCAAGGTTCCGGCTAAGGCCAACGCAAGGACCCCTTCCGGCAGGGCTTCCACCGCCAGCAAGGGTACCATGGCCGCAAGCAGCGCCAGCGCGTGCCACCCCTCCACTGATAATCCTCCCGGCGGCGTGGCGACCCAGCCAAAAAACAGAATCACGCCGGCCAGCAGGCCGCTGATTGCAGAGGGGCTTGGAAGCCGCCGCCGCTGCGACGAACTTTCGGCCGGCTGCGGCGGTGTTTCGGGTGCAGCCGCGGCAGAAGATGTTGTTTGACGTTCAGCGGGGGTAGTTGCTTTGTCGGCAGAGTAAAGGGCGGCCCTCAGGCGGCGGCTCAGAGTGGCTGCCATAGCAACGGCGACCTCAGGCTGCTCGCGTACCAAGTTTAGAAAGCGCGCGCGATCCAGGCGCAGCAACTCGCCGTCCATCTCCGCACGGACGGTGGCCGATCGAGGACTATTGGTGAGCAGCGCCATCTCACCGACTGGATCGCCGGGCCCGAGAACCGCAACCCGCGTCTCGGTACCGTCCGCTCCTGGGCTTGCGTAGATACCCATTTTGCCCTTGGCCACCAGGTAGAACGCATCGCCTGGGTCTCCTTCGTGAAACAGCTCTGTTCCCCTGGGTAAGGGCACCGGCACGAGGTGCGCCGCAAGTTTCGCGAGCGTGACGCGGTTCAGGCCCGCGAACAGCTCAACTCGGGCGAGCAGATCGGCATGTTCCGCACTCGATGATTCGCTCGACATCGCGCGATCCTCACACTGCTATACCGTATCCACTCTATAGTGAAAGCAATAAGTATGTTGACATAATTCACCCTTCCCTTAATCCCCTCCCGTCAAGGGCTGTCAAGGGAGGAGAGATTTCTTAGGTTCCCTCTCCCCTTGCGGGAAAGATTCTCCTGAGCGTGTCGAAGGGGCGAGGGTGAGGGGTATGTAAACTTATTTAACCGGCAGTTTAGCACACCGATAGGCTCTAAGTGAGCGTAGATCCAGTCTTAGCTTTCTGATATGGTCGCGTAAGAATTTGTCTTGTCTCAGAAGGAGAGGATTTTGCAGCCGACACTGATTCGTCCAAACGAGCTTAGAGGCATTGTGAGCATGGGAGAGGCTGTCGAAGCGGTGCGCTTGGGTTTTAGTGAATGGGGCCGGAATCCGCAGATCAACGCGCCCAGGCGCCGCATTCATATACCGACCGGAGTACGGGTTAGTGTGCATCAAGGCGGCGTGCCGGGCGCGGGCGCCACCGGGCTTATGACGCACTGCGAATGGGTCAAGCCGTTCGCGGATCATCAGGAATATCCGCGGCTGAATCACCCGGTCATTGTGCTTTACGATGCGGCTGAGGGCGAGTTGAAGGGAATCATTATCGGCGAGATCACCTGCAGCGAGCTTCCTGACAATGTAGCGGTCACGGGGTTGCGCACTGCGGCAACTAGCGCCGCGGGAACCGATGTCCTGGCGCGGAAGGACGCTGAGAGGGTTGGGCTCTTCGGTTCTGCAGGCCAGGCGCGAAATCATCTTGTGGCGCTCGCCGGAATTCGCAAACTCAAAGAGGTCAAAGTCTACAGCAGGACGGCCGCAAACTGCAGGAAGTTCGCAGACGAAATGGGGCCTCTTCTGAATCTGAATATTCGCCCGGTCTCATCTCCGGAAGAGGCCGTGCGCGGCGTGGACATTGTTCTAACGGCTACGAACTCCAGCGTTCCGGTTTTCGATGGGAACCGGCTTGAACCGGGGGTTCATGTGACCACTATCGTGGGAAGCAACGTGGGGCTGGTTCAGGGGGGATTCACGAAAGCGAAGCGGCGGGAGATTGATGATGCGACGCTTGAGCGGAGCGACGTTTTAAGTATCGCATCGCTGCAGCAGGCGATCCAGGACGAGCAGGGAGACTTCTTCGATCCGGTTCAGAAGGGAATAATCAAGTGGGAGCAGGTAATTGAGATCGGGGAAATTCTGGCGGGCAAGAGACAGGGTAGGACGAGCTCGGAGCAGATCACGCTTTTCAAGAACAATGCGGGTCAGGGCGTTGCAGATGTGGCCTTAGGGGCCTTGGTATTGCAGAAGGCGCAGGAAAAAGGAATGGGCCAGCGGCTGGAGATATAGGAGATAGAGGTTGGAGGTCAGAGATCGGAAGTCGGAGGTCGGAAAGAGAGAAAGTCAGAAAAGACGGGCGGAGGTGCTATGTCAAATCACAGGCGGTTTTGCCGCGTGTTGGGTTTCGTGCTTAGCGCGTCTCTCACTATTTTCTGCTCGGCGGCTTACGGCCAGAGCAGGCGCGTGTTGCTTGGGTATTCTTCTTTGAGCTCAAATCAGACGCCTGTCTGGGTGGGTAAAGAGGAGGGATTTTACAAACGCTTCGGCCTCGATGCGGAACTTATTCTTATCGAGGGAGGCACCCGTGCTGCTCAGGCTCTGATCTCCGGAGATATGCCGGCGATGTTCACGGCAGGCCAGCCTATCATTAGCGCTCGGGCTCGAGGATCCGATCTGGTTCTGATTGGCGGCGTGGTTAACAAGATGAACTACATTCTCGCGAGTGCCCCGGCAATAAAAAGACCGGAAGACCTAAGAGGCAAGCGTGTAGGCATAACCCAGATCGGCTCTTCTTCCTATCATGCCGTCGTGCTGGCACTGAAGCATTGGGGACTGGATCCCCGAAAGGACAGGGTGACCATGCTTCAGGTAGGCAACCAGGCGGCCAGAGTGGCTTCCCTCCAGACGGGCGGGAGCGACGCGGTGATCGTCAATCCGGGACTCGGTACAACCTTGAAGGAGCGGGGCTTCAATGTCCTCGCTGATTTTACTGAGTTGCCGATTCCTTATCCTCAACAAGTCCTGGCAACGCGTGAGCGAACGCTCAAGACGGATCCCGATTTGCTGGAGAAAATTCTGAAAGGTTTCGTTGCCGCAAACAGCTTCTGCCTGGATTCAAAAAACAAAGAAAAGGTTAAGGCTGTCCTGGTCAAGTACCTGAGATTGGAGAGCGTCAACAAGGCTGAAGAGCACTATCAGTCCGCGATGAAGGTCCTGCCGAAGAAGCCTTACGTCGAGCTCGCCGGAATCTCTTCGATGATTGATTTCATGGCGGAAACCGACCCTCTCGTAGCGAAAGTGAAGGCGGAAGAAGTCATCAATCACAGCTTGCTCAAGAGGCTCGACGAGTCGGGATTTATCGATCAGCCGTTTAGAAAATAGTTTTTAGTTTTTGGTCCGGCAACTCAAAACTAAGAACTAACAACTCAAAACTTGAGTATTTACTCCCATGGCTTTTCCGCGGCGGCGTTCTTGCCGGCAATTCTGCCACCGACGAAGCATTCGGTGATATTTCCCGCCTCAAGATACAGATGGCCGAAAATGGAGGTAATCTCTCCTGCCGCATAGAGCCGAGGGATGGGCGTTCCCATAGCGTCGACCACCCGTTGCTCTGGATTGTGGACAGGGCCGCCCTGAGTGTTTGAGACAATGGGCCACGCCTCCATCGCGTAAAACGGCGGCTCTATAATCGGCATCATCGTCTTGGATGGCCGATGAAAGTCATTGTCCTCGCCCGCGGTGCAGTGATTGTTCCAGCGATCGATCGTGGCCTCCAAATTGTCGGGTGTCACTTTGATTTGTTCAGCTAACTCTTTGATACTATCAGCTTTTACAATCCAGCCCTTCTCTATCTCGGTCTTGTTATCTTCGCTCCAGAGATAGTGGTATCTCGCATCGTTGACGATCACCATGGCGACGGGACCAAGGTTTCTCCCTTGTTCATCGAAGATGAGATAACAAGGAATCCGGGGGAAGTCCTGGATATCGGGGTCGTAAAACTCAAGGGGGCGTGCCCCGGTGTCCTGGGGCGCGGGATGGTATTCATTCATAAAACGATGGCCGAAACGGTCCACTGCGATCCAGACCATCTTCCGCTCGTCTTTTCTCGGCCCTGCCCAGACATGGCGGATAGCGAACGGGAAATCGGGGTATTTGAAACCGTAGGCGCCGTGAAAGTGCCACATGTGCCAGAGCGCCGCGCCGGCCTTCTGTGCCATTTGAATGCCGTCGCCGGTGTTGCCCAGATAGACCGGATAGACCGGCTGCGCCTGAAAGTATTGAAGCTTCATCGCTTCATTATTTTCAAAGCCGCCGCAGGCGAGGATCACGGCTTTCCGCGCTTTGACCCTGATTTCTCTGCCGCCGTTCTCCGCCGCAAGACCTAATACTTCCCCTTCAGCGCTGGTGATGAGTCTTTTGGCGGGAGTGGAAAAGAGGACTTCGATCTTTCTAAGCGCCACGTTGTCATAGATCATTTTGAACAGTCTGGCACCGCCCCGTAGTCCTTTGGCCCAGGGAAAGGAGTCGTAGGCCGGAAAGTCCTTGAGCTTGATCGAATCGATGTCATTTGTGCCGCGGAATGGGTAGGTGCCGTGGCCGCGCAGCTCGCTCTGCGACGGCTCTGTGCCGCTTACTCTGGCAAGCTCGCGGATCCAATCGATGATCTCTACCATGCCGTTCGCCACGGTCCGGAGAACCTCATCAGGCGTGGTCCCGTTGCAGGTTCTTTTGAGATATTGAAGAGCCGACTCAGCGTTGCGCGCGAAGGCAACGCCGCCCCCTGAAAGAATGGAAATCCCGCCAGGGTGGGGCATCTTCTCCAGCAGTAAAACCCTCGCTCCTGAGTCATGGGCTGAAATCCCGGCAACACCGCCCGCAAAACCGTATCCCACAATGACGATGTCAACCTCTCTATCCCACGTGCACAAAGGACCTGTTGGATTCAAACCGTAATCCTCCTTTCGCAAGCAGGAAATTCTATAGACGCGGAAGCGGATCCGTGTCAATCACCAAAATAGTCGTTGAATTCAATCCTGCCGGGGAATATCATCTCCCCGCTTTCATTATATACACGCAGGAGGAGAAGATGGCGTATCAAACGGTGGGAAAGGCAGTACCCCGGATTGAGGGAGTGGATAAGGTCACCGGCAGGACCCAATTCGCCGCGGATCTTGCGGTTCCCGGCACCCTCTGGGCAAAGGTTTTTCGCAGCTCCGTGCCGCATGCGTGGCTTCGTCGAGTCGATACGTCAAAGGCGGCGAAGGTGCCAGGCGTTCACCACGTTCTTTGCGGCGCCGATCTGCCGCCCGTTCTCGTCGGATCGAGAATGAAAGACATGCCGCCGCTCGCGCGCGAGCGCGTGCGCTACGTCGGAGAACCTGTGGCGGCTGTGGCCGCAGAGACTTTGGATGCTGCAGAGCAAGCGCTTGCTCTTATTGACGTCGAATATGAGGAAATTCAGGGACTCTTTGATCCCATGAAGGCTATGGAACCGGGCGCTGTTTCGATTCATGAGGACCGGTCGCGGTACAAGAACGCGCCGGCCGTCCCGGAAGGGATTCCCAATCTTCAGTCACTTTCGATAAAGAAAAACGGCGATTTGGATGTCGGGTTTAAGAGGGCTGCGCGGATTTTCGAGCATACCTTCCGCACCCAGCTCACGCACCACGGTTACCTGGAGCCCCATGCGTGTGTTGTCCGGGTCAGTTCCGACGGCAAGGTTGAGATCTGGGCGTCCAACAAAGCCCCTTACAGCCTCCGGGACCAGTTGGCTGAGGA
>JACQUW010000150.1 GCA_016210115.1 Deltaproteobacteria bacterium | reverse complement strand
GTGCGTGCGGTTCTCCCGCACACGGCTCTCCAGTCGGTGGTTTCCTACGGAGTTGTGGCATACTCCGGCACGGACTTTCACCATGCTAACGTGGCGCCCTCACGGGCGCACTCATTCCCGCGAAAGCGGGAATCCAGAAGTCGTTGTATTTCCTGGATTCCGCGATGTTCCTCTTAACTACCTCTTTTCCTCGTCAACAATATGAAAATCCTGCCCCGCGGGAGCGTAAATCTCTATGACCCGCGCCACGGTGTCACCGCAATTTCCCGCGGCATGATGAACTCCGGGAGGAATAAACGCTATCTCTCCCGGACCGAGGCGATACTTTTTTCCCTCAACGATCGCCTCAACTGTCCCTTCCAGAACAATATAGACGTTTTCTGCTTTAGCATGGTAGTGCGTCGGCCCGGGGCCGGAGTCCACATTGATAAGATTGATATGGACATCGACGTTCTTCGCCCCGTCCGCCTCGTCAACCAAACGGACGGTTTTACCCCGATCCCAACGCATGATTTTTATCGGAGCATCCTCAATGCGCATCACCTTGACCGGCATGTTCGCCTCCAATTTTTGATAGCTGCCGACGATTTGAACCCTTGAACGATTTGAACGGTTTAAACGGTTCAAACCGTGCGCCTTGTCCCCGCCCTCTAATCTCACCCGACCGGCGTCGCCTTGGCAAGTCCTCGGGAGCTTATCACAAAAATCACCGATACAAGAGTAATCAACACCCCCACGCCCGCCATCGAGCCGAACGTGCCCTCCTGGTAATAAAAATAGAGCAACGGCCCCAAAGGCTCCGCCCCGGGGCTGTACAGGAAAATCGAGCAACTGAATTCACGAATGAAGAAAGTCGCCAGGATAATCCAACCGGCCACCATCCCCGGCCGCATCAGAGGGAGCAGAATGCGTCGAAATGTGGCAAGCCACCCCGCGCCACATGCGGCCGACGCCTCCTCCAGGTCGGCATGGATCTGAACGATCGTGCTGCTCACAGAGCGGAGGCCGTAGGGCAAAAACCGGGTCACGTAAGCGATCATGAGAATCCAAACCGTCGCGTAAACAGGAATGGGAAAATTGATGTAGGCCCAGAGTATCCCGATGGCCAGCGCCGCGCCCGGGAAAGCCCAGGGAACAAAAGCGAGACTTTCCAATATTCCCCGCCCGGCAATTTTCGTTTTGACCGTTAAATAAGAGATGATCGCGGCGAAAAAAACGCAGACGGTCGCTCCGGCGACCGCGAGAAAGAGACTGTTCTGAAATGCTCTGTAGATTCTATCGTCATGCAGCATGTTGACGTAATGTCTGAAGGTAGCGTTTTGCAGGACCTCCCAACTCGGCTGGTAAAAAGGCATGATCGAGACCAGAACGAGAGTGAGAAAGGGAAGAATCACCATCATAAAAAGCAGGACAAACGCCAAAATCGCGATGGGATATCTCCAGCCGCGCAAATCGATCCGGTGGGGCCTGAATCCTTTTCCGGTCACGGTCGCATAGCGCTCTACCTGAGCCGTCAGCTTTCGGTAAACGTAAACGAAGGATAAAGTCAGCGCCAGAAGACCTACCCCGTAAGCCGCCGCGAGGTTGTGATTGGCGGGAAACGAACCGATCGCCTCGCGGAAGATTTTGGTGGTGAAAAGCTCGATCCGTGCCGGCAGCGCGATAATGGCGGGTGTGTCGAAGGTCTCGGCGGCGCGCACAAAGTTGAGTGTGGCCGCCGCCAGAATCGCCGGCCGGATAAGGGGAAAGGTAATCCGGGTGGCCACGCCAATTTCTCCTGAGCCGAGGGTGCGGGCCGACTCTTCAAAAGCCGGGTCCATCCCGCGCAGGGCGGCGGCGATGATCAGGTAGGCAAGCGGGGTCAGCACCAGAGCCTCGACAAAGACCAGGCCGGGGAAACCGTAGATATTAAATGGCGCTATGCCGAACAGGATCCTTGAAAACTCGTTCAAGATGCCGTTGTTGGGATTAAGCAAGAGCACCCACGAGATGGCAATGAGAAGAGACGGCATGATGTTCGGCACCACGGCCGTCAACTCCAGAAAACTCTGGAAAGGCGCGTTTGTGCGCACCGTGATCCAGGCAAGAACAAGGGCGAAAATTACCGATAACAGGGAGGCCGCAGCGGCGAAGAAAAGGGTATTGGCCGCCAGCCGGTAGGTTTCCGGATCGCTGTACACCTGGAGGTAGTTCGCCCAGGTGAGATGGCCGGGCTCACCGAGAGGCGCGCTCCGAATGCTCCCGTAAAAAAGAAAAAAAGTGGGATAAAGGCTCAGGAACGCGAGGACGGCCCCGGCCACAATGAACAGGAGATAAACGGGTTTTCCGAGTTCCCGTAAAGGCCCCGTCACTGGAAAAAGATCTTCCGATATTCTTGGGTTTTTTCCGCGAAGCCTTTCTTGTCCAGTTCGTCCACTTCCAGGAATTTGATCTTCTCCGCATCCTTCAGGGCAGGATAAATTCCTTTTCGAGTGACAGTCTCTCCGACATCGGCAAGTATCCTCATCCCCTCCTCCGACAGAAAATAGTCGATAAAGAGCCTTGCGGCATTGGGATGCGGCGGCTTGGAGCTGATGCCGAAGTATTGCCCGTCGCCCAGCATCTTGTCGACCTTGACATAATCGAGTTTCGCGCCCTCTTTGCCGTAAATGACGACGTATTTTGTGAAAGCGAAGCCGATGGGCACTTCACCCGTAAGAATCTTTTGCGAGGCCGGAGTAATGGACTCTGCCAAAACAGGCCTTTGCGCTGCGAGACCTCGGATGTACTTTGGCGCCTTTTCCTTCCCCATGATCTTGTGCAGGCTCGCCAGCCATTGGGTCGTCGTCGTATGCCGGCTGGGATCCGCCATCACGAACTTCCCCTTCCACTTGGAATCGAGCAGGTCGTCGTAGGATTTCGGCGCCTGATCAGGCTTGATATAGGCTTCGTTATAAATAATACCGATGATGACGTTGCGATAGGCCGGGCCCACCTCCTTATCGATCACTTCAGGAGGAAAAAACTTCAGAGCCGGCGACTCATAGTTACCGATGATGCCCTCTTTTTTCATGATCTTGAGCAGAGGACGATGATTCAAGGTCACGTCAAAGAGCTGTTTCCCGGCGCGGAACTCAGTCGTAATACGGTCCGTGACCTTGGTTGACGAACCCCACCAGTACTCCAGATCAACGCCATGTTTTTCCTTGAAACCTTTCTTGAGAATATTGACCGTGCCCGTCTCGAGAGAGCCGTAAACGATGACTTTCCCCTCTTTCCTGGCACCCGTCTCATCCGCGGATGCCGCCGGTATCCACGCAAGCATGAGCAGAAAGCTCGTGACAACTTTTCCGAAACAACCCAACTGAATCCGCATTGAGCTACCTCCGTTAAAAAAACGCGTCACTACGGCCCGAAACTGGGGTGAGACCACTGAACTTGCTTATCTAATGCCATCCACGCTGTCAAGATTTAGCCGGGGCCAGGAGACAGTCCTCTCCGGAATAGAGTTCTCGCCACCAAGGCACGAAGGCACAAAGCTTCTTCTTCCCTAGTGCTTTCGTGTCTCCTTTGAAAATCTTGCCTTGGGGCAGGGGGCAAGGGATCGCGACTCCCAAAGCCGTCGCCCCCGAAAGTTTTTATCGGGGGTCCAGTTCCGGCTCCCCTGGATTCCCGATAGAAGCATTCGGGAATGACGGACTTCGTGAAAATTGGGCTTGTGTGGGAGGAATATGCCTCCATTTTCGTGGTCATGGGCGGCGCAAGCTCATGACACACTTTCTGGCGACACGATCCGGCTCCGGGCTCAAGTGCAATCCTTCGGCTGGATTTACGGGAGAGAAAAAATTATACCTTTAGGCAAGATGATAACTGCACACCGAGGTGAAACCGCAGTCCCTGACATTGAACAGTGGGCAAATAACATCGCCCGCTCAACCGACGACAAGGTCCAGATCTCTGTGTATGATGACCCCGACTCCAACACGTATGTTCTGCGCCTGGCGAAAGGCCAAAGGATCCTTGTATTCAGGCTCTCCGAAGCGCAGATTCACACGCCGGAACGGGAAGCCGAATGTGAAAGGACTCTAAAAAGAAAAATTAAGGATCTCGCACAGGAGCTGTAGCCGGCCCCCACGATCGAGATCACGATTGACGCTCTATCGATCCTCAAAAATTCCTAATTCACGCCTGTCGCCGCTAACAACTCTGCGGTGAACGATGACAGTCAATCATCATCTAATGAGCCCGCTTCACCGCAACCTGAGTTTCAGAAGCCGGCGGGCGTTTCCCTCGTAAATCTTCGCTTTGTCCTCGGGCGATGCCCGCATTTCGTCGATTGACCGAATCGTCTCCCGAATGTATCCCGGCCCCTTCTCTGGGTCGAACGGCATGTCGGTGCCGAATAGAACCCGGTCGGCGCCGAAAAACTCAAGGCCGCACTCCAGGCCGGCCCGGGAGCCGAACAGCGCGGTGTCGCCGTAAAACATTCGGAAATAGTCGAGCGGGCGGCGGTTGAGACGGCCGAGCGCCGCGGCGTCATCGGCGTCTTCCGTGCGGCTTCCGAGCTGATCCAGGCCGGAGCCGGCGCGCCCTTCGAAGAAAGGAACCATTGCGCCCAGGTGATGGGTGATGATCATGAGATTCGGTAGCCGGTCAAAGATGCCGGAAAAAACCAGGCGTCCCATGGCAATCGTGGTTTCATAAGGCCAGCCGAATACCCACCACAAGTCGTAACGCGACCGCTTCTCTGTCGGATAGTCGGCAAAGCCCGGCCCACGCGTCGGGTGAAGCCAGACGGGAAGGTTGAACGCAGCCATCCGGGCGAAGAGTGGTTGAAACTCGGCATTATCCAGCGGCCGACCGTTGACATTGGAAAAGATCTGGACTCCCGTGGCTCCAAGCGCTGTCACCGCTCTTTCCATCTCGTCTAGAGCCGCCTCGGGGTTGTTCATCGGTAGCGAGGCCACAAAGCCCGGGAAACGGTCAGGATGCTTCTCGACCAGGGCGGCCATTCCGTCGTTCGCCAGCCGCGCCAGGTCGGGAGTGTCACGTGGCGTGCCGAGGCTCTCGATTGGCGGCGAGGCAAGGGTGAGTATCTGAACGTAGTCCCGAAACCCGTCCATGATGCGGAAGCGCAAATCCAAATTCATCAGCACCGGGATTTCCCGAAACCGCTTCTGCATGTGGAAGCCCGCAGACGGAGCGGCAAGGATTCGGTCGGCAAATTGCTTGGGATAGATATGCGGGAAGATGTCGATCTTCATCGTCCGGCCATGGCCTTGTTTACGCCCGTAGCCGTCGGGCAACTTCCTTGGCGAAGTAGCTAAGAATCATATCGGCGCCGGCCCGCTTGATGCACAGAAGAACCTCCCAGGTGATTCTTTCCTCATCGACCCAGCCGTTCCCGCCGGCAGCTTTGATCATGGAGTACTCGCCGCTCACGTTGTATGCGGCCACGGGATAGCCGAACTTCTGTTTCACCCGATAGACAATGTCGAGATAAGCCATGGCGGGCTTGACCATCACGATATCCGCCCCCTCGGCGATATCCAGCTCGACCTCCCTTAGCGCCTCGTCAGCGTTGGCCGGATCCATCTGATAGGAGCGACGATCGCCGAATTGAGGAGTCGATTCAGCGGCTTCGCGGAAAGGACCGTAAAACCCGGAAGCGTACTTCGCGGCATACGCCATGATCGCAACCTCTTTAAAACCTTCTTGATCCAGGGCTTTTCGGATGGCTCCTACCCTGCCATCCATCATGTCCGACGGCGCAACCACGTCCGCTCCGGCCCTTGCATGAGAAAGCGCCTCCTTACAGAGCAACTCCAACGTGCGGTCGTTGTCCACATCCGCCCCCTGCACCACACCGCAATGTCCATGGTCTGTATATTCACAGAGGCAGACGTCAGTCATAACCAGGAGATCAGGCACTTTCTCTTTGATCTCGCGAATTGTCGTTTGAACCACGCCTCTATCCGAGTACGCTTCTGAACCTAAAGGATCTTTACGTTCCGGAAGGCCAAAGAGAATGATCGCGGGGATTCCGAGCGCGCTCGCCTCCTGACACTCTTTGACCGCGCGATCCGCGGAGAGCTGGGCTACTCCCGGCATAGAAGATACCGATTGAACATGATCTTTTCCGGGACAGACGAAAAGAGGATAGATGAGGTCGCCTGAAGTGAGCGTGGTCTCCCGCACAAGCTCGCGCAGCTTTTCGTTTTTCCTGAGCCTTCTGGGCCGGTAATCGGGAAATCTCATAGATTCTCCAAAATCTCGCGCTAAGCGCTGTCCTCCTTGCTCCCCGCTCCCTGCTCCTTGCTCTTGAAGTATTCCACTATCGCCCGCGTCAGTCCCTGAATTGTGTAATCACGGGAGACCAAATCCACTCGGATTCCCAGCTCTTCGGCCGTACTTTGGGTAACCGGGCCAATACAGCCGACAGCAGTACGGGCCAACAGCTCGACGAGATTTTCGCCGTCGAAGAGCGCGGCAAAATGGCGCACCGTGCTGGAGCTCGTAAAAGTCACCATGTCGATCTCTTTTTCAACGAGCAACGATCGAAGGGCCGCGGTGTCCCCGCCGCCGCCGACTGTCCGATACGCCTCGATGACGTCCAGAGCCGCGCCCCATTCCCGCAAAGTCTCCGGCAAAACCTCGCGCGCTTCCGCTGCCCGGGGAAGCAAAACACGCCTGCCGCGGATCTCTTCAGGCCGGAGCCCTTGAAGAATGCCTTCAGCGCGGTACTCTTCGGGCACAAGATCCGCCCGCAGAGACATCGCTTCGAGTTCCCTGGCGGTTTGCGGTCCAATCGCTGCGATCCGAATTCGCTTAAGAGCGCTGATGTCCCGGTTGAGCGCTTTAAACCGTTCGAAAAAAAATTTTACTCCATTCGCGCTGGTAAATATGAGCCAGTGATAGCTCTCGATGTCCTGGATCGCTCTATCCAATGGCTCATAACTTTCCGGCGGGACAATGGCTATGGTGGAAAACTCGACGACCTGTCCTCCCAGCTTTTCGATTTCTCGCGTGAAAGCAAGAGCTTGAGAGCGAGGACGAGTAATCACTATCCGCCGGCCCGAGAGCGGTTTATCCCCGATTTCCGGCTCGTTTCGTTCGCTTTGCAAAGCCATGGACTAGAATACCTGCTCTACCCATTCCCTATGGTGACCAAAACTTCCGCCGCCCCCTCAGCCAAAAGCCGCTCCGCCAGTTCTGTCCCCAGCACTGTGACTTCGTCCGCTGATCCTGAAATCTCTCCTCGAAACAGCTTTTTTCCGTCCGGATCGGCAACTACTCCCATAAGTCTCACCCGGCGGTCGCTTACCCAGGCGCGGGCGCCGACCGGGACATGGCATCCTCCTCCGAGCCGGGCGAGAAATGCCCGCTCGGCCGCCACCTCGATGGCCGTCGGCTCGTGGTGCAAAAACTCCATTCGATCCTTTACCCAATCTTCATCCCGGGCTTCCAGGCCCAAAGCTCCTTGAGCCACCGCGCTTAAACAGATATCGGGCGATAGGTAATCGCTCACGCGATCCTCCCAGCCCATTCTTCTGAGAGCCGCCAGCGCCATCACCACGGCATCCATCTCTCCTCTCTCCAACTTCTTTAGTCGGGTATCGACGTTCCCCCGGATCGGGAAAACCTCCAGATCGCTGCGATAGTGAAGGATCTGAGCGCGGCGGCGCAAGCTTCCGGTACCGATCCTGGCTCCTGAGGGAAGGTCTCTCAGTGGTGCCCGCGCCGCGCTGATCAAAACGTCGCGGGAGTCTTCTCTCTCGGGAACGGCCACTACGGCAAGACCTGAGGGAATCTCCGTCGGGAGATCCTTCATCGAGTGAACCGCCAGATCAATCTCGTTCCGCAGGAGAGCCTCCTCAATCTCCTTTACAAAAATCCCTTTTCCACCGATAGCCTGAATGGGAGTCTCCAGGAACCGGTCTCCACCCGTTTTAATGATGACCATTTCGACACGGGAGCCGGGATATCTCTCCTCCAGCTTCCGTTTAACCCAACCCGACTGTGTGAGGGCGAGCGCGCTTCCGCGCGTCCCGATGCGAATGACATTCATATTTAAATCAGACGGTAGCGATCAGCCCTAAACGCTCGGTCGCTGGCGGTGCCACCCGATTGTCCTTTGTCACTTCTCCTCCAGACCAAAAAACTTTTTCAGCGCCTCGACGTACATCATTCCGTCTTTCTCTGCAGGTCCTCTTTTCAGACAAGAAATCGGCGAATGCAGGATTTTGTTGATCATCGCGGTCGTCATGTCTTCAATGGCCTGTCGCTCTTTTTCCGAAAGCCCCTTCAGGCTTGTGCCGAGCGATTTTTCCAGTTCCGCCTGCCGGATCTCTTCCAGCTTGCGTCTCAAAGCCGCGATGACCGGCACCTGGTCCAGCGATTCAAGCCAGCGAAGAAAGGCGGTGACCTCTTCTGTCACGATCTCTTCCGCCTTCTGCGCCTCGCTCGATCGTTCCCTCAGATTCTCATCAGCCACTCCTTTAAGGTCATCGATGTTGTAAACATAGACGTTGTCGATCTCATTGATCCGGGCATCGAAATTGCGCGGGACCCCGAGATCGATCAGGAACATGGGCCTTTGCCTTCTCTCTTTGAGGGCCTCGATAACCGCCTCCGGCCAAACGACGACTTGCGGCGAGCCGGTCGAGCCGATAACCACGTCCGCCAGCTTGAGATAACGAGGAAAATCCTCGTAGCGAATCGGGCTGCCTTGAAATTCGGCGGAAAGCTCCACCGCGCGCTCAAAAGTGCGATTGGTAACCATGAGGCTCCTGACGCCGTTCCGCTGGAGATGGCGAACCACCAGAGCGCCCATCTTTCCCGCGCCGATCAGCATCACGCTCTTGTCATCCAGCCGGTCGAATATGCGCCGGGCCAGATCCACTGCCACAGAACTTACCGAAACGAATCCACCCCCGATTCCGGTTTCGGTTCGGACTCGCTTTGCCACCGAGAAAGCCCGATGGAATAACCGGTGAAGAAGCGTCCCGACCGTGCCGGCCTCATGAGCGGCGGCGTAGTGCTCTTTGAGCTGTCCCAGGATCTGAGGCTCTCCCACGACCATCGAGTCCAAACTTGCAGCCACCCTGAAGAGATGGCGTACGGCCTCGCCGCCGGAATATGCGTAGAGGTGATCGTCTAAAATCGCCTGATCAGCTTCAAGTTCCTGCTCTGTCAGAAAGTGCTTGATCTCTTTAAGGGCCGCGCCATCCTCCAGGGCAGAGGCAATCACCTCCACACGATTGCATGTGGATACGATGACCCCTTCCCTGATGTTGGAAAGAGAATGCAAGCGTTTGAGCGACTCCGGCAGGGACGATCTTGAAAACGCCAGCCTCTCCCGCACTTCGACCGGAGCGGTGTCGTGATTGAGTCCCAGGATTATGATCTTCTCCCCCGGCATGGACCTAATCAAACTTGCCCCCGTGCCGGGTCGGAAAAAGCGAGGCTCCTAAGAGAAAATAGCCCAAGACAACCGCGAAACCGACAATGGTCCAAAGCGCAGCTTTCCTGCCGCGCAGGCCGGCCGTGACACGTCCATGAAGCAACGCACCATAAAGAAGCCAGGTGATTCCCGACGAGATCTGGCGCGGCTCCCAAGACCAATATTCGCCCCAGTGAGTTCCAGCCCAGAGGGTTCCGGTAATGATCCCAAGCGTCATGAGCGGGAAGCCCCAAACTAATAGAACATAGTTGAGCCGGTCCAGTGTCTCAAGGGAAGGAAAACTCTTGAAAAGAACCGGGTTTCTCTTCTTTTTCAGCTCGTACTGCTGCAGCAGGTAAATCACGCTGACGCCGAAAGCCAGAGCAAACACGGCATTTCCCAACAACGCGAGCGTCACGTGGATCGCAAGCCAATAGGTCTTGAGTTCCGGGGACAACTCGCTGGGAGCAGCCCCGAGCGTAAACCCGGCAAGCGAAATCAGAAAGGCCAGAGGAGCGATGATCGAGCCCAGGACCGTGAGGTGATATTTCAGCTGGACCAGAAGATAAGCGCCTACCATCAGCCAGCTATACAGGGAAATGGCCTCGCGAAGTTGCGTCACCGCAGGAAACCCGGTTTGAAAGAAATGCACGGCCAGGGCCAGAGTGTGAACCAGAAATCCAAAAAGCAACAGCACCGGGGCCAAACGTGAGAAAAAACCTCTCTGGAGCACGAGGTAAACGATATAGCCCGCGGTGGCCAAAAGATAGAAGATCGCTGCGATTTTCAAGAGAGTGACGTCCATGATCGTCTCTCCTATAGCCTAATTCTTAGAGTCTTTAAATACCAGTCCCTGCAACCCCACACCCCCACCCACGCGGACCGGCTCCAGGCGGGGAGCGGGCCTCATAATGGCCAACCGCGGAAAAGATTATCGATTGTAATTAATTTCGAGACACTACCACTATCGCGGTGGGATTTTTAGATGTTGGCCGGCGATCAGGTGGGTGCTATCGAGGTTATTGGCCCGCCGAATCTCGTGCACTGAGATTCTATACGTTTTGGCTATCTTGGAGAGGGTTTCACCCCGCGCAACCCGATGCCGGGTCGAAGCCGCCGAATTCTGTGAAATGGGTTCCGCGCTCCGCTCAACCGCAGCGGTTCCAAACGCATGCCGAAAGGCTGCGAGGAAAATCTCGGATTTTTCCGGGGGAAGTTTAACCCTGTAACCGCTCGGAATTTGACGGATCTTGGGACTCAAAGCGGGATTCCATTCCAGAAATTCGTTGCGCGAAACGGGGGTGGGTTTGAGCAGGGACTGAATGGAAATGGCTCGTTTCAACTCCAGCTCCTTCAATGGAAAAGGGGAATGGTATTGAAGGTCGGGAAAGAACTCTTCCCCTCGTTTGGCCAGATCCAACGCGGCCAGAAACTCCGCGTAAAAATTCCGGGAAGCAAACCCAAAAGCCGGTCCCCGATATTGCTGAATGATCTCCATTAGGTCCCTGGAGCCCACCTCCGAGACCGCCCGAAGCATGCCCTCTCTTCCGTGGTTGTAGGCCGTAATGGCTAAAGGCCAGTTCCCCAGGACCTGAAAATTCTGCTTTAGAAATCTCGCCGCCGCCCGGCTTGATTCGAGCGGATCTTTTCTCTCATCCAAAGTAGAACTGATCCGGAGAAATTTTTTCCCCGTCGCGGGCATGAACTGCCACATGCCTACCGCTCCCACACGGGAACGCGCGCGTATATTAAACGCCGACTCGACCAGAGGCAGGTAAGCGAGATCCGCGGGAACTCCGTGTTCCATAAATATGTGCTGTATCTGGCCCAGATACCTGCGAGAAAGCCGCAGGCCTGAGAGAAATCGCTCTTTCACCCCGCGCTGAATCCGGACCCTCTTCTCATCCGTCCCCAGTTCGTTGTCCAATAAAATCCGTTGCCGCTCCGCCTCAATCAGACCTCGAGGGGCGTTATTCTCTCCCACCTCCAGGACCTCATATATCTTGGTGGGCTCCAACGGATCGTGGAAGATCAGCTCCGAAGCGCCATAGCGCGTAAAGACAAGTTTCCAGAATTCTACCGCCGGCTCCAGACCTGGAAAGACCGGAAATAGCTCTTCGCTGGCCGAAGCTTCCCGGCTTCCGGAAAAAACAGGAACGGAGATAATCAGGGAAAGGAGAAAAGCTAAGAAGAGTGTTGCTTGAGGAACCATAGCGCCTCTCACAGCCGAAAAATTGACCTATCCTAGCAAAAGAGCTACGCTCAGTCAAAAAAAAATTGCCGCTAAAAACATTTTGGCGAAAAAATTCAGGCTCTCTCTGGTTGCATTCTGGACCCTGTTCTCGATACCGGGCTGTTTTTCTTCTGCTCCGCCGGATCGACCAGCCGGTTACGTCGTGATCGGTATTGAGAGCAGCCCCACTCACCTTGACCCGCGTTTTGCCACGGACGCGAACTCCACTCGCATCGCCTCTCTCATCTTTGACTCACTGGTGCGACTCGACGAGTACTCCCGCGTCCAACCGCAGCTGGCCGAACGGTGGGAAGCGATCGATGATCAAACTTATCTCTTTCACCTGCGCAAAGGCATCACGTTCCAAAACGGCAAGCCTCTGACCGCCAGGGATGTCAAATTCACTTATGACTCGGTCATGCGGCCGCAAAGCCTCTCGCCGAAAAAGGGCGCTCTCCAGTTCCTCGCAAGCGTGGACCCGCTGGACCCACATCGGGTCCGTTTCCGGCTTACGGCCCCCTACGCTCCGTTTCTGGCCAGCTTCGGGATCGGCATACTTCCCGCGGGTTCACCGCCGGAGATACAGGGAAGAAGCCAAAGACTTCCGGGCACCGGCCCGTTTTCTCTCGAGGAGTTTTCGCCGGGGGAAAGAGTCGTCCTTAAGGCGAACTCGTCCTATTGGGGGAACCCCCCTGCAATCCCAGGCCTGGTTTTCAAAATCATCCCTGATGCCACTGTCCGCGCTTTGGAATTCAAGAAGGGAACTGTAGACCTTCTTCAGAACGATGTTGAGCCGGACATGCTGCCCTGGCTCAGGCGCCGGACAACGGCTTCGATCGTCACCCAACAAGGAACGATCTTTCAGTACATCGGGGCGAACATCGAGCATCCGATCCTGCAGCTAGCCCCCGTCCGACAGGCCATCGCCCATGCTATCGACCGCGAAGCCATTATCCGCCATCTACTAAAAGGCCTGGCCACACCCGCCACGGGATTGCTCTCGCCCCTTCACTGGGCTTATGACCCAACGGTGCCACAGTTGGTTTATGATCCGGAAAAGGCCAGAAGGCTGCTCGATGAGGCGGGGTTTCCTGATCCTGATGGAGACGGGCCTAAGCCCCGCTTTAAGCTTTCGTATAAGACGACTACCCTCGACCTGCGTAGAAGAATTGCGGAAGCTTTAAAAGAGCAGTTAAACCGCGTCGGAATTGAGCTGGAAGTGCGCACATTCGAATGGGGCACGTTCTACGGCGATGTCCAGAAAGGAAATTTTCATCTCTACTCTCTTTCCTGGGTAGGAATTTCCGACCCGGACCTTTATTTCAGCCTCTTCCACTCAAGCAGCGTCCCTCCTTTTGGTAATAACCGTGGCCGCTATCGAAATCCTGAGTTGGACCGCGCGTTGGAAGAAGGAAGGAAACGGTCCGGCCTGGAAGAACGAAAGAGAATCTATGGCAGAGTCCAGCAAATTCTAGCTTCAGACTTGCCTTATATTCCACTGTGGTGGGCGAAGAACGTCGTGATCATGAATCCAGCCATCCAGGGGTTCACTCTTTACCCTGACGGAGATCTGGTTTCATTAAAGGACGTTTCATGGCTCGACCGGAAAGCCCCGCTGTGAAGCGATACCTGGTCCGGCGTTTTCTTCTTTTTTTGCCCACGCTGGCCGGCGCATTCACGCTGGTTTTTTTTATGACCCATCTCATACCTGGGGATCCGGTGGAGGTCATGCTCGGTGAGACCGCGACGGCGGCTGACAAACAGGCGCTCCGCCGTGAGTTGGGATTGGACGGCACTCTTTGGTCGCAGTATGTGCGTTACTTAACAAGGACGGCCGCCGGAGATCTTGGCCGTTCATTGTCCCAACAGGGAACGGTGGCGGAGCTGATTTTTTCTCGGCTCCCCGCCACGTTCCAGCTCAGTCTCGCGGCCCTCGGGATCGCCATCCTGATCTCGTTTCCGCTTGGAGTTGCCGCCGCCCTCAAGAAAAACTCCTGGCTCGACCGAGTTTCGCTCCTGTTCTCGCTATTCGGGGTCGCGATGCCGAACTTTTGGCTTGGGCCGCTCCTCATTATTCTATTCTCGATAGAGCTGGGATGGCTACCGGTTTCCGGCAGAGGAGGTTTGAGCCACCTGGTGCTTCCTTCATTGACTTTGGGTATGGCTATGGCTGCGATCCTGACGCGCATGGTGCGCTCGGGTCTACTGGAAGTTATCCCGGAAGACTACATCCGGACCGCCCGGGCTAAGGGTCTAAGCGAGACGGGAGTCTGGTTGAGACACGCTTTGCCAACTTCCTTGCTCTCCGTCGTCACAATTCTGGGGCTCCAGTTTGGCGCTCTCCTGACTGGTTCCATCATCACCGAGACTATCTTTAACTGGCCCGGGCTGGGCAGGCTTACCATTCAGGCCATTCAGACACGCGACTACCCGCTGGTTCAGGGATGTATCCTTGTGATCGCTTCCAGCTATATCGTGGTAAATTTTTTGACGGACTTGCTTTATAGCTTTCTCGACCCGAGGATCAGTTATGGGTCGTAGGCCTTTTCTTCTTCTCGGTCTCTCGATTCTCCTTTTGATTACGGCGGCGGCGCTGCTGGCCTCCGTTCTTGCGCCCTACAGCCCGAACCACCAGGATCTCGAAAAAGATCTTCTCGCCTCGTCCAGAGAACATCTCCTGGGGACCGACAAATTGGGGCGCGACATTTTAAGTCGCATTCTCTTCGGCGCGCGCGTCTCTATGTTGGTAGGATTCAGCTCCGTCGCGATCTCCCTCGCCGCCGGCCTTTTGTTGGGTTCCTTGTCGGGTTATTTTGGAGGATGGCTGGATCAGCTTATCATGCGAGTCGTGGATGTTCTGATGGCGTTTCCCGGGATAGTTCTCGCGATAGCGTTTACCGCCATGCTTGGACCGGGATTGGATCATGTCATCCTGGCGCTCTGCCTGATCGGATGGACCGGTTATGCTCGTCTGGTGCGGGGCGAGATTCTGGCGTTGAGGGAAAAAGAGTTTATTCATGCTGCGCGCGCCTTGGGATGCGCTCCGGCTCGCATCATCGGATTGCACATGCTGCCGAATCTCCTGCCTCCGCTTTTGATTCAGGCGACTTTCGGCATGGCGGGAGCAATTATCGCCGAAGGGAGCTTGAGCTTTCTCGGGCTGGGTGTGCAATCCCCTACGCCTTCCTGGGGATCGATGCTGAACGACGGGAGACAGTTCCTGCTGGTGGCGCCTCAGTTAACGGCCTTTCCGGGTCTTGCCATCATGCTCACGGTCATAGGCCTTAACCTGGTCGGCGACGGCTTAAGAGAGATGTTGGAGAAAAGGGGGAAATAGTGGTAGAAGACAACCCCAGGAACGAAAACTCTGACCGAAGCGGCAGGCCTGCAGGTCGCAGACGTAGAACAGTGCAGGTTCCGGGAGGCATAGACCGGGGAATAGATAACCTTGGGACCTCAAGGCGCCGGCCCATCGGCTGCGACCGGAAGGCATGCCGCTGAGGAAAGGCTTTTCGGGGTAAAGCTTATGAAGCTCTATTCTTGCCATACCTGACCTTACGCCCACAGGACTAGGATTGTCCTGGCGGAAAAAAACCTTCTCTACGAGTTGATTGAGGTCGATCTCAAAAATAAGCCCGCAGAGCTTCTCAAGCTGAACCCGTACGGGAAAGTACCGGTGTTGGTCGACGGCGACGCGGTGATTTATGAATCCGCGATCATCAACGAGTATCTGGAAGAGAAGTTCCTGCAGAACCCTCTTATGCCCAAAGACCTGGCGCTGAGATCCCGGGCCAGAATTTGGATCGACTTCTGTAACACCCGCCTGCAGGCCGCAGGCAGCGAGGTGGTCCACGGCCCGGATCCTGCAAAGGCACGAGAACAGCTCGAAAAATATCTAAACGTTTTGGACCGTGAGATGGCCGGTCGGGATTATCTGGTCGGAGATTACTCTCTGGCTGACATCACTTTCATTCCGTTCTTTGTCCGGCAGCAGCGCTACGGCGTTTCGTTAAATCATCTGGCGAACGTGCGCAGTTGGATGGAGCGCTGTACAAATCGGCCTGCGGTCCGTTCCACTCTGTAACGGCACATTTGAAATCTGAGATCTGCCATTTGCAATTCCTCGCACAGCGAGGATGACTGATGCGCCATCCAAGCCTTATTCCTCTCTCTCACGACCATCATCATGGTCTGGCGCTGGCCCTGAGGTGCCGGAAACAGGCACTGGGACAGATCAAGCCCATGGGCATGGAGGGGCTGAAAACAAGAGCCGAGGAATTCGCGCGGTTTTTTACGGACAACCTGGTCCCTCACTTTGAAGCCGAGGAAAAGGTGCTCTTCCCGCTTCTGCGCTCGTACGGAGACGAGAGCGTCCCATTGATCGAAGAATTGCTCAAGGACCATGAGCAAATGCGCAAATCGGTCGCGCTTTTGAGCGATGAAAAAAAGCTGGGCAAATTGCTCTATGATCTCGGAGACTTGTTAGAGCGGCATATCCGGAGGGAGGAGCGAGAACTCTTCCCAATTTTTGAAAAGCAGGTAACCCCGGATGGCGCGGAAGCTGTGAAAAAGGAGTTCGATAAGATTCTCAACCGCCCGGAGCGCTGATCGGACTTCCTTGCGTTTTACAAGCCCGATAAGGAGAAGGCCATGAAACTCGGAACAATCATCCTCGCTATCTCACTTATGTTGATTAAAGCCGCCGTCGGAGACGCCGCTGAATCCCGCGGGAAGATCCTTTTCGCGTACGGCGCCATCAGCAGCAATGTCGTGCCTCTATGGACCGCCCAGGACCAGGGTTTTCTGCGCAAATACGGCATCGACGCGGATCTGGTCTTCATCATAGCCGGACGGGCTGCCCAGGCGATGATCGCGGGACAGGTCTCTGTCGGCCTGGTGGGAGCGACTCATGTGACGAACGCCGTGACCGGGGGCGGCGATCTGACGATGATTCTCGGGCTCGAAAACTCGCTTGACTACCTTTTTGTTTCCCGTCCGCAGATCAAGAGCGGAGAAGATCTCAAGGGGAGAAAAGTGGCGATCGGAACCCCTTCGGGCTCAGCCGCTCTCGCGACCTATGTGGCCCTCGATTATCTCGGGCTCGTCCCGCGGAGAGACAATGTTGTTCTGCTTCAGGTGGGCGGGGTGCCGGAACGGATGGCAGCCCTGCGCGCGGGGAGCGTTGATGCGACAAGCCTCTCGCCGGAGCTGGCGCAGGTGGTCACCTCTGAAGGTTATCGGATCCTTGTGGATACCGGGAAGGAGAACGTTCCGTTTCAATCCTCCGGCCTGGTGACGTCAAAAAAACTCATGAAGTCGGACCCCCAGCTCATAGAAAATATCGCCAAGGCCATCATCGAAGGAGTCGCTTTCATCCATAACCCATCGAACAGAAAAGCCGTGGAAAGAATCATCGCGAGATATCTACGCCTGGATAAACCGGATCGCGTGGAAAAGGCCTACCTGGATCTGCGACAAAAACTCCCGCGAAAACCCTGTCCCACGATTCCGGGAGTCGCTTCAGTCCTCAAGCTCATGGCGCAGCATGGCATTAACGCCAAAGCCGCGACCCTCAAACCAGAGGATATCGTCGATATGAGCCTCTGCAGAAAGCTCGATGAGAGCGGTTTTATGGATCGGCTGTACCAGGGATTCTAGGATAACACCGAAGCGCTTCTATAGATCTCCATTCACCGGAGCCTTTGTCGAAAGACAACGAGCCCCCCTTCACCGCCCATGCAAATTTTTTTCTTGACAACCCCCCCCCTCAACATGCATAAGGTTTTCATAATTCTCTGCCAGATATAGATACTGCCGGATGTTGATCCGGCTACATCATCGATTTGTATTGCCTCTAGCCTGACTGGGTCCACCGAGCCGGGCTTTGGTTATCGAAAGACGCGATGATCGTCGTACCAACGACCGATAGCCTGAGCTACCGAGGGAGGGATTAATGGTAATTGGCGTGTCATTCTTTGAGGACTTCGTGGATGCGGCGGATGCGCTGGAATTTGCATATAAGCCCGCGGGTTCTGACTCGCAGCGGCTGAATGAGCCGGGTGGCGTCATTCGGTTGTTGACTCCTACCTCGCAATACGAAGGCATCGCGGCGCAGACCGTTACGAAATTGATCCTCGCCCGGCAATTCCCCAGCTTCGGCGGGCTTGTCCGTTTGCCCGAAGGACCGTCTGGATTGAATTTCTTTTTTGGGTTTAGCGATTTCTGGGATCTTGGAGAATACAGTATCGGGTTCTCCGTTGATAACGGCTCAAACTGGAAGGGCTATCTCGACAATGGAACATCTGCGTCTTCGACGCCAGACTTCGGGATTCCCGTCACATCGTCTTTTGTCGAGCTCTCCGCGACAGTGGAGCCGAACCAAGTGCGGTTCTTCATCGATGGCGTAGTGGTTGGGGAGGTCAGCGATCGGAATCTCATTCCGAGTGATCCCGCTCACATGATGCGGTTTATTACGAGATTCAAGACGTACGGGGGACAGAAGAAAGCCGACTTCGACAACTGGTGGTTTACAGCCTCGCGCTGACTCGATTATGAGATCAACTGAGGAGGAATAATATGACTATTTCGCTGTTAGAGGATTTCATAGAGGCGACAGACAAGCTGGATGCAACCGGATCCAGCGGGAGCACCAATCCCAGAGTTGACGGCGCCGGGGGGCTGGTAGAGATCAGGACCGGTGCCGCCAACGGCAATTACAGGCAGCTTCAGACTAAGAGCAAAAACGTCGACCCGAGATTCAGTCCTATATTTAGCGCCTATCTTCGGACCAAAGACACCACTTACTTGGAAACCTTCATTGGGCTCGCGGACGGCGACGCTGGCTCAGCACAGAACCTTATAGGATTCTACCGGTCTGATGCGGGCTCTGCGGGAAGCTGGCAAAGGAGATTTAGAATAAACAACGGTACGCCAGACAACCAGGATTTACTCGTTCCGGGGACAACCAACTTCATAGAAATGATGGCACAGGTCTCTGTAACTGAAGTAAGCTTTTTTCTGAACGGCCGGTTGGTCCGTGTTGATACGAGCAACTTCCCCACCACCGTAACCAATCTAATGTATTTCGTTCTGTGGATCAAAGCCACCTCGGCCTCTGAAAGGACGCTCGTTGTGGATTACGCTCAGCTTACAGCATCTCGGTAATTAAGGGAGGTCGTTTATGTCCAGGATTTCATTTATAGAGGACTTTATTGGGCATAATGTCTCCAGCGCTCCCCTGCAGGATCGGCCCTCATTTTTCAACCCAGCCTGGGATGTAGGGACAGGCGGCGCCACGCCGAAACTTGAGTTGGTCTCCGAAGATGGAGGCAGTTGCTGTCGGTTTTTGTCTTCCGATGAAACCGACCGCTTCGTTGGTCTCGTCCTGGCTTTCCCGAAGGCCCAGGCGAAGCGGCATCCTGTCTTTGGCGGGCGCTTGATGTTCCGTAACGATTACCTGATTACCCACCAGCAGACCTGGTTCGGGTTTAGCGAGACGTGGCCGCCCACGACTGCTGCGGCTGATGACTTTCACGGCTTTTTCCTGGACAACACGGCCACCCTGGAGAATTGGAAATGGGTGCACCGCTCCAATGGAGCCGAGGCCAGTGGTGATACTGGTATTGTTGCAGCGCAAGAGTTTTGGCATGAGTTTGAAATCGCCCTTTCTCCAAAAGAAGCAACCTTCGCGCTGAACGGTAAAGTCGTCCATGGGATAAATCGAGATGCTTCCACCTTGGATCTGTACTGGTCAGTTATTACAAAGACCAGAACCGGGGCGGTAAGGGAGATGCTTTTGGACCTGCTCTACGGAAGCCAAGATCGCTGAAAAAGGAGGCGACAATGTTCCTGCCTCAACGCACAGGCGGAGATGATTTCGGAGAGGGCTGGTTAGGAACAGGCTTCTTTGGAGATCAGATTTTCGATCCCATCACAGTCCTAAAGCAGCAGATAATCAGCAGGTTAACCGGGATAGATCCAACTGCCTCTGCAGCATGGGCTGGGGAGCTTCCAAGTGCTGTTGGACCAGCACCGTTGTTGCCGATCAGGGTTCGGCCTAGAAAGAGAAGCCGCGGAGCAAGATGGCGTCGTGAGGTAAACACTCAATTTCCGCGAGAAGGGAAAGGCTTCTATAGCTACGAGCCGTCTCACAGGCAAGTTGGTCAAAGAGAGACGATAGCAGCCTTTTTGGAAATCGCAGAAGACTGGGCAGACGCCCATCCTGAAGGTCCCAGGATCGGGATCGGGAGGATTAGCTTCGAAGGAGGAGGACCCATGGAGGGAGCGTCTCATCGTTTGGGTGTTGATGTCGACATCCGGCCGATGCGGAACGACAGTAGGGAAGCGGGTACCGATTGGCGGCTGCCGTCCTATTCGCGGGAACTCACGCAGGAATTGGTTGATATCATTTTTGCTAACCCCGTCCTCGAAGTAGACGTTATTTTTTTCAACGACCCGAATATTAAAGGTGTCCGACCTTGGTCAAACCACGATAACCATCTCCACGTCCGGTTCAAGCGGCCCTAATGAGGCAATGGGACCACCCTCGTCGTAGCTCACGTGGGTGTTAAAGAAGAGAGGCCAGGTTCCGATGCTCGGCCAGCGTTCCGTTTTGGACATTACTATATAGTACGTAGTCCTGCGCAGAAGGGCAGCTCCGAAGTCGCTCAAAGATTGGTGAAACTGTATGCGAACAATTTCTGCGTGGCCGAGATCCGGTGCTAGACGATATCGGCAAATGCAGGTCTGGGTCCTGCTCTTAGCATTGTTGATTCTAGGTATGCCCGGGCATGCCGCCATGCAGACTAGCAAGTTATATCCTGTGGATGAAGGACCAAAGGACCGTTCTTTCAAACTTTTTAGGGAGAGACTTCTTGAGGCGGCAAGGAAACGCAATGAAGAGTTCATCCTGAGCATCCTTCATCCCGACATAGAGTCTAGTTTCGGGGGTCACAAAGGGATACAAGATTTTAAGGACATCTGGCAGATTGACCAAGCCAATACAAAACTTTGGCAGACGTTGATTACTGTTCTGTCCATGGGAGGGTCGTTTCGGAATATTGAAGGGAAAAGGCATTTTTGCGCTCCCTACGTGTCCAGCCGCTGGCCGGATGAGTTTGATGCGTACTATTACTGGGCCATCATTGGAAAAAATGTCAGGGCTAGGGAGAGGCCAAGCGTGGCAGCCGCCGTTGTGGCGATACTGTCTTACGACATTGTCAAAGTAGATCCTGATCAGTTTGCGGGAAATCGTCAAATGATGAGCAACGACTGGATAAAAATATTGACTGCAAACGGCAAAGAAGCCTACGTTTCGAGTAAATATATTCGAAACCCAATTGGCTATCGTGCATGCTTCAAGAAAGTGAAAGGACGTTGGCTTATGACGGCCTTGCTTGCCGGGGACTGAATTGTACGTAAATACAAAGCTCATGGGGTGACATGAGACCTAATTAGTTTAGAGAGTAGGGTCATAGAGAGTAAGAGCAGTGGAGGAGATCAGGCCTGAATACTTCGCTGATAAGCTGTATAAGTCAAGACCTGATCTGACGGTCCTCATGGCTCGGCCTGTATCAGGGCTTCTTCTAACGCTAGGATGCTTTCGCCACTTCCGCGCCGGCGCGTGACAGCTGCGATGAACTCGACCACTGCCTGATGCGAGATGCGAAGGTCGTATCGAATCCCCGCTTTCGCAGCGGCCGTGGAGCTCCGTAACAGCACTCAAGCTTCATCTTCCAGCGAACGTTTTAAAAAACCCGCTCCGCTCAAGCTCGTTGAAGAAGGTCGGATCGATTAACTCCTCGGCTTTGCGCCCTTTCGCTCTGGGGTCCGTCTCAGCGATTTGCTCGAGTATCGTTTCGATGGCCTTGTACGGCAATGTCGGCGGCCGCTCGATAAAGTTTAGAGCGTAGGCGTAAGCCGCTTCCAGGGTTTCGCGATCGTGGATCCGCGTGTACTTACCCACAATTTTCATCGCGAGTTCTTTGTCACGGAACATGCGGTCGACGCCTTCGCTGTAGGCCATAAGGAAACGCCGCACCGTTGCGGGATCTTTTTTGATGTATGAACGAGTGGACACAAGACTGACCGTAGGATAATCAAGTCCGACTTTGCGAAAGTCAACGAGCAGGCTAAAGCCGGCTTTTCTGGCTCTGAACTCGCCTGGCGAAGAAAAGTTGCCGCCCTGAATTACGCCCGCCTGCAGTCCCGCGAGTATCTCCGGCTGCCCGCCCATCTGTAAAATTTTCACATCCTTGTCCGGTTCCATGCCCCACTTTTTGATTAGATAGCGGATCGTGAAATCAGTCGAGGAGCCGTAACGGGTGATTCCGACCGCTTTACCCTTTAGATCTTCCGGTTTTTTTATGGAGGGATGGACAATGACATAAAAAGACGGAACGTTGACGACTCCGCCGATAAACACAGTATCGCTGCCGGCTAGGGCAGCGCTAACGACAACTCCGCCAGCCAGGGCTACGGGAAATTCTCCCGCGATCATGGCCTGAACGACTTTGGTTCCGGAGGCGACGTAAACGGGGTCAACGGACAGACCATACTTTTCAAAGAGACCTGCCTCTTTAGTCAAATAGAAAGCTGTCTGAGTGGCGCTGATGGCGCTATACGCTACCGCGATGCGCTTGGTTTGGGCATCTACAGAGAATGGCTGACCGAGGAGAACGAACAGAGCAAGGACAAGGACGTTTTTCATGATTACCTCCCGTGGCGCGCTAAACGATTGTACCGCCTCTCCCGCGCGTTGCAACCGGTGAAAGCCGGACATTGGCCACAAGGTCAGATGATCGAAGGGGCAAGCCTGGAGGTCGCAAAAAGCGTGAAAAGTGAAAACTGAATAGGAGCCCATTCACGTTTCACTTTTCACGATTCATAACCTTGCTTTGCGGCCCCGTTACAAATAGAATCCCGCTCGTTCCCAAAGATACCCCTCACCCTAGCCCTCTCCCGCAAGGGGAGAGGGAAGGTAAGGTAAAATCGCTTTCGTAAGAGGAGAGGGAAGGTAAGATGTAAATCCCTCCCGCTAAGAGGTAAATCTCTCCCGCAAGGAGAGACAGGCTAAGAATCTTGTCCCCTCCCTTGACGGGGGGGATGAAGGGGAGGGTGACTGAAGGAGAGTCTCTCATGCCAAATCAAAAAACCCCTATTGCCATCCAGGGAGGCAGACTGATCGACGGGAACGGCGGCCGGGCGGTGGACAACGCCACCGTTCTTATCGAAGGGAACCGAATTCGCCGCGTCGCGGCGGGGAAAATCGAGTTTCCCAGAGAAACCCGCGTTATCGACGCCGCGGGAAAGACGATTCTCCCTGGCCTCATCGACAACCATGTCCATTACCGCGATTTTTACGGCGAGCTGTTTCTTGCCCATGGCGTGACCACCGTGCGCGACCTGGGCAATCCTCTGGACTGGATCCTCGCACAAAGAGATGCTGTTAACCTTGGAAAGGTGGTTGGACCAAGAATCTTTTGCACGGGCGGCGGGATTTACGGCAGAGGCTGGTTGGCCCATCATGTGGTTCCCGCCAATGCTGAAGAAGCGAAGAAGGCGGTGCAGCGATTCATCGAACAGGGGGTGGACTATGCCAAGATCCATCTCGGCGTACCGGTTGAAATCGCCAGGAGCGCGGCCGAGGAGGCTCACCGGGCCGGTCTCAAACTCTCCGGCCATCTGGAGTCGAGCATCATCCCTTACGCCGAGGCCGGAGTCGACGGAGTCGAGCATGCAACCGGATGCGCCGACGCAACCATCAGGAGCGAAGAGGCAAAGAAGAACTTTGCTTCTATCAAGCTCTTTCTGGCAAAGTTTCTGGCGCCGTGGAGCTATGCCGAAGAAAAGTATTTTCCGGAAGTCGTTGAGTTTCTCGCGAGAAAGGGAACATTCATCGAGCCGACCCTGGTGCTCTGGGGCGCTGCCCTGGGAATGCGGGACCAGTGGGAGAAAGAAGACTATGAGCTGGTGAAGGATCCCAACCTTTCCTACATCCCGGAAAACGAGAGGCTCATTTGGTTGGAGCATTACTACCTCGCCTACGGTCCACGGAGCGGAAAAGAGCCGGAGCCGGACATCACGATAGGAACGCGCTACTCGATCTTTGGCATCCACTTGGGCGACGAACTCGTGGAAGGCCGCAGGCGCTTCGAGAAGTTTCTCTCGATGCTGGCCCAAGCGGGCGGCAACATCGTGGCCGGCACGGACGCGAGCGGAGTGGTCCCCGGTATCAGCCTTCATCGTGAGCTGGAGATGCTGGTCAAGGCCGGCTTAACGCCTATGCGGGCAATTCAGGCCGCCACCAGAGTGGGCGCGGAATACCTGGGCAAGCTCCAGGATCTCGGCACTGTGGAAGAGGGAAAGCTGGCGGATGTGATCGTCGTGGAAGGCGATCCTCTGGCCGACATCAGAAACACGCGCCGGATCGCATCCGTGATCAAGGACGGCGCTATCGTAGATCGGAGCTACCACGCGAGCTTATCCAATCCCATTCCACGCCCCTACACGCAAGGATTTTACGGCTATCCGCTCCCCAAACTCGACTCTGTGATGCCCGCGGCTGCCTTTGAAGGAGAGGGGGAAAAACGGCTGGTGTTAAAAGGCAAAGATTTTTTCCCAACCTCCGTTGCGCGGCTCGATGGTCGCCCCATTTTAACTGAGTTCGCGAGCCAGCAGGAACTCAGAGCGACGATTCCCGCTCATCTCATGCGACCTGGGGTATTGCGGATTACAGTAATGAACCCGCGTCCCTGGGAGATCCCGGACCTGGGTGGAGCTTCGAACGCGCTCGCATTCATCGTGAGATTCAACGGCTAGTCGGTTGGAGCGGGAAGAGGACTGAACCATGAAGCCTTATCGCGTAGCCCTGATTCAGCAGCAGACGCGGGTCATTGTCGACCCGAGGCAGCGGAACGAGATCGTTCAGGAAAACCTGGATCGCATTTTTGAACTCTTAGACTGGACATTTCTCCGTCTCGGCGGCGTCAGGCTTGCAGCTTTCTCGGAATACGGAATTATCGGGCAGTATCGCCCCCGCTCGGTCGATGAATGGCTGGAGTTGGCTGAAACAATTCCCGGAGAGGTGACCGAAGAAATCGGCAAAAAAGCCCGCGAGCGGGGCTGCTACATTGCCGGGAACCTCTACGAGCGCGACTCGGAATGGCCGGGCCGGCTCTTCAACACGAGCTTTATCGTCAGTCCGGACAGCCAAGTGATCCTCAAGTATCGCAAGAACAACGGCCCCAATAATCTCAACACGATCTACACAGGCCCAGGAGACATTTACTCCGAGTATGTCAACCGCTACGGAGAGGACGCCGTTTTTCCGGTGGTCGAGACCGAGATCGGCAAGCTCGCCTGTCTGACCTGCACCGACTTGGTCTTTCCAGAGATGGCTCGCTGCCTGGCTCTAAGAGGCGCTGAAGTGCTAGTCCACTGTACTTCCGAGCCTCACGCGCCCGAAGGCGAGGCCTGGGACGTACTGCGCCGGGCGAGGGCCTATGAAAATCTCTGCTGTTTTCTCTCCGTAAACGCGGGCGCTTTCATCGGTTCAAATCGGCCGACCTCCGGCTATCGGGGCATGACTCAGATCATCGACCATATGGGACACATTCAAGCGGTTGCTCCCCATCCCGGTGAAGCGGTGGTTACCGGAACCGTCGACCTCAACAATCTTCGGTGGGAGCGGACCCGTATGGCGGATTCGGGACATGTATGGAATTTTTTGATCGAGCTGCGCAGCGACCTGTATGCCTCTGAATACGCGAAGGCTAACCGCTGGCCCAACGACGGCTGGCGCGACAAAAAGCTCCAGAGCACCGACGAGACACGAGCGTTGGCGCGCCGGATCATCGAGCGGCTGATTCGGGAAGGAAATTTAGTCCCACCCGACTGATCATGCATGCCGTCAAGGCGGCTCGCCGGATAACATGGATCAACTTGAGACGCTGACTCGATCAGATCACGCCGCTTTCTCTTAGCCCTGCAATCGCCGCCGGATCGTAGCCGTGCTCCTTCAAGATCTCTTCCGTATGCTCTCCAAGCATCGGCGGGGGGAGGTTCAAGGTTGGGGGCGTGCGGCTGAGATCGATGGCGCTTCCGAGCAGAAGCACTTTTCCCATTTTGGGGTGTTCTACCTCTACAGGAAACCCATACTGCTTCACCTGCGGATCACGGAATACCTCCTCGAGATTGTTCAGAGGCGCAGCCGGGACATCGTGCTTCTCAAGCCGCAGCAGCCAATCTTCCCGCCGGCCGCCGGCAAAGATCTCCTGCAGCATCTTTGAGAGAAGATCATGGTTTTCCGTGCGGCCCTTCCGATCGCGAAAGCGCGGATCGGCGGCCCATTCTTGTTTCCCTACGACTTCGAGAAGACCACGCCAGAATTTTTCCGGAGATGAGAGGTGAATGACAAAGGCCTGGCCGTCTTTGTCCACAAAGGCGAATACGCCGGCCGTGCGCGTTCTGTAGGCCCGCCGTGGGATCACGCCCGTCTCAAAGTAGCGCGCCGCGTTCTCGCTTATGAATGAGACCGAAGCGCGCAGCAATGAAGTTTCCACGCGCTGCCCCTCGCCGGTGAGCATCCGGTGCACGAGCGCGCCAAGAATCCCATAAGCTGCGTAAATGCCGGTTAAATGATCCGAAAACGAGATTCCCATCCCCTGGGGCCGATCAGGGTCGGTGACCAGACTCAACAGCCCGCTCATGGCCTGGCCTACGGTATCGTAACCAGGAAGATCCCGATATGGCCCCTCCTGCCCGAAACCAGAGATCGAGCAATAGACAATTTTCGGGTTGAGTGAACGGACGGCGTCGTAACCCAAACCTCTTTTATCCAAGGTTCCCGGACGGAAATTCTCGATTAGAATATCGGCATTCTGGACGAGCTTGAGAATAATATCGCGCCCTTCGTCTTTGCGCAGGTCGACAGTGAGGCTCCTCTTATTGCAGTTCAAGCTGCAAAACGTCGCAGAATAGAGTTTCTCTCCCCAGCCACGAAAAGGATCTCCCTGTCCCGGCGGCTCTACCTTGATGACCTCCGCGCCCAAATCGGCCAACAGCAGAGAGGCCAGCGGGCCGGTGACGTAACTGGCCAACTCGACAACCCGAATTGCGTTAAGAGCTCCGTCCATAAGATCTCCGTGACGTAAAATTGAAAAACGAATTCCTCGCACAAACCCACGGGCACAAAAAACATACGCGAGAACCTATCCCAAAGTTGTCACCCCGAATGTTTTTATCGGGGGTCCAGTCATTGTTCAACAAAACGGCTCATCGTTTCGCCTGGATTCCCGATAGAAGCCTGTCTGCGTCGACGCACAGGCAGGCATTCGAGAATGACAGGCTGAGATGAACAAGAAGACTAAAGAAAACACACTGCCCATTTCTCGTCTCCTCCTTCGCCGTGACTTTGCACTTTGCGTTTTGTATTGGGTCGTATTCAAACTTCGTACGGCAACGTAAAGGTAAAGGTTGAGCCCGCCCCCGGCTCGCTTTTTACGTGGATGTCGCCGTGCATGAGATCGAGATATTTCTTGACGATACTGAGCCCCAAACCCACCCCACTGTAATCCCCTGTGTGCGCGCCATCGAGCTGGTGAAATTCATCGAAAATCCTCTCCAGGTCGTCCTTTTTGATTCCAATGCCCGTGTCGGCCACCGAGAACTCGATCCGGCGGTTCCCCCGGAGGTCTCGCACGCTCACTTGAATCCCTCCCCTGGAAGTGAACTTGAAAGCGTTGCCAATCAGGTTTTGCAGAATCTCTTCCAACTTTAAGCCGTCCGTCATGATCCTGGGAAGGTTCTTTTCGACGTTCCAGACGACCTCCAGACGGCGATCCCGGTTGAGCTGCTCGACGTGCGTTTTGGCGTGGCCAACGATCTCTTCAATACTCAACGAGGAAGTATTGAATGACATCTTTTTTGCCTCGATGCGGGTGAGGGTCAGCACGTCATTGATGAGCTTGAGGAGAACGCTGGAATAACGGAGTATCTTTTCCAGCGCTTGCTTTTGCTGCTCGCTGACTTCACCGAAAAACCCATCCTTGGCCAAATCAGCGTTTCCCACAATGACGTTAAGGGGCGTGCGCAGTTCGTGCGACATCGCGGCCATGAATTCCGATTTGGCCCGGCTCGCCTCCTGTAAGCTCCCGTAAGCTTTTTCGAGCTCGGCGGTTTTTCGACTCACCTCTTCAAAAAGAGCGGCATTCTCGATACTGACGCCGATCTCGCTCGCGATCGAGCTGATCCACTCCAGTTCGTCCCCAGGAAAGCGGTGGCGGTCATGGCTGGCCAGGCTGAGAACCCCGAGCATCTTTCCTTTGGCCCGTATCGGGAAGCCCCCCATCGACCTGAATCCCCACAACTTGGCCAGTTTTCCACTGGAAAGCTGTACGTAGCGCGGATCATCTTGGATGTCTTCAAATACGATCGCCTCACCGCTCGTTGCCACCCTGCCTGCGACTCCCTCGCCCATCTTTCGCCTGCTCAATGCCTGACCGGAAGCGGCGCTTAACCCATAGTAAGACTTCACCTCCAACTCGTTTTCAGCCGCATTAACCAGGAAAATCCAGACAGCGTCGAAGCGGAGCACCTGCGCCACCTTCTCGACGGCCTGTCGCAGTACCAGCTCCACGTCTAATGACTGGCTTACGGTGGTGGCGACGTCATGGAGAGTGGAAAGGCGTTGGGCTCTGCGAACCGCTTCGTCAAAGATACTGGCGCGCTCCACCGCCACACCGATCTGTTCTGACACCGATGTCAGCAGTCGCTCCTCATCGGACTCCAACCTGCGGGGGGCCTTGCCTATGAAAACCATGACTCCCACAGATTTTTCCTTCGCCTTTACAGGAAACACCGCAAAAAATCTGAAGCCGGCTTTTTGCGTCACCTGACTATGGCTCAATTGACGATACCTGCAATCCGTCTCAATATTCTCGAATACGATCGGTTTGCCGGACTCCGCCACCATGCCGACAATTCCTTGTCCCCGTTTGAACACCTTGATTTGAGCCCAGACGTCAGGCTGCGTTGTAGACGAAGCCTTTAGACGCAACTCATCGCCATGGCCGTTGAAAAGAAAGACCCGGGTGGCATCAAAGCCAAAGATCTCCTTCAATACGTCGATCACTTCATGAAGCACTTTGTCGAGATCCAGAGACTGGTTTACCGCGGATGTGACCCGGTACAAGGCGGAGAGGTCAATCGTTCTTTGCTCGACCCTTTCCTCGAGCGTGGTATAGGCGGTTTTAAGGTCCGCCGCCATTTTATTAAATTCATGCGCCAACTCGCCGATTTCGTCCTCGCTTTTCGTGAAAACCCTATGATCCAGATGTCCTCTGCCGATGAATGTAGCGCCGCGATGCAGCTCGCGAATCGGCTCGGTGATCTGGCCGCTGAACCACATAATGATCAGGGTTCCAACAAAAAGCCCCAGGCCTAACACCACTCCTGCGTAGCGCTCCAGTTTTTTGACCTCCGCCAACGCGACGTCCAGCGGCTCTTCTAGAATAACTCCCCAGCCCAAATCCCTAACCGGAGCATGAGTGCTTAAAACGGGTTTTCCCGCGAACCCGGTGTTTTCGCTGGCAGGCGTTGTATCCAGGCCCGTGGGATGACGGAGAAAATCACTCACTTCATGGACTTCCGCGAGGTTGGTTCTCTTGAGAACCAGCGACGGATCTCTGTGCGCAATGAGATTTCCCCGGCCATCCACCAGATAAGCATAGCCCGCACCGCCGAACCTTGTTTCACCGATCACCTGCCAGAGAGTTTTCAGATTGGCCTCAGCGGAAACGACCCCGATCATCTGTTGGCGAGTAAGCCTTATGGGAACTGCCAGAGTCAGATACGGCTCGGCCTTATCGGAGGTATAAACCCGACTGATATACGGCTCGCCTTTGATGGCCTTCTTATATTTTTCCGCTGCGCTTTGGTCGGTCAGGTCGGAGGCAATGTACAGCTTCCTTTCGGAGACCTTCACGACCTCCATTCCTTTTGCATCCAGAATCGAGATTTCCGTAATTGCGGCTTCATTTTTAAGAAGCAGAAGCGCCAGCAGTCTTTGTTCTCCACTCCCGAACGGATGGAGACTCAGAGAGATGCTCAGATCACTCAACCGTTCCTGTTTGCTGCCGACGAAATTCCGAATTCTGTTCGCCACGCGGATTGCGATATCGGCTTGCAACTCCGCGGCAGCCTTTTTGATCTGCCGGCGGGTGTAAATCGAGCCGGCGACTGTATTGACGGCCAAAGCCAAAAAAAGAAGCGCGAGTCCCCATAAAAGAAGTCGCCGGCGAATACTCTTCTTATGCCAGGAGAATAGCCCCGTCACTTGCTGTCACTCCAGCGCAACCCTTCTCACTCAAACACCTCGTCTGCCCTCAACAGGACCTCCTTCGGAATGTTAAGGCCGATGGCTCTTGCGGTTTTCATGTTGAGCACGAGCTTCCATTTTTTAGGCAGCTCTACAGGAAGATCGGCAGGTTTTGTCCCCCGGAAAATCTTGTCGGCGAGGACTGCGCCCTGACCTCCGAGTGCAGAATAGTCGGCCGCGTAAGTCGCCAGACAACCCTTTTTCACGTTGGCCAGTAAAGAGGTGATCAATGGCAGCTTCTCCCGAATCGCCTGGTTGATGATCATGTCGATTAATTGCGTGATTAGCGAATCGGGGGGAGTAAAGATGGCATCCGCTGACTGCCGCGTGATCGTTGGAAGGATATTGACAATCTCTTCTCGGCTGCCGGTTGCGAACTCCCTGAGCGTAAATCCTAAGATCTTTGCCGCGTTCCGGCTCTCTCGCAGGTTGGCTTCAAAATTCACCCCGTTGGGATCCTGCAGGGTAGCGATGCGCTTGACCCACGGCGCGATATCTCTAATGAGCTCGAATTTTTTTCCGGTGATTTCCACGGTAGCAGAGCTGATTCCCGCCAGATTACTTCCGGAGCTCGAAAAGCTTTTGATAAATTTTTCCGGGTTCCCGGCGCTGAGGAACAAGACCGGGATATTGCTGCCCTTCGTCGCCCTAGCTGCGGCGACCGTGGCCGTCGTCGAGGAGGTGACGATGAGATCCACTTTTTCCTCAACGATATTGCGGGAAAATTTGTTTAGGACGCTATCGCTTCCTTTGGCGTCGTAATAACTGTAGCGTACGTTCCAGCCCTCTTTGTATCCCAGTTCAGCCATACGGCTTTTGAATCCTTCAAACGAGCTCACAAACTGTTCACCTGTATTCAAAGATGCAATCCGAAAGAGTTTTTGGGCCTCAGACGGGATTGCATAACAAACGAAATGAACCAGCACAAGTAAAAAAGCGATTGTGTTCAAGGGATCCCCCTCATTCCCAAAACTAAGAGAAACGCGCGATTTATAGGCTCTGGGGGAACAAAAGCAAAAACGGGGCCAGAATAAAGATAAATGAGCAGAGGTTCTGGGTTACGCGGTTTCACTGAACAGGCGAGCACCGGCCTGATGGAGCATGTCCATGCCCCGAACTTCCCGGTCGAAAAGAGGGACCAAAGCGCGGACTGATCCGTCAAATTTCTCCCAGATGGTTTTCATGTGCCCTTCCTGCATCTGCAGCCGATTCAGGACAAACTCCGGGAGATCTCGTCCGAGCGCGGCCCGGTCAAGCAGCATGTTGACGACCACGCCTCCCACGGGGATCCCGAAATCGTGGAACCAGCCGATAAAACGGGTGATCACCGCTATAGGAAGGGCTTCAGGAAGTGTTACGAAGAAAAAAGCGGTCTTTTCAGCGTCGGTGAGGCGTTCCCGTGCTTCACCCATTCTCTGTCTGAAATTGAGAAGGTAATCTAGCAGAGGATCCTCGTCTTTCTTCTTGCTAAAGGAGAGCATCTCACGCAGGGTGCGCGCCTCCTCCCGGGATTTGAGCATCTTATCCACCCAAAGGGAGTAAACCTTGGACATGCCGAGCAGGCGTCTGGCGTTGGCCGTGGGAGCGGTGTCAAAGACGTAAACGTCGTACTCGTCTTTGAGCATGAGATCCACCATGTTCTCAAACATGGCCGACTCTTCGAAGGCCGGGTTCATCGTGGCGGACTCCACGAACTCATCCGCTTTTGTTGAGATATCCGCGAATTTTAAAAACCACTGAATCTTCTCCCGGATCTCTTTCTTGGAGCGTTCGATGGTTTCCCGCGTGTCGATTTCGTAGGCCCAAAAGTTCTCTGCCCCTTTCACCGGAGTGGGAGCGCCGAATACAGACTGCTCCAGTAGCCCGGAAAGGCTGTGCACAGGATTGGTTGACGCAAGAAGCGTGCGCTTCCCCTGCCCGGCTAGCCAAAGCGCCGTCGCGCCCGCCAAGGCTGTTTTCCCGACCCCGCCTTTACCGCCGAAGAACACGTACTTTAGCGCCGCATGCTCGCGCAAGTATTGCGCCATGGAAACAGTGATCTGGCTCATACCGATCGTATCGCTCAAACCATTCAGGCGGTTCAAGGGTTCAAATCGTTTGAACTTTGGAACAGCCTTTCAGCGAGTCTCTCAATCATGGGAAGTCCCGTGATATCGCGCTCCATCTCCGGCACGTAGGCCAGAACCTGAGAGCCCAGGCTCTCGCGAATTTGCGCCAAATACTTCTGCTGCATCGCTATTCGGTTCTTCAGGTATACCGGGAGGTTCTCCTGCTCCAGATGCGGCGGCAGAACGCGGTTCACCACGTACCCGGAAATCGGCACGTCAAATCGAGCAAAGAGCTCCGACGCCTTGCGCGTATCCAAAAGAATCATCTCCTCAGGGATCAGCACGAAGAAAAATGCCGTTCGGCGCTTGTCCGTAAGAATCTGCGAGGAAGCGTTGATGCGGTTTTTGATGTACTGCAGCTCTTCAAGGATTTTATCTTCCTCTAACGCCTGCTGCCGGCGCAGAGTGGCCGCCATCTGATCATACTGGCGCATCTCCTCCCGCAGCTTCGTGATCTTGTTGATCCACTCGTCGTAGACCTTGGCCATAGAAAGATAGTAAAGGGCGTGACCCAGGGGGACCAGGTCGTAAATGTAATAGTCGTAATTGCCCTGGACGATAATATCGACCACGGCGTCGAATATGGCGCTCTCTTCCATCGCGGGCTCCGCCGATGCGGCCGAGATGTAGTTATCGATTTCTTCCGGGACACGGTCAAATCCGTACATGTCCAGGATCTTTCTCCGGATCTCGTCCTGATACTCGCGGATCCTTTTGTCCGCGTCGATCTCCTGAGCCCAAAGGTTTTCCACAATAGGCACCGGGCCTTTGCCGA
This sequence comes from Deltaproteobacteria bacterium, assembly GCA_016210115.1. Taxonomy (GTDB): domain Bacteria; phylum Desulfobacterota; class Binatia; order UBA9968; family UBA9968; genus JACQUW01. The sequence goes on along the minus strand of JACQUW010000150.1, from coordinate 632 downwards.
AGATATCCCGCTCGAAAATATCCGAAAGGCTCGCCTGCGGATCGACTGAGAACAGGAGAACTCGCTTTCCCTGGCGCGCCAGCCATAAGGCGCAGGTGGCAGAGAGCGTCGTTTTACCCAAACCACCCTTGCCGCCGAACATTATATAACGGCGCTCAGGCTGATTTTCGAAGATTTCCTTGAGCGACATATTCTCGGAGGCTATCCCAGCGTATCGGTGATATCCTTCTCCCGAAGCATCCGCCGCTTCCACGAGCTGATCTGCGGGGTCACATACGGCAGAAGCCGAAGCGAGTAGTAAGGAGGGAGAATCGGAACACCCAGCAGGTCACCCATCGTGATCAGGATAAAAAGATGCTCCATACTGGCCCGGCTGCGGACTGCCTGACGTGTCATCTCGTGAGAGGACATCCCATAGACGATGTCTTTGAAGACCTGGAGAATTCCGCCTCTTTTTGATTTTTCTTCTTCGCTCATTTCTAACCCCCTAAAGTATGCCAAATCAGTCAACGTGAACCGCGAATCTTTGTCGATCGACACGTGAGCCGGCCAGCTCCAACCGCAGTTCAAAACGTTCAATCCGTTTAAGCCCCCACCTCTGTCCTCCCCCGCGACGCGGGGGAGGACAGAGG
>JACQUW010000136.1 GCA_016210115.1 Deltaproteobacteria bacterium | reverse complement strand
TTGGTGCCCGGAGCCGGACTTGAACCGGCACGGACCCTTCCGGGTCCTCGGGATTTTAAGTCCCGTGTGTCTACCAGATTCCACCATCCGGGCAATTTCGGCCTGGAGCAGCTTGCTACCACGGCAACATCAGAAGCGTCCCTGGAATAACAAGCCGTCGTTTAAGTTAACATAACGGCATTGCGTAGCCAAGATTTTGCCAAGAACTCCTCGTGCCAAATTGCTGTTCAAGAACCACTTAGTCCTCGGGAGCCAGGAGCTGCAACTCCATCGGAGCGAGCTCAACCGGCAGGCGCCGGGCCCATCCATCCGACGTTGAACCGTCGCGGCGATGGAAAGTGACCGGGCCGCTGACGGCTTGGCTCCGGCCCGTCGCGCCATGATTGCTGTAGGCGAGATCAAATCGGCGATCGTCATTATTGATGCGCGCGTCAATCAACACCCAACCGGAGAAATTGTCTGAAACGCTCGTGTTCGCGACGATAAGGATCTCGCGGTCGTTCAGAATACGCGAAAAGGCAAGGATCCCGCCCGGTTCTTTGGAGGGACCGAAGTCACGGTTATTGCCGGAGACCGGCCGGAAGTACTGCCGCCCGTAACGCAGCGCGGGTTCGCTCGCGCGGACCTCCGCAATTTTCTGGACCTGCCGATAGATCGGATGGGCTTGATCGAATGCATTCGCCTTTCCCCAAAGCGCCTCGCGCACGTTCTCCGGCTTATGCGCAACGGATTCAGCGTAAAGTTCCTCGGTGCCCTGAAGCCCTTGTTCCGTGCCGTAGTAGAGACAACAGATCCCTTGAAGACTCAACAGGCAGCCGATGGCGAGCGTCAGCTGGCTGGAGTAATCGCCGCCGTCGCGTGGATAGAGAAAACGGCTGTGGTCGTCGTGATTGTCGAGAAACGTGACGAAGAAGCGCGAAGCTTCTCCGTGGGTGCTGAGGAGGTTCTTTTCCTGCTGGATCTTCTTGCGCAGGCTGAAGACATCTTCGATGACCGTGGGGGGCGCGAAGCCCTTGATAGCCGGTGCGAGCTTCCATTGCAGGGGGAAATCGAGAGATGCGTCGGCGCCAAAACGTCCCTCCTCCTCGGACGTATAGCGCCCGGTGTATTCGGCCAGAATGTGCTCATCGTCCTTCGTCTCGCCGAAGATAAAGAAATTCTTCTTGCCAATCGAATAAGCGTACTCTCGAATAGCGTTACAGAAGGTCAGAGCAAAGTCACGCTCCACGTGTTTCAGCGTGTCGATGCGAAAGCCGTCCACGTCGAATTTGGCAATGATGTACTGGTAAATCCGGATAAGCAGGTTCCAGACAGGCTTATCATTGAATTCATCAGTTTGCTCAGTCTTGAACTCCTTCAGTGTTTCGAAATCGCCTTGGAGCGGCCCGCCTTTGCCCTGGCGCCGCATCCAGAGATTCTTGCGCAGCTCCGAAGGCCAAAGAGCGGCGTCGCGGGCGGGGTTGTCCGGCGCATCGGTCCAATCCTGTCGCGGAGTCCCGTCAAGATCACGCCAGTGAATCGTGTAGGGATCTTGCCGCCAATCGGCCGCGTCTCTGATGGCACCGTTTACCTTATAGGCGAACACGTCGCCCGCGTGGTTGAGGACGATATCGAGAATGACGTAAAGACCGTGGGCGTGCGCCTCGTCGATGAGCTGAACGAGCTCGGCTTCGGCGCGATCAGGCCGGGTGCCGAAACGCGGGTCCACCTCCAGGAAGTCCATGATGCCGTAACCATGATGGCTCGCATCGGATTGTCGGTTCTTCAGTACCGGTGTCAACCAAATGGCTCCGGCCCCGAGTTCCCTGATATAATTAAGCCTTTGCCGCACTCCTTCAAAAGTGCCTCCCTGGCGATCGCCCGTTGCCCGGTCCCATATCGATCGCGGGGGCGCCGCCGGATTGTTGAAGCGATCGATCATGAGAAAATAAATCCAGTGGTCTCGCCAGTCCAGCGGCGAGGGGAACGGCCTCGGAATGCGAGTTGGACCGCCGGGCAAGGAAACATCGATCTCACTCGATTTTCGGGCCGCTGCCAGTGTAGCGATGACCTCATCATCGAAAAGCATTGAAGGCATAACACTGTCCTCCTTTCTTCACGGACAACACCAACCGGAGCCAAAGCAAGAGACGACGCCCGGGCCAGGATGAGGGATCGAGGTGTCATGTGATATTACAGTTTATTCAGAGCATCCTGTCCCGGCATCCGGAACAAACGGATTATATCGCGGGAGCTGTCAGGATTTAAGCAGGCTTGAAAAGCCCCTCTGCTCCGTCAGACGGCGTGAAACTCCGTTCGTGCTTCGACGGGCCGACCACGAACGGTCGATGATCGCTTGTGTTAATACGTTACTTGTTGGGGATTGAAGGCAGAGCGGTTGGCTCTGCCTTCAAATTCCACCTGGTCGGCGCGAAAACTAAACAAACAATGGAGCGAGCACCAGCGTTATCGTGCTGAGGAGTTTGATCAGAACGTGCAGGCTCGGACCTGCCGTGTCTTTGAAGGGATCGCCTACCGTATCTCCCACGACCGCGGCCTTGTGGGTGTCTGACCCTTTCCCGCCGTACTGCCCCGTCTCGATGAACTTCTTGGCGTTGTCCCATGCTCCGCCACCGTTATTCAATAAAGTGGCCATAAGGACCCCGGCGATGGTCCCAACCATAAGGAAAGCCGCCACCGCTTCGGCGCCGACGCCAAAGAGGCGAAAGATAACCCCCACGGCAACGGGCATGCCCACCGCGATCACTCCCGGAAGGACCATCTCTTTGAGCGCGCCTACAGTGACAATGTCGACACAACGGCCGTAATTCGGCTTGGCCGTTCCCTTCAGGATGTTCGGATTTTCCCTGAATTGCCTTCTCACTTCATTGATCACGTAATAAGCGGCTTTGCCAACGGCCCGAATTGCCAGGCCGGAGAAGAGAAAGACCAACATCGCGCCCAAAAGGCCACCGACGAACACCTCCGGCTTCGCGATATTGACCGCCTCGAGTTTGCTACCGTAATGGGCTACTTCATCCAGGTAAGCGGAAAACAGTAGAAACGCTGCCAGCGCCGCGGATCCGATCGCATATCCCTTGGTGAGTGCCTTCGTGGTGTTCCCAACCGCATCGAGGCGGTCCGTTTTCCGCCGGACCTCTTCCGGCTGCCCGCTCATCTCGATGATGCCTCCCGCGTTATCCGTAATGGGACCGAAGGTGTCCATTGCGAGAATGTAAGCCGCGGTTCCCAACATGCCCATGGTCGCGACCGCGGTTCCGAAGAGACCCGCGTGCGGAACGCCGCTCATATTGCCCAGGTAATACGAGCCGATGATCGCGGCAGAGATAACGATGACCGGAATCGCCGTGCATTCGAGCCCTACTGCAAAGCCGGCAATGATGTTCGTCGCCGGTCCGGTCTGTGAGGCTTCGGCAATGGATTTGACCGGGCGGTATTTGTACTCGGTATAGTATTGAGTGATGTAGACAAACGCCTGGGCGGTGGCGATACCGATCACCCCGCAGAAAAAGAAATAGAACCACCCCGAGGCCGCTTCCGGATGCGCTGAGGCATCCACGGCAAGAAGCCAGCGGGTTGCGATGAAGAACCCGACAACGGCAAGGAAACTGGTCACGTAGTAGCCCCGGTTGAGAGCCGCCATAGCGTCGCCCTTTTCGTCCGTTTTGACGACCATTATTCCGATGATGGAAGCAATCAGGCCGAGGGCGCGTGCGACGAGTGGAAAGAGTATACCCTTAAGGCCGAAATAGGGGTAAAGCCCCACCCCGAGAATCATCGCGCCGATATTTTCGGCTGCCGTGGACTCGAACAGGTCGGCTCCACGGCCCGCGCAATCTCCCACATTATCGCCGACCAGATCGGCGATGACCGCCGGATTCCGCGGGTCGTCTTCGGGGATTCCCGCTTCCACTTTGCCAACCAGATCGGCTCCGACATCCGCCGCCTTTGTATATATCCCGCCCCCAAGCTGGGCAAACAGCGCCACAAACGACGCTCCAAACCCGTAGCCCACGATGGTGAAAGGAATTTTTTGCGGGTCATGACCCATCGCCTGGAGAAGAGCATAAAGCCCTCCGACTCCTAAAAGACTCATCGCGACCACAAAGAGCCCTGAGACCGCTCCTCCACGAAGCGCGGCCCGAAGGGCCTGATTGAGACTCGTTCGAACCGCGGCTGCGGTTCTGATGTTCGCCCGTATCGAGACCCACATGCCGACATAGCCGGCGATCACCGAAGACAGAGCACCGAACACAAAAGAGAGCGTGGTCCAGAAAGCCAGTTGCAAAGGAGGCACCGGATCCGCGGGATTCGCAGAGCGCACGAAACCATAAAGGAGAAAAATCAAAACGGCCAAGACAGCAGCGAGAAAACCAATCGTTTTGTTTTGTCGCGCCAGAAAGGCTTCCGCGCCTTCTTTAATCGCATTCGAGATCTCTTGCATCGCCGAAGTCCCGCTGTCGAAACGCAACACGTAACGGGCCAGATAAACCGCAAACAACAATGAGCCAAGGCTAATCGCAATCACAAAGAGGATCATCAGGTTTGTCGCATCCTTTCTCTAATGAGACTCAATCTCTACGCCGCCACACATAAGCTACACCAATGCTCAATAGATAAAGCAGGGTCATCGGAACCGCCATAAGGCTCTGGTTGATCACATCGGGAGTCGGGGTCAGAATCGCTGCCACGACAAAGATCACGACAATCGCATAGCGGAACCCCCGCCACATCATCCGGTAGTTCAAAATCCCCAGCCGCACAAAGAAAAAAGTAAAAACCGGCATCTCGAAAACCATTCCAAAAGCCAACACCATACGAAAAAAAAAAGTGAAGTAATCGCCGATACGTATCTCCGGAGAAACTCCCAGGGTACGGTACTGATCGACAAAGTAAGTGAAAGCAAAAGGCAAGACCACCCTGTAACAAAAGTAAGCGCCTCCAATGAAGAAAAGAGAGGCGCAAAGCACAAAGGGGATAGCGAGCTTCTTCTCGCTCTCATGAAGCCCGGGGGCGATGAAGCGCCAGATTTGATAGAAGATAAACGGGCTGGCAAAAAAAATCCCGGCGGCCAGACCGACTTTCATCTCCACAAAAAACGCTTCTGCCACGCCCGTGCCGATGAGGCTCTCGCCAGGTTGAAGGGCCCGGTTCAGCGGCGCAACCATGAAAGCGAAGATGCGATTGGAAAAATAAAAACTGACGACAAAAGCGAGAGCGACGGCTCCCAACGATTTGAGCAGGCACCGCCGGAGATCCTCCAAATGGCCGGTGAATGTTAAATCGGAATCTCTCGCCACGTGATTGCTCCCGCATAACCAAGCGCGAATAAACCACAAACATTTCAAGTGCAAAAAAAGGGGAAGGATTGAGACCCTTCCCCCTTTTGCTTTTAAGACCTAAACTGCCGGTCTCAACTACTTTTTGGCTCCCTCCTCTTTTTTCTCCATCGGTTTGGTTTCACCTGGAGCTGCCGGCGCAGGTTCCGTTGCTGGAGGAGCAGGGGCAACTGCACCAGGTTCACCAGGCGCACCCCCTGGAGCTGCTGGCGGAGCCGGAGCAGGAGCAGGCGGAGGCGGAGCTGGTTCCTCTTTTTTACCACAACCGGCAACAGCTAGAGTCAAAGCAAAGAGAGTTACACCCGACCATGCAAGAATCCACTTTCCCATCCTTAATTCACCTCCTTTCCGCTATCTCATCAAAGCCGCTCAAACTAAACTGTTTTTATTGCATAACTCTCGCGCACTTGCAAGTGAAATGAACTCCGAGGCTGCAAATTCCCCAATATTCGTGGCTTTCTACAGGGTGGGCTCGGTGCCCCTGGCGGCGTAAAAAGTGAACTCCACACAAGCTGTTTATAACCTGTTGATAACGTTCCGGCGGCCGGATTCAGAGGGCGAAAAACGGGTATTGCCAGCAAAGTGCATAAATAAGCGGCAAGAAAATCTTAACCAATCGGCTGAGTTGTGTATTGTTTTTCAACGAACTTCCTTAACAGCTCTGCCGCCGTCTAAAACGCCGAGGCCTCCGATTATAACATCCGGAATATGAGGACCGCCTCAAACCTCCGTGCATCGCCGCGTTGACTCCGTAAAACACAAATGTTAAACAAGAAAACTAACCGGAAGGAGGAAATCACTTGGCAGTTCATTCATCTGTTATCAAGAGGCACCGCCAGAGTCTAAAGAGACGGGTCAGGAATCAGGAAATTAGATCGCGGATAAAAACTCTCATCAAAAAGGCCAGACGGTCCATTGAGATGAAGGACAGAGAGGCGGCCTCCGCGCAGTTGCGGGAAGTCAATCAGGCTTTGAGCAAAGCCGTAAAAGGCGGGGTGCTCAAGGCGAATTCCGCCTCCCGCTGGTTGTCTCGCCTGGCAACTTCTGTAAGCCGCCTACCGGCGGCGTAAAAAAATTCCCTAAATCTAGAATCGTTCCATAAGCCGATGATGGAGTTCGCGGGCGGCCTTCTCCATCACCCGACTTCTGGCCTCGCGACTCTGGGTTTCAGTAAGCTGTATATCGGTAAAGCGGCTAACATCAGACGGATTCAAAGTCCCCATTTTAAAATCAGAAGAGCTCGTGACAACCGCCGCTCGCGAGGCCGCATACAAGTCAGTCAGGCGAACGCCCTGGGTACGCCAAAGAATTTCATCCGGGGTGCGTTTTCTGAGCGTCATATCCACAAGCAGGCTCATCTCATACTGAAGGGCTTCATCGAAGCGATTGGCGGCAACGACCCGGCTGTCGAATTGCCGGATGACCCCGCTGAGCACGGCATCCGCCCCATCCGCTTGATCCACTATCTGGACGCGGCCTTGCCGGCGCAGTTCGCTCTTGATCGCCATCGCAAGTTCTCGGTCAATCCCGATTTCGCGGGTGCGATTGACAAACGGTTCCACGTACATGGTCCGCACGTCGGGCGGAAAGTTTCCCGCGCCGGAAAAGCGGTACCCGCAACCGAGCATTCCCAACATTGCCACCAGGCTAAGCATCAGAGCGCTGTTTCGAAACGCGACGCGAAGCTTTTCCGTCCTCATTCTTTGTTACCTTTCGAGCACGATGTTGACCAGCCGGCGCGGCACTTGAACTACCCGCTGGATTTTTCTGTTCTGCACGAAGTCCTTCACCTTCGGGTCTGACAGCGCCTCCGATTCGATCCGCTCTGCGCTGGCGTGAGCCGGCACCGTGATTTTTCCCCTGACTCTGCCGTTGACCTGGACCACAATCAAAAGCTGCTCTTCCTCAAGAGCCTCTTTGGAATAAGCCGGCCACGGCACCTCTTCCAAAGATTCGCGGCGCCCCAGAATCTCCCATAGCTCGCTGGCCAAATGAGGAACGAACGGATGGAGCAGGACAATGATCGCCTCGAGTCCCTCTTTGATGAGCGAGGCTCCGCCCTTCAAATCTGCCCGAGCGGCCAGGCTCAGCGCATTGAACAATTCCATGATCGCCGCGATCGCCGTGTTGAAATGGAACCTGGCCTCGATATCATCAGTGACCTTCTTGATGGTTCGATGGTTCAGCCGGCGGAGCTCTTTGAGCCCGGTCGCGAGGGTGTCTGCGGCCGGAGCCGACGCTGCCTGTGAGAGAATCTCTCCATGCTGCCAGACAAAGCGCCACAGGCGAGAAAGAAAACGGTAGCATCCTTCAACCCCCTGGCTGCTCCACTCCAGGTCTTTTTCCGGCGGCGCCGCAAACAAAGTAAACAGCCGCGCAGTATCAGCGCCGTACGCGTCGATCAGCTCCTCGGGGTCAACGATGTTTTTCTTGGACTTCGACATCTTTTCGATGCGCCCCTTCTCGACCGCTTTGCCGCAACGCGGGCAGCGCCAGCCCGTTTTCTCCGAGCCCGCCAATTCACCAGGGAGTAACCAGCCATGCTCTTCACAGCGGTAGGTCTCCTTGCAAACCATGCCCTGCGTGAGAAGGTTTGTAAAAGGCTCGTCAACGTTTGCGAGACCTAAATCCCGCAGGGCTTTGGTGAAGAACCGCGCGTACAGGAGATGAAGGACCGCATGCTCGACGCCGCCGATGTATTGGTCCACCGCCATCCAGTAACTGGCTTTTCGGGAATCGAACGGAGCCCCATCGAATCCGGGAGAGATGTAGCGCAGGAAGTACCAGGAGGAATCGACAAAGGTGTCCATCGTATCGGTCTCCCGGCGGGCCGGCTTTCTGCATCGGGGACAGCTCACCGCCAAGAACGACTTGTTTTCCAACAGAGGCGATCCGCCTTTTCCGGTAAAGGGAGCATCGCCGGGAAGCACGACCGGGAGCTCGTTTTCGGGCACCGGAACCACACCGCACCCGTCGCAATAGATCATGGGGATCGGAGTGCCCCAGTAGCGCTGCCGCGAGATGCCCCAATCACGCAATCGGAAACGAGTGTCCTTCCGGCCCCATCCTTTCTCCTCAAGGAACACGGCGATTCTCTCTCTGCCCTCATCGCTCGGAAGCCCGGTGAAAGGACCGCTCTCAGCCATAATTCCTTCCTCAATGTAGGCCTCGGTCATTTCCTCGGGCCTGAGAAACCTGTCTCGCGGCTGGATAACCACTCGAATCGGGAGGCCGTATTTTTTGGCGAACTCAAAGTCTCTTTGATCGTGAGCCGGGACCGCCATAACCGCGCCAGTCCCGTATCCCATCAGGACAAAGTTGGCGAGATAGATGGGAAGGTTCTCTCCGGTAAACGGATTCAAGGCATACGATCCGGTAAAAATACCTTCCTTCTCGGCTTCCTCCTCTGCTCTCCTGGCCTGGCTGTTTTTTTTGATCCGCTCCACGAACTCCCTGACCGTTTGCTCCTGGGCATTTCCTCGGCAAAGCTCCAGTGCCATAGGATGTTCCACAGCCAGCGACAGGAATGTAGCCCCGCAAATCGTATCCTGACGGGTGGTGAAAACGCGGAGCGACCCTTCCCGATTGACCAGCGGGAAAATGATCTCAGCGCCGATCGATTTTCCGATCCAATTGCGCTGCATGGTGAGGACCTTGTCTGGCCACCCATGCAGTCGATCCAGATCTCGAAGCAACTCATCGGCGTAGGCGGTAATGCGAAAAAACCACTGCTCCAACTCTTTTTGGACTACGGCCGTCTCGCAGCGCCAGCAGGCGCCTTCAATCACTTGCTCGTTGGCGAGCACTGTCTCACAAGAGGGACACCAATTCACCGAGGAGTTTTTTTTGTACGCGAGCCCGCGCTCGTAGAGCTTTAAAAAAATCCACTGGTTCCATCGATAGTATTGCGGGTCACAGGTGGCAATTTCGCGATCCCAATCGTACGAAAAGCCCATCTGTTTTAGCTGCATTTTCATGTATTGAATATTTTCTCTGGTCCAGGCCTGGGGATGTATTCCTCTCTCGATGGCAGCGTTTTCAGCCGGTAGGCCAAAGGCGTCCCATCCCATCGGATGAAGCACATTGTAGCCTCTCATTCGTTTATAGCGCGCGACAACGTCGCCGATGGAGTAGTTGCGCACGTGACCCATATGGATTCGGCCCGACGGATAGGGGAACATTTCGAGAACGTAGTACTTTGACTGGCGGGGGTCTTCTTCAACGCTGAAGGATTTTTTTTCCTCCCACAACCTCTGCCACTTCTCCTCGATCGTTTTGGGGAAATATCTTTCGTCCATCATCATCCAAGGCCAACGGGCTACGCCGGATCAATTCACGACTGGCGGCCGCTTAGGGCAAGCCTTCCGCTCTCACCTACGCAGGCAATTGGCGTCTGCCTCGAGGCGCCGCTTCGATACTAGGCCGCCTGCGACCGCGCCACCTGATCCAAAACACCATTGATAAAGGTGGCAGAATCGCCTGAGCCAAAGCGTTTTCCCAGTTCGATGGCCTCATCTATACTCACGTTCAGTGGAATATCGGGACAGAACAGGATCTCGTAGGTGGCCATTCGCAAGATCGTGAGATCCACTTTGGCCATTCTTGAGAGCTTCCAGTTTTCGGCGGCCAGCCGGATTTGCTTATCGATTTCTTTCCTGCGGGCGATCACGCCAGAAACGAGTCGCCTGGAAAACTCCTTCGCGCCCGAGCTGCCCGGGAAATGATTGAAGAAGAGGTCCAAAGACTCGGGAGAGGCGTTGCCGGTCATCTCGAGTTGATAAAGTGCCTGCAGGGCCAGTTCCCTGCCCTTTCTTCTAGTGCCCATGACAAGACTTGCAACAGAACGACCCCGTTAGTAATCGTTCGTTGCTGCGCGCCTTATACCAAATTGCTGTATTAGGGAATTTCGCGGGTCAGGTTCGCCATCTCAACCGCCGTTAGAGCCGCCTCGAAACCTTTGTTACCTTTGCCCGACCCGGCTCGCTCCAGAGCCTGCTCGACATTGTTCGTGGTGAGAACCCCAAAAGCGATGGGGATGGTAAAAGTCATCATGGCATTTCCGATTCCTCGCGCAGCCTCCGCGGCAATGTATTCGAAATGAGGGGTATCACCCCGAATAACGGCTCCCAGGCAAACCAGCGCGTCATACCGCCCGCTCGCGGCCATCTTGCGGGCCGCCAGCGGGATTTCGAACGCCCCAGGGACCCGCACGATTTCGATGCTCTCTTCCTCTCCCCCGTGACTCTCCAACGCCTCCAGAGCGCCAGTCAGGAGCTTATCGGTAACAAAACTGTTGAAGCGACTCACGATGATCCCAATCCTCAACCCCTGCGCCTCCAATTTTCCCTCGATCACCGTAACCATATCTCGACGCTTAGGTTTAGTTGCGCCTTGCAGCTCCCTAATTCTTAACTCTCGCCTCGAGCTTTGAGAAAAGGTGGCCCATCTTCTCTTGCTTCGTGCGAAGATAAGCGATGTTGGATTCATGGGGTGGAACCTCCAACGGAATCCGCTCCACCACGGTTAAACCGTAACCTTGCAGTCCTACGATCTTACGCGGGTTGTTGGTTAGTAGACGAAGTTGATGCACTCCAAGGTCACGCAGGATCTGCGCGCCAATTCCGTAGTCTCTCAGGTCCTCCTTGAAGCCCAATTCCAGATTGGCCTCCACGGTGTCCAGACCTCCGTCTTGAAGAGCATAGGCGCGAATTTTGTTCGTCAGCCCAATCCCTCTGCCCTCCTGGTGCATATAGACGAGCACCCCTTTTCCTTCCTGGTCAATCATTTTCAGGGCGTGGCGAATCTGATCACCGCAGTCGCAGCGCTCGGAGCCGAAAACGTCGCCTGTAAGACATTCCGAGTGCATCCGCACCAAAACCACGTCCCCTTCTCCTATTTCATCCTTAACCAGAGCCATATGCTCTTGAGAATCCACGCTGTTGGTATAGATAATCGCCCTGTAAGTTCCTCCATGAATCGTCGGAAAAACCGCTTCTGCGGCGCGCTGCACCAGGGATTCGCTGCGCAAGCGAAATGCGATGAGGTCCGCGACCGAAACGGTTGCGAGCTTATGCTTTTGAGCCAGCGCCGCCAAATGAGGCATGAGGGCCACGGAGCCGTCGTCGTGCAGGATCTGAGAAATCACACCGGCGGGAGTAACACCCGCCAAACGGGCGAGGTCCACAGAGGCTTCGACCTCGCCGGACCGCACCAGAACACCGCCAGCGCGCGCCTGGACCGGGAGGATGTACCCCGGAACAACAAGATCGCCTCGTTTGATTTCCGGAGCAATCGCCGCTTGAATTGTTTCGGCTTGACCCATAGCGGACATTGCTGAATCCAGGCAACTCCGGGCCGATATCGTGGCTCCGAATGTGATTCCGGCGGTCGAGCCGCCGTCCTGCGTCATAATAGGGATTCCGAGCTGCCTCATCCTTTCTTCCGTAAGCGTCAGGCGGATGAGGCCCCGACCGTGCAGGAGCATGAAATTGATCATCTCGGTGGTCGTCTTTTCAGCGGCCCCGCACAGATAACCCGCGCTCTCGGCGGAATCTTCGTCCGTGAGCACGACCAAGCGGCCGTTGCCAATCTGCTCTAATGCTTTTTCTACGGTGGAAATCGGCATGCTGTTGAGTTCTAGGTTGGGATTGTAGCCTTTGTCAAATTTTCAGGATCGAAGTCTTATTTTTGTCCCAGCTCCCCATGAGCCGCTGGACATACTTTCCAAGAATATCCGTTTCGATGTTGACTTTATCACCAACCCTACGGCGGCGCAAATTAGTGTGGCTTAGGGTATAGGGGATAATCACCACCGAGAGGCGCGAATCGCTGCACTCGTTGACGGTCAAGCTGATGCCGTCAAGAGCGACCGAACCTTTTGAGACGAGAAAAGGACAGAGAGCCTCTGGAACCCGGAAAAAGAAAGAACTAAACCTGCCGCTTTTTCGGATTTGCTCTATGACGGCTACGCCCTCCACATGCCCGGTCACCAGGTGCCCTCCCAGACGATCCTTCAACCGAAGCGGACGCTCCAGATTCACCTCGTCTCCCCGGCGGATTTTCTTAAAAGTGGTTCGCTCCAGAGTCTCCGACGAGACCTCAACAAGGATCCGCCCCTCCGGTTTATCCACCACAGTCAAGCAGGCACCGTTCACGGCTACACTGGCGCCAGGCTGAATTTCCTTCAAAGGAAGATCGGTTGTCAATGTGAGACTAGCGCATTCCTTGCGGAATTCGCTGCGGTAAACCTTCCCTACATCCTCAATCAGACCGGTAAACATAAAGGTCAATGGTCAATAGTCAACGGTCAATAGGACTTACCATCGGCCATCTACTATTTGCTATCGCTATTTGCCATTCGCTATTTTTCTAAAGGTACCCTGAAACCAAAAAATCCTTTCCAAACCTTTGGATCGTGACATTCTTGAGCTGTCTGCAAAATCTCATCTTTTTAATGTTTAGGCTTTCAAGCATCGGTTTGCCGTCGCCTCCAATAAGCTTAGGCGCATAAAAGAAGAGAACCTTATCCACCACCCGCTCTCTTAGCGCCCGCGTTGCTGTAACCGCCCCTCCTTCGATCATAATGCTAAGCAAGCCCATGCGACCCAGTTTCTTTAGAACTGGGGCAAAAGGTATGCCTCCTTCGCGGGTCTGGAAACTCCATACCTGACTCCCCAAACTGCGAATGGTCTGTATTTTTTTCAGTGGGGCTCGGGGACCGGTGACGACAATTGTCTTCTCGGGCTCGCGCTGATGAAACAGCCGAGCCGTCACGGGAATCCTCAGCCGCGCATCCAAAACCATTCTCATGGGATTGCGCCCGCCGGGGATGCGGCAGGTCAGTTGAGGGTCGTCCGCAACGGCTGTTCCGGCTCCCACGATAAGAGCATCCACCTGATTGCGCAGGCGATGCACATACTTGCGAGAACCTACTTCCGTAATCCAATGAGAATCCCCTGTAGCGGTGGCAATCCTACCATCCAGGGACGCGGCCAGCTTGAGGATAACAAAGGGAATGCGCCGGTTAATGTATTTTCCAAACGCCTCGTTGATTGTTCGACACTCCGCCTCCAATACCCCGACCCGGATTTCAATTCCAGCCCGGCGTAGCCGGCGAATTCCCCGCCCCCGCACCTGAGGATTGGGATCGACCATTCCTGCCACGACCTTTCTTACTCCCGCACGGATTACCGAAAGCGTGCATGGAGGAGTTCGCCCGTGGTGGTCGCATGGCTCCAGGTTTAGATACAACGTCGCTCCGCGGGCCTTTTCGCCCGCGCGCTTGAGGGCTGCGATCTCCGCATGATCCTCGCCCGCCCTGCGGTGATAACCCGTAGCGATGATTTTCCGATGATGCACCAAGACAGCTCCAACCATTGGATTCGGGCTGGTTCTGCCGGCTCCTCGCAGCGCCAACCGCAATGCCAGGCGCATGTATTGCTCGTCCAGGTCCTTCGACATCAGGACAAACGGTTACCCTGTCCCTTCCTCGACTTCGCCGCCGCCTGCCGGACCGACTGCTCTTTGCGCGCTTTCAGGAGTTCCTCCAACTCAACCATGAACTCATTGATGTCCTTGAACGAGCGATAAACCGAGGCGAATCGAACGTACGCCACTTCGTCAACGTCGTGAAGCTCCCTCATGACCGCCTCCCCGATGAATGAACTGGGAACCTCTTTCTCTCCCCGCTCCTGAAGCGCCCGCTCGAGCCGATCCGCGATGGCTTCGATCGTATTGATGCTTACCGGTCGCTTCTCACAAGCTCGCTTCAGACCATTGACGATTTTCATGCGGTCGTAACTCTCACGACGCCCATCCTTCTTGACCACAAGCGGCATCGTCTCTTCCACTCTTTCGTACGTGGTAAAGCGGCGGGCGCATTTCAGGCACTCGCGGCGACGCCGAACCATATTGCCGTCTTTGCTAAGCCGCGAGTCAATCACCCGGTTTTCACCCTCGCGGCAGAAAGGACATTTCACTTTGTTAGCCCGCAGCTTTCAGCGGTCAGCTTTCGGCATTCTGTCATTTCTAGCTGAGAGTTGACTGTTAATTACTTCCCTAACCGGTGGGGATAAACCGGAAATTTCTTGCAGAGTTCACGGACGTCGTCGGCAACGGACTTCAGAATCGCCTCGTCACCAACGTGATTTAACGCCCTTGAGATGAGCTCAGCGATCGCGGTCATCTCCGGCTCCTTCATTC
>JACQUW010000130.1 GCA_016210115.1 Deltaproteobacteria bacterium | reverse complement strand
GACACCTCCGTTCTTCTGGTTTACACCCTCACTCAGGCAGCCGAAAAAGAGCGCTATCCATATACCGAGAGATTCTTCGCTAAGATCATAGAGGGATCACTTTCCGGGGCCACTTCCTTCTATGCCTTGCGAGGTTCATGTGTTTGCCATCGATAACGCTCCAGACTTTCCTCTGGGCGCCGCTTTCGGCAAGGCCGCACTCGAAAAGATCCTGGCATTACCGGTGCAGATCCTTCCCTTTGTATCTCGCGGAGAACGGATGCGGCACGCCCGGAGGTTCACGGCTTTGCGCGATGCCAGCGACGTCCCGCACGCCATCGCCGCCTTCGTTTATGGTTGTGATGGAATTGTCGCCTATGATGATCATTTCAGCGCAATTTCTCACCTTATTCCCCACACTAAACCGGAAGACTATCTTTGAAGGTTGAAGGAAAAACAGAAAAATGGGTGTCTCTCGCCGCTAACGAAACCTGACCCGTTCTCGCTAACAGAAACGAACCCGGTGGCTGCGGCAGGATTTGCGGAAGGAGTTGTGGCGTAGGTTTTTAGAATGAAGCAGTCAGGGGCGGATTTTCGGGGACAGCAGGACGGCAGCCGAGGGAGAGGGATTTGGCCATTAGATTGTTCCGTCGTGAGATGCTACGCAAAAGCGTGCATCTTTTGGTTGCGGCCGAAGGCCGCCTTAGGAGGAACGGGATTTCGGCTGGATGAAAAACTTTTCGGATTGGGCCGAACTGGTGATAGCGCGGATCAGTTCTTCGAGGCTCACAAATCTGACTCGCACGTCGTCAAATGCGCGGACAACTGGTCTCCTGACATCGGATGCCACCAGAAAGTTCGCGCCCGCCGCATAACGACGCCTGAATGCCTTGATATTAGTCGGATCGAACTCGGATGAAGACCACTTGCATTCTATTGCGATGGGCTCGTTCTTGCGATCGACGAGAACGAAATCAACTTCATGACCGCGCTTGTCCCTCCAATAGAAAATGTGCCGCGACTGTGTCTGGGCAATGACTTCGTTCATGACGTAGTGCTCCCATAGCGTTCCGAGGTCATCACTTCGCAGTGTTTCCCATCCCCTGTAGTGGCACAGAAACCCGGTATCGAACGCATAGACCTTCGGCGCTGATACGATTTCCGTCGGACGGTGCGAGCTGAACGGGCGCACCACGTGAACAAGGAACGTTGCCTCGAGAACGCCGAGATAATTAGCGATCGTTGTTCGGCTGACTTCACAAGGTCGCGCGAAGCGATTCGCTTCGAAGATCCCTCCGCTCTGGCTGATAAGCAGCTCTGCAAACTTGAGAAACGAATGCCGCCGCTCAACTCTGAAAAGCTCCTGAATGTCTTTGGCCCAGTAGGCATCCATCCATTCCTGAAAGTCGCGAGACGGGTATTTCGCAGCCAGAAAAAATGGCGGCAAGCCGCCCCGCAAGAATCGATGTTTCAGATCTCTGGATTCGAAATCGGTGAGATCTTGGGACATCATCGGTGTAAGCCAGAGTTCGTATTTTCGGCCCGCGAGCGTATCCCTGAATTTCGTTGACGCGCCCAGCGTTGAAGACCCTGTGGCAACGACCTTGAGATCGCGATAATGGTCGGCGGCAATCTTAAGGATTTCTGAAGGGTTGCCGAGCCTGTGGATTTCATCCAGGACAATAGTCCGACCCCTCAAATCACCAAGGAAGGACTCAAGGTCTCCTTCAATCATGCGTCTGGTGCTCGGCAGCTCGCAATCAAAGTATTCAGTGTCTCCTATACTCTGGCAGAGCATGGTTTTGCCGACTCGTCGCACTCCCGAGAGCCATAGCACAGACTTTTCGCTTAAGCCCGCCTGAACTCTTTGTATCCAAAACCGGCGTTGTACCATATGCAGGCACTATCCTATATAGTGCTACTAAATGCAAGACGGCATGCATTTGGTAGCGTGCGCTCACGGGAGGTCATCAGCGGGTTCCAATGCGGACGCTGGCATACTGCTTCATGCCCGGCAGGAGCCAAGCTGCGCGTGCTCAAAGGGAACCACGCAAGGAAATATGCAGTCAGGGGTACGAACGAACAGTGGCGGAAAGATCGGACGAGGGCGCGGCAGGCGAGAGAGAGGGAGTTAGTGATTAGGAGGAGCCGGATTCGGCTGGATGAATTCAGGTTCGGAGACTCAGGAGCAAATGGCTGCGCACCATGTGGTACTCGTAGAAAAAGCTCGCTCTGTCTACGGAGAGGCGAACGGCAGAACACTCTTTCGGCAGAGTTACCACTGATTATGTCTCCATGCCATTAACGCCTTCCCGCCCTGGAAGATCCGCTTCTTGAATGATAAACCTTGTTGCCGCTCGCACTGTAGTGGTAGATATCTCCTCGCGGTCCCTCGTAGAGCTTCTTCTCTGTCGACGTTGTCCCAGTAATCGTTCCATTGTTTCCAGAAGATGATCTTGGATGATAAGACTTGCTACCATTCTCACTCCAATGATAAAGGCCTCCTCTCGGACCCTCGTAAATAGGTTTACCAGTGGGGGTGTAACTGACTGGAGTTTGCTCTCGGGACTTCCCGGTTGGAATGGCGGCTTCACGAGAGACACCTGAGACATCGGTTGACTTCCCGGTGTTCCATAAACCCGTCCTCTGCTCCCTTGCTTGACGCTCCAGGGCTCTAAACTCATTGAGATACTTGAAAGGGTAATGTGTGTAGGCGTGGCCGTATCCTTGTCTGATGATCTCTGCATTCAGGAACTTTCCATCCTCACGGGAAACGTAGGCCAACGTCCTGCCGTATTTATCCTTATGACCTGTATGTGCATTGGACTGATCAAATTCTAGCCAAACCTTTTTGTCCTCAACCATGTTTCTCGTGAAAAGTATTGCTTCATGGCCGAGGAATTCAACCGGTTTATTCGGGTGCCGTGTTTCTGGGGTGTCGACGCCTATGAGCCGGACCTTTTCACCGTTCTCTAAGATGAGCGTATCCCCATCAACAACCCGTTTCACGGTACGGTACTCTGCGCCGACTGGTCGCGACCCTTCAGGAGAGAAAACAAGAAATAAAAGGACAGGAATGAAGTACGCGAGAAAGGAAAGAAATTTTTTCATCGTGGCGCCTTTCGGATGGTCAGGTTATTCAGGTAGCCGCCGCAATGCCCGTGCCGCTACTGAAGTCCCTGAAAACACAGGAAGGAAGAGCCTCGATCTGTGACAGACTTTGTTATTGGTGGCGCTGCACGTTAAACCGGGAGGGGACAGCAGGACGTCGTCGGTGGGTCTCGTTGTCCGCACTGCGAAGCGCTTATCGCCTTTTTACGACAACATTCCCGTTGTGAGTTCCGTGATTTTGAGGGGACTCTGCTGGTTTTGCGGGGCCTTGTTATGTGCGGGAAAAAGGGTTGGGAGTCTTTTTAGGATTCACGGTCGGAGGCGTTGCTCAGGTGGGTGAGGAGCCAAGAAGCGGATGACCCAAAAGTCCGCCGAAATTGTCTCTGCACTCCGGTTGCCGTCGGCCCGGCTCAAGCAAAGCATCGACTCCTTGGCCTTTCGCGCGCGGGTGGTCGAAGTGAAGAAGAGTCGCGTAACGCCAAATTCCAGCCTGTATCGTCTAAGATTTTTGTGATAGATTCAGACCAGCATCATGCCTATCCGCGCGCGAGATTGGCTTAGGAGCGGAGAGAAGATTCTTGGCACGTTTCCAAGGGGCTTGTCTGCAGGGAGTGAAGCGGCAGTGAAGCTTTAACTTCGGTGGATCAATCAACCGGTGAGCCCGACCGTATTTCTTGAGCGTGGTTATCGGTTTTTCTTCTTTTCTCGCGAAGAGGAAAGAATGCATGTATGTTTTTTGTGGCGATGGAGAAGCAAAGTTTTGGCTAGAGCCGCAGATTGAATTGGCCAGAAACTATAGACTCTCTCGTTCCCGGCTTCGGGAAGTCGAGGAAATCATTGAGGAGCATTACGATGAACTCAAAACCGCTTGGCACGACCACTTCAGACGTCGAAGTTACGAATATATCTTTACATGGGATATGGCTCCTTACAAAGGAAAGAGAGGTGTTTCTATCCTATGAAGACTTTCCGTGGTTTAAAGATGTCCCTGTTCGGAAGATCCTCAACGTTGACGAACCTTCGCCGGGCCATTTTTTTTGGCCGGACTTAGACGTAGACTTGAGTATTGAAATCATCGAACATCCAGAAAGGTTTCCTCTCAAGGCGAAAGTCTCGCCGAACATTTCATCCAACTCGACAAGTTAGAACTGCCCTAATCCGATTCATAGCATTAAACCCTAATCTGAAAGAAAGAGACCCAGGCACAAGAGGACAGTTTGCATCGACATTTTGCAAGCCATCCACCCCGAACCGAGTTCACCCCGATTCGAAATAAAGTCGCATCGTAGGTCACAGCAGCACTGGGTCGTGCAAGTGAATGGTCTTCAAAGATGCGGTGCGACAGGGGCCGCCCGATCAGATCGGGGTTCATTGCCGCTGAGAGTTTCCCGGTCGGGACCAATTCGGTTCGGGGTCCAAGGATTCGTACCTGTACCTATAGATGAATAACAAATCATGGGACATTTTAGTCCTGTGCTGCTTGCGAGTTTTTCCATTGACTCGTCTAGGGTGTATTGTGGGGCCGACTCGTTGGCTTTGAGGATTGGGTGGCTGGCGATTGGAGCTTGAGAGGACTTTGTGCGGTCGTGGTCTGCCAAAAGAAAGAGGTTTCGACACTTTATTTTAAGGAAACCAGCTGGTGTCAGGAACCAGGTCCGCTCGGGTTCAAAGGGAGCCAGGCGAGGAGATAGGCAGCCAGAGGTGCCACGGAGCGGTGGCGGAAACATCGAATTAAGGCGCGGCATCCGAGAGAGGGATTTAGCAGTCACGAGTAACGGGATTTCGGCTGGATGAAGGAATGTTTTAAAGCTCAGGAGCAAATGGCTGCGACCGTTCTTCCTTCACTGGTTTCCGGTTTTCTGGAATTGGCGCCCTGACCGGGAATTAGACATAAAGGCCAAGCGCTTTTCAGGCGGTTTGCCTGGAGGATGTTTTGCCCAAGCCTTTTGTGATAGATTTTTCTCTAAAGACTTCTGGAGCAAAGATTTGTGAAGCAAACCATCGGATACGGCGACTATAAGGCTTTGCTAGAGATCTTTGTTGATTCCGTCCAGCGGGCGCTGGGAGACCAGGTCGTGTCCGTCGTGCTTTACGGTTCAGTGGCGCGAGGAGCAGCAAGACCTGATAGCGATGTCGATTTGTTGCTCATTTTAAGGGAGGCTCCCGCCGAGTATTGGAAGCGACTCCAACCGCTTCTCCCTATCCTGAGGCAGTTGCGGAAGGAGCGATCCTGGAAGGCGCTGGAAGACCTAGGCTGGACCCCCTTTCTCAGCCTTCTCGTGCTCTCCTTGAAGGAAGCCAGGGAGAATCGCTACGTGTATCTGGACATGGTGGAGGAAGCTAAGATCCTCGTGGATCATGACGGTTTTTTCCAGGGCAAATTAGCAAGCCTGCGGGAAAGGCTAAACGAGTTGGGCGCGAAAAAGGTTCAGCGCAACGGCGATTGGTATTGGGACCTCAAGCCGGACTTGAAGCTGGGGGATGCCGTCATCTTATGAAGAGCATGCGAGAGGGGGGACTTCGACTGATTCAGGAAGCGGAAGGCATCCTCCGGCGTGACGCTCAGGGAGCCATGAACGATAAAGATTTCAACTTGGTCGTGCGGCGGGCACAGGAAGCTGTGGAATTGGCCTTAAAAGGCGCGTTGAAGACACTTGCCGTGGATTACCCTAAAGTTCATGATGTGGCTCCTCTGTTTTCTGACCAGTTCCGGCACAAGGGGGGCGTCGGAGACCCGGCAGTTCTGGAGAAGATTGAGGAGGTTTCTTTATGGCTTGCGGAATCCAGAACTCCATCCTTTTACTTTGACCGAGAGTACAGCCGCGAGGACGCGGAACACGCCTACCAGGACGCCGCTCTTGTACTGAGCGAGGTCAAGAAACTTTTGGGTCTCGGTGAGAAAGAGCCGTAGTGCCGTGGAGTAGGGCAGGGGTAGCGTGCGTGATGGTGGCTGAGAGGGATTTGGCCACTAAGAGGAACGGGATTTCGGCCGGATGAATCCAGGTGCGGAGACTCAGGAGCAAATGGCTGTGGACCATGTGGTACTCGTAAGAAAACTTATTCTCTCTACAAAAGGGCCGAGATCATGTTGGAGAAAGAGGTTCTTGGCTCAAGGTATGTGGAGAACACGATAACCGCTTTCTAAGCGTAATGGCGGCGCGGGCTCTCAACAGGAGGCCCGAATGCTAAGATCCTTCACCGCTGTGCTGCTCGCGGATTTTTTCCATTAACTCCTCCACGCTGTATTGAGAAAAATACTCTCTGCGCCAGCTCTGGTAGTCAAAGGGCTCACGGGACACCAGCGCAAGAAACCGCAACGCTTCCACGGGCCCTAGTTTATTGGCCAACGCTTGGACTGCCTGATTTCGAAGATCTTTTTCGGCCAGCAACTTAGCCATGCGACAATACCTCCTTCCAGTACTCCGTTGGATTCATCACTCGTAAGTCCAGGCGCAAGCGCCGGGCTCGCCTGACGACGACATCATCACAGGTCAGAAGACCTTCCCCAACCGGCTCTATTCGATGGCGATCAGTCGGAACGGCACGAGCCGTTGAATGGTTTTGAAATCCTTAACGTTGCGGCTGATGAGGGTTGCTCCGATTTCTCGGCAGGTAAGAGCGATCAGAACATCGTTGATGATCGG
This sequence comes from Deltaproteobacteria bacterium, assembly GCA_016210115.1. Classification (GTDB taxonomy): domain Bacteria; phylum Desulfobacterota; class Binatia; order UBA9968; family UBA9968; genus JACQUW01. The sequence goes on along the minus strand of JACQUW010000130.1, from coordinate 2,421 downwards.
AAACCGTTTCTTGAGTTCGTAGTGAAACGACCGCTGGAGCAGGAGCAAAACTCTCCCCGCCTCCCAGAAGACCGAGGGACTGGGATTGAGAAGCCGTCCTGTGCGGGCAAACGTATCATAGAGGCGCTGGACTAACGCCCGGTCGGCTTGTCTGCTGGCTCCCGCTCTGAGTTCCATGAGCACGACGGCGCTCATGTAGCGGAGGAAGGGGCGCTGGATGAGGAAATCTTCATGCCCGCCGCCATTAATCCAATCGATATACAGGTCCGTATCAATGATGACCTTTTCCATTAGCAAAGACTCGCCGGATGCGCCCCTTCCCTTTAATCTCGCGGAGTAGCTTTTTGATCTCTTCCTCCGCCAAAAGGAAGTCGATAGCCCGCTCGATCGCCTCCGTCTCCGAGCGAGACCCTAATGCGGAGCGCAGCCGGTCCAGTTTGGTTTGATCCAGGCGGAGATGTTTGTGCCGCAGTGTCGATGTCTTCATTTGAGCCTCTCTGTTGGTTCTGTACATAAATGACGATAATATGTTCATTGCTCGCCGTCAAGCACAGCGCTACTGTTTGTGGTAGCATGTTCACCCCATAAGCAACAATCCACAAAACGCCAGTAAGAAGTCGCTCTTGAGCTGCGATGGCGCGACAAGTAGTTGCTCTGGGAACCAAAAACGGTGTCAGCGGAGCCTTTCCATTTCGCTGAATTGGGAGCGCGGACGCCGTGGCGGAAGATTATCTTGCAAAGGCACAGGAGGTTTTGGCATGGCTCAAGCAGGACCCGAAATTAAAGAGATCATAGAGAAATACCGGGAGCAACTTCTCAGCTTTGGTATTCCTCCGCAGAAAATTTATCTCTATGGTTCCTATGCCAAAGGGGTTGCCCGCGAGGGCAACGATATCGATTTGGTAGTTGTGTCTTCAGATTGTTCATCCCTTAACTTACGCGAAAGACTAGAGGTGCTCGGTGTGGCGGCAGCACGTATCTTAAAACCCATCCAGGCCGTGGGTTACACTCCCGACGAAATTGCTGCCAAAAGCTACAGTCCTTTCTTAGATGAGATACTTGCAGCCGAGGCCATTGCGATATAGCTGTTGTGGTAGATTTGCGTTAAGACAAGTATAGGGCAAAAGACCTTCAAAAGGTTCCTGACACCTTTTCTCCGGTACTGACACCTTTTCTCCGTAAATTTGAAAAGACTTGTCCCGTGGAAACTCAGCGGACGGCCTTGCGGGCTGTTTCTATTCCCTGAAGGTAGTCGTCGTAACTTATGGGAGAGTGGATCCCGAACAAAGATAGAAAATCCACTGCCTCGCTGAGACTCATTCCAAGTGTTTTGCTAAGTCTGGCCAGGGAGACTTTGCCTTCCTTATAAGCTAATAGCATCTTATATTTGAGACCATCCATCAGTAGCTCCCTCGCTACGGAAGATCTTTCTTTGTCCTCCTCTTCAGCCAAAGTCTTAAGAATTTTCAGTTCTCGCTCACTCAACCGGACGCTCATAACAGGCATAGGATTTCACCTCACTTCTCGATTTTTCTACGAGCGTCTTCTAAGATTTCAACGTTGTAACGCCCGACTTTCTGGAGGATCTCCAATTTTGCTAAGGCAACGTCTGTGCTAATCCGACCCCTTTCATGAAGCACCAACAAAACGTGAATAGCTGTAAAGAAAGGGACACCGATGATCTTGGCGGCTTTTATGGCTGGACCATCGTCTGTTCCAAGCGGCAGTTGAGCCTCTTTTGCCAGGAGCAAAGCGGCCGCCTCGCCTGCTTCAAGGCCAAAGTCAACCTGAATTTGTTTGCTGCGATCTGGACGACGATATTTGGAGATGCGAATCCTTCCGCCGCGCAACATCCCTTCGATCATTTTGGCGTCGTATAGCTCGCGGCGCGCCAGCGCCTCCCGCTGGACCTCTTGAGGGATCTCTATGGGTGTCCTTTCAGCCAACAGGTTTAATAAGTCGCTTTTCGCCAGCAGAATCAGTGTTGAGGTGTCGAGGACGATCATGTAGTTATCATCAATACAATTGTATACAATACAGTTGGTTTTACGTCAATTCGTGCTTCAGCGATGACGCGCCGGTGGCCTTTGAGATGGTCACCGTTAAGCCGCGAGGGGAAAAGGAGCCTGGTGTAAGCGCCGGATAAACCGTAGGGGAAAAAAGTCGTGCCCCCCTCATCTTCAATCCTCTTCCTCCAACGGAGGGCGAGGCGGCTTTTTGGAGCGGTTCCGAGCCTCACTACCCAGAGAAAAATTTTCGGCTTAGGGCTAGGAGTGGGATTTCGGCAGGATGAAAAACTTTTCGGATTGGGCCGAACTGGTGATAGCGCGGATCAGTTCTTCGAGGCTCACAAATCTGACTCGCACGTCGTCAAATGCGCGGACAACTGGTCTCCTGACATCGGATGCCACCAGAAAGTTC
>JACQUW010000137.1 GCA_016210115.1 Deltaproteobacteria bacterium | reverse complement strand
TGACGGGGAGGTAATATAATTTAATATTAGAAACTCTAGCCATTTCTGTCAATAGGTCCAGTTCGCGATGAGCTCGGCGATCGGAAACCCGCTCGCACTCAACAAAGGTCGGAATTCCGTCTTGATCGAGAAACAGATGATCGAGGCACCACCGGTCTCCTCGGTTCCGCTCATCAGGAACGCCCAGCTCTCTCTTCACCAGCAACCAGTCGCTACGGGTGTCTGGAGTGATTTGACGCCCTTCCCGGCACTGACTTAAGAGGAAAAGAAGAATGTCCCCATTTTCCATTTCCAGCGCTTCTCGCCAACGAGCGCAAGGAACTCCGGCAGCCGCCCTGCCAAACCCTCGAGTCTGCAGACTGGGTCGAAGCGCATGTAAGGCAAATTCCGAATCTCCGCTTTTTTCTCGCCGCTCATATCGACCGTGATGCCCGCCAGAGCGTGTGCTCCCGCGATATCGCCTCCTCGGCTTGGTCCACAAATCGCTTCCACTCTTCTTCATTTCGCACAGCATCGACTCTTGAATTGATCGAAGCCAATTCGTGGCTTGCGACAGCATACGCCTTAGCGAGACCTTGATGTTGTTTGATATGCAGCCATCCCACTCCGGCTGCCGCCACTGCAGCGAGGAACCCGTAGGCGTCGATCGAGAGCAAGTTTGTTGCGCGGAGAATCGCTCCTAGCATAGCGACAAACTCCAATACTACCAAACCAATTTGCCAACGCAGTGCCCTGAGGTGGTTCCACTCAGACTTCCGTGCATACCACTCTCGCTGGTCTTCAATGCGGCCTTTGCGGTAAAAGGATCGACGCTCATCGAGTGATTCTGCCCTAATGTGTCGCATTTCTTCTGTGATCTGGTTCGCCTGTGCTGGCTTGAGGTCCAGGGTCCGGAACTCGGCTACGATATCATCTAGCCGCTGAAGAAAGTTTGCGTCGGCTTCTGTCGTAGATACGTCGATACCAAACGGGTCACCTCCGACCTGATATTTCCATGTCAGTGTCTTCACTGACGCGGCCACTGCTCTCCCTTCATACCACTGCCTTTCGGGATGCAGAGTTAAGATGAGCACCTCTGAAGCGATCGCCACAAGGAGAAGGATTACAGCACTAACAGGAGCCCACCAAGCGATGATTGGCCCTACTAAAGCGGCCCCGGCCACGCCCACCAATGCTACCAGGCGCACGGATGACAATAACAGGTATCTCTGTTGGGCTGCCAGAGATGTTTTGTCTGCAGCCTCATGCAGCGCCGGATAACTGGAACGTTGTATCTCTTGCGACAAGCTGTTGCTCATCTGATGCAGGTGGATCCGCCGCCCGGTCCTCTGGCGGCGATCTTAGCGCGACCTGCAGCTTCAGCAGCGCGCTCGATGGCCTGCTCAAAATCGTGAGGGGCCCAATCAATGATTTCAGCTCCACATTTCTGAAGGACAGGTGGAATTCGTACTCCATGTCCAAGCCGGATTCCGAGGATGCCGTTAGGTGACTCCTTTTCCAGGCTCCACCGCACTTCCTTTTCCACCCAGTCGCTGTCAGCTGTGTTCTGGCCGATGAGGACCACCGTGACAGAGGTCCCGTGGATTTGCTCTCTGACTTTCTGAGAGACGTAGGCCTCGTTTCTGCTGTCAATGGGGTCTAATAAATGTCGACCAACGAATTCAAAATCAACATTCTTGTTCCACCGCAAAAGGTTGAATCCCTTCGCTTTCATCTGATCATCGTGTTGGTAGCTGATAAAAATTCGTCTTGCCATGGTATCCTCCTAGGAAACTCCATCAAGTTGTGGCACGGGACGTAGAGAGCCCATAGTCCCACAGTATGGGCATCTCTTCAGGAGGGCCTTATTGGCCACAAACTGGCGACACGTGTCACACTGCCAGAACCCTGTACGCGACGCATTGGGAACAACTATACCTGCGCCGTTTTCCTTAGCCACCAGATACTGGACGGCGAGGTCCCACGTGAATGGTTCTTCTTGTTGCCAACTGACGTAGCGGTAGCCTGAATGGAAACGCTGAAACCGCTCCAGGCGATCTATCTCAGCCAAGTACTGTACAAGTGCATTGGGTCTCGGCTCGAGGGTATGAAGGAGTGCGGCCGTGTTGTCAGTGCTAAGCCGCCTTGCCAGGCGAAACGGACGCACCGCCACCGAAGCGATCGGCTCTGGCAGATTAGACAGACGGATCGGTGGATCAATAAAATGAACCTCATCCGCGGCGAGGGCATAGTCAGCCCCTTGGGCATGCAATACTCCGTCGGCGTACCATGCCACCCTGTAGTAACCTGTAACCACACGAACGTTGTCTCGCCTGCACACGAAGAACAGGTACTTGACACCCCTCTTGACAATGCTCGCTCGCATAGACCGCTGACAGGTGGAGAAAAGGCCATACGTCCCTGTTTCGATGTTCGGATCGCTCTTGTTGTCATACGGCCGGGTAACCTCCCGGACCGCTAAAGGGCTAAGCCCGTCGGAGTAGAAGAACGATAGATAACCAAGAGGAGGCTCAGCAACCCTGAGTGGCTGCCATGGCTCGTGCGGAGGCCGGATGTCCCGTTTAGATTTAGGCATCACGCTTCCTTCAAGGATCGTTGAGCTGACGTGGGCAAACTTACTCGTGACAGCCAGCGCGTCCAAAGCTCCTGGTATACAGGGTTAGTGCAGGAGGACATCGTACCAATCGCTGTCTCCATCTGTCCACGTCGCCGCGCTGCCTCAGCAACAAGGACTGCCAATATGTTCCGGTAAGCTTGTGGCGCGCCGTCCCAGCAGGACAATCTTTCAAGCTCACCCTGTTTCAACTCCGGAACAATCATACGCTCTATTCGCTGTTCCAACTCCCGAAAGGCCAATTCGGACTCCTTCAGCGGCAGTGCCAGGGAATCTGTGTTAACGACAACTTTTTCTAGCGGCCTTGACTTCGCAACGTTTTTCTCATCTCGGCTATACAGATGTAGGCTGTCGCTGATCTGATTATAGGAGCCGCATTCGACGCCTAGCCACCCAGCTATGATCTCTTGCAGGCAGGTGAACTGGACAAAGTCGTGCGGTACGCCCAGAAAGATATCGTTGCTCCGGATAATCTGCAGCCACTGCAATTTGCCATCCCGTACCTTGGGCAAGGAGATAACGTTACACGGAATGTCAGGGTCAACCGGGGCCCCGTCAGAGTAGGGCAGGTCGACAGTAGAGTCCCAGATCTGCAGGACTATCTGCCTGGTATCAGGATTGTGGTGCAGGGCCTCGTAGGCGCGTATCAGTTGGTCCAACCCGAGATGATGGCGGAGGCGATACCCATACGCCCCGTGAAGGGTTGGTCCCGGCCCAACAAAGGCAGAGAGATTACTATTCCAAAATTCTAAAAAGGCCAGATCACGCCGTCCCGTCAGGCTCCACACGACTTCTGCCAGGCCGAAAGGCAGGTTCAGCGAAGGCTCTCTGGAGACTACCCAGCGTTGCTTCGGGTCCGCAATCGTGATAGCCGCGTGAAGGATCTCCTTTGTTGGGCCATCTCTGCTCGCTTGGGCACGGACGCCCGCCGATTGCCGGAAGGCGTCAGCCATCTGTTGCCAGACCTGGTCGGCAGTTGACCCCTGAAACATAGAAATCATTCCAGCCCCCCAGACCGAGGAATAAGCTGGTTGATACCCCATTTGGGCGGGTACCAGTACTCCAGCGGCTTATTTGACGGACGGTAGAGTTGCTTGATGCGCGTGCGATCACTATCACCTTTGATCTCAGGATGTTTCAGCCGCGCGTATTTGGAGACTTCGCAGAAAAGATTTTGGCAATCGATGAGCTGGAGACGCCTTCCCCACAGCGAGCGGAACCGCAATGCCAGACGATCAAATTCGCGCTCTTGCCTTTCTGTGACAAGCTGGATGATCTCAGTTTCATTGAGGCCGCCAAGATCACTGAACGTTTTATGAATGCCGTCCATCGCACCCGGCCCTGGCACCACAAACTCCATCTCTGAAAAATCGGTCAGCGTGCTATAGTTCAGGTCAGTGACATATTGATAAGCTAGGAAATCACCAACCGTCGGATAGCAGCGGAGTAACTCAAAAGCCCGCTTCATGTTCGGCGCGTTCGCAATCCGGTCTGACGTTTCGTCTTCCATCATCCGCTCAAGCAGCCTCAGATAATTGCGGTGCTTCTGAGGATGCCCGAAGCTACTTTTGCCCGACGGCATAATATACGCTGCTGAGTAGATCCTCGTACCGCACGACATCGCCTCGGTCAGTACCTGGTCGTACCGAGCGAAGGAATACTCTGCATAGCTGATCGTGCCCAGCTTTGCCTTTAAGAGTTCCCACGTCTCGATCTTATTGAACAGTTTGAAGAGTATGGTGCGGAAGAACACCTCTTGGGAGGCTTGATCGCCTTCATATATCACATGCCGGATGAGGTATTGACTCACGCGGTCCGATGCCCGGTACGCATTCGTGAATTTATGCCGCCGGATGATCGGATCATGCGTCCAAGGAGGAGAACGGCCCTCCAGTTTACGGAAGAAGACTTGCTGTCTCTCAGCAGCGAACCGCCAGAGGGTGTCATAAACCACTGTGGTTCGAGCAGGAGATAGAGCCGTAAAGACGGACGGCAGGCCGGCATGGGGTGCGATGAGGATTAACTGCGCACTCGGTCTTTGAGACTGGTGGGGTTGGGCGTTCCAACGCGTTTTCCTTAACTGCGGAATCAACTCTCTTAGTTTTCCCAAAAGCTGATCAAGCGACTCATTCAAGGACCCATCATTTTGAATCACGCGAATCGGATACCGGCCTCTCTCCTTCTTTAGAATGGCATGATAACCCGCGCGGAGTTGGCCGCGGGTTTTGTCCTCTGAGACATTTTGGTCTCGATCAATCATGAAAACGACTGCGGGCTTTACGCCATTCCAATGAAAACGCTCCAACCGCGTCATCGCGTCCAAAGAACGCCGGTCAATCGCGGAAGCGTTGCCGTATACCCACGTGGACCACCAAAACCGATCAAGAACTACCCAGCGCCCTTCGCTCAGCGCAGGGAGGATCCGCTGTTCAATGGCATCTAGATGGCTGGCGATGTGGAGAGCCTGCCAACTGGCGGGAGTAACCTTGTGCAACCCAAATGCGCCGGGGTCATGGTGAAGGTCGTAAACCAAACGACCTATTGTCCCCTCTTCTTTTCCAGGAAAGGACAAGTGTTCACAGGGAATGTTGGCCTCGCTGAGTTTCTCCGTAAGAACCTTGGACAACGTGGATTTCCCAACGCCGTCAGGGCCTTCAAGAACGATTAATTTGCCTCTTCTGACCTGCCTAGCCACGTGCGTCCCCGCCGGCCACTGCCGGTGTTTCGACCTGGCGCAATGCTGCTCTAACTCGCTCGGAAAGCCTCTCCAAAACAGATTTTGGCCGGTCTCGCACGGCTGGAGTTGCGATACAGGTCACCTGAATCAATCTCAGTCCCATCTCATGAGCCATGAAGCGGCCAAGGCGGTAGAGGCCCAGATAGTTGCCATAAGCCCGCTCAAATATGTGCTGAGTCGCGTAGAAGCCGGTCACGGCCAAGCCCTGCACGCCATCAGGCGCGAAAGCAACCTGCTGAAGGCAAGGAAACCCGCGCTGCCGTTGGTGTGTATGGTCTCTGCGGGGATCGAAGAGGGAGGCCTGCAGAGCCGTCCGGCGGTGGTTGCCGCCATTCCATGTCTGGATGATGTGTTCTAGCTGGTTGACCCCACCTTGACCGTTGCCGTCATGGCCGAACGCTATGAGGCGCTCAAAGTACAAGCCATACCTGTTGCCTCTATATCTGCGCACGCGCGGGAGGATCCTGCAGTAACGATCGTACAGCTTTTGTCGCTCCGCCTCGGGGTTCCACATCGATGGGAAGATAGTATTGGCCACCGTATGGCAAGACAGTCCCTTGCCGTCGGCTTCAAGCGCGTAATCAACGGCCTCCCGGATCGCTGGCACCTCGGGTGGCGCCCCGTTGTCGAGGAATCTGATCACTACCACCAGAGGTGCAATCTCCTCGACGTACATTACTTCCAGGAAGGCCTTGGCCCAAGCAACAGAGAGGTTGTCCTCCACTATGGTCACTGGGCTATTCATCGTCCGGTTCCTCCAGGTGGCGATAGAGGCTCCGTCCAACGAACCCTCGCCTAGATACCCTTACGAAAGCAGACCAACCAGACCCGTCTTCAAGCCTGCCGATGCCAGGCTGCGAAGCACGAAGTAGTCGCCCTCCTTCGGCCTCTACCACGCGTTCGATGCAATTGCCCTCGGAGCTGGGCTGTCCGTGGACAAAGATGAGGTCACCTGCCTCTACGTCAATCGCTCGGTCAGTCCAGTGCGCATCAACCACCCAGACGGTTTCAGGCGTTTCCCATCCAAGGGCCAGGGCTTGGGCTTGTCGGCGGTTCACCTTCAAGAGCGCTTCAGCATGCGATTGAGGGAGAAGCAGCAGGGCGGTCCGCATATGGTGGATCAACGTCGTGTAGCCGACTCCAAAGTAGGTGGAGATTCTGTAGACTTGACCAGGAGTGCTCTCACTAATCTTCCACTGCCGGAGAGTAAAGGCGCGTTCCACGGCCATCTTGGGCATCAGGAGAGCCCCCGCAAAGCAATCGGCAGCGAATTCTTTGGAATCCCACCCCGGTCGTTTCCACTGCTCGGCAAAATGGTCTACATGTGTCCCGTTCCGCTGGTTGTGATGGCCGAGCTCGTGGGCACAAGTAAAGACGCGGCGCCCTGGGGGCCGCAGTGAAGAGAGGATGATGGCGGGCTCAGAAGCCCGGTAATACATCCCTTCCATACTTGGAATGTCCAGGAAACGGATCTCTATCCCCAATCGCTCAGCTAAGTCGTAGACGCAAATGGCAGCGTCCAAGCGATAGCCAGCGCTCCTCCGCATACGAAGGGCTCCGGTGATGGCCTGCCTCGCTATCGCCCTCCGGCCTATCATTTCCGGGTGGCCCGTCCGGTCTTCAAGGCCCCAATAAGTTGCAGGAGCCGGTCCAAGTCCTCGTCCTTCAGTTTGTTCAGCTCACGGGCAGCTAGTTTCGCTCTGTCGCTCGCAGCGCCTGATTCCTCTTTTTCCCCGATGATCCACGGGACATTCACGCCGTAAAGTTCGGCCAGTATGGACAGTTCTTCAGCGGATACCTTTCGCCGCCCAGCCTCAATTTCAGATACTGTAGGCCTGTGCCACCCCAGGCTCTTGGCGACTTGACCCTGGGTGAGCCCGGCCATCTCCCTTGCCAATCGCAGACGCGAGGCAATGCCTTGCCGGGAAAGCTCCTGGTCATTCATTTGTTGCAGTCTCCCCACCGATGGTCTGGGTCAGGTTTTCGGTGATCTCGGCAATAGAAAGACTGCGGCGCCCATCTTTGGAAACAAAGGGGTTGTAGTCATCAGGGAGTTCATGGCTGAGTAATTCCGCCAGGATCACCGTAGCCTCGATGCCGCTCAAGCTATCGAAGCCTGCAACATCCTTGATAGGACGCGTGCCAGGGCCGATCTTCCCGACCGTTCTCCCGCTGGCCTCTTGAACCCGCGTGACGGCATCAATGACTTTCCCCATAAGCTGGCTCTTTTCCATCGTCACTCCTTACATATGGTAAGAAAAGCTTACCAAAACAAGGACAAAACATCAAGCAGGTCTAGCTTAGTTTTTCCGAAGCATGAATCCCGTCAGTTCGACGCGCTGTTTACTTCCCCCTGATTAGACGGAACGCCGTCGCGAAGCCGATTAAAGCCACGGCCAGTACAGATACGCTAACGGTAAATAGCAGGATTCCCCATACCCATCCAGTTACCCAGAGAGGGACGGCCCCAGCATCATTGCTGCCGACTGACAACAGAACGGCCAAGACCGCTCCAAGAACTGTGGCTGCCACAAGGAATACTCCGAACATGACCACGGGCTGAAAGATTTTTTCCACTCGCCCAACCTCACTCGTAAGGTCGGCTTGAACCCGCGTGACATAACTCCAACTTGGCTGGGGCTGCCTAGCAATTTGCCTTAGAAGTCGCTCCCATGTAGGTGGTCTAGGACCATGATTGTCATCAATTGATTTTCTGTCGACATTTCCATCAACTATTTGGAACTCAATGTTAAAAACCGCTTCCGTTGGTTCGATCACGACGGCATCATTGCCGAGATTGGCGAAACGCAGGTAAAGTCGCTCATCCCTTTTTTCAATGTTGCTCCCAAACAGTGGGTCAACCTGAATCCCCATGAGCCCAGTCAATCCCTGAACGGCGTAGTCAAATCGGATGCCTTGATGCCCCACGACGTCTTTGGGCATATTGAATCTCTCGATAGTGGATAAGATAGCGATGCTCCCTGGTTCTATCTTTATGTATGGCTCAGGATAGTTTGTTCCCGGAGGGTAGCGTTTACCGTTTATGAGCATCCCGTCGGGAGCGACGCGGAGCGTGTAGGACGCTTCCTTAACACAGTTGTCGTCCCAGGTTCCTTCGACGAAAATTTCGCCATTCTTAAGTCGCTCCTGTATCATTGCACGGCTTAGTATCATGTGCCCCCCATTACTCTGGCTCTGGCTAAAAATCCAGCGAGAGAACTCCGCCTTAATCTAAGCCCAAAAATAGTCGGTCTTGTCCATTATGCTCGTGCAGAATATCTAATCCTGGTCAATCCCGAATCTACAAAAGACCCGCGATCCTCTTTAATGCGGGCAAGGAGCTCTGACGCCGAGTCATACGACCGGCCTTCACGTCGGGCGAGTTCGGCCTCGGTCGGAACAAGTTCGCCACGGAAGGCCTTGCCTAAAATTGCCTGGGTCAGTCTCTCGGCTATCCGTCTTCCAGTCCCCACACGGTTCTCAATGATATCAGCCAGCTTAAACAGGGCTTCGACGCGGCGCACAATTTCAAACTGCTCAGGATATGGAGCGAGTGGAACGGGCAGGTTTTCTAAAATTGTCGTATTTATTCCTGGACGAGTCGTACCGACAATTGAGTCGATGGTGTAATCTTTCGAAGCCTCACAACCTGAGAAAACAAAATACAGGAATTTCGGCTCAATAAGTCGGTGGTCCGGACGAACGCGCAACAAATGGTAGGACATGAGCCATTCACCTGCGGCCGGAGGCACAACCAGCGAACGACCGATAGAACCAGACCTTGTGAAGAGCACGTCTCCGACCTGAACGCGGTAGTCTGAAAGTTGAGACGCCTTTTCCTCTGTTACATGATCCACGCGTGCATTTTGAAGGTCTAAATAGCCCCACTGCACATTTCCCACCGCAATGATTGGAACACCCTCCGTAACAAACTCTTTTGATTTCAGAATTGCTCCAAAAGGACCGGTCTTTACAACCTCCTCGCCACACGCACCAAGCATGGAAACTTTCGTCCAAATCCACCCATTGGGAAGCTTTGGCAACGCCTCATTCGATGGCTCGATACTCGGAACATACAGTTGCCTTAGTGGAGGTCTTCTATTGTTTCGCTTTGCCCCCTTGCAAGCCCGCTCATACTCTTGTTCGCGATCAAGATTGATGCGCGCCAGTAACTCAGCAGCTGATTCGGTTGCTCCGCCGTCACCTCGCCAATCTTCGGTCAGGCGGCCGGAGCAGGCGGCGGCGAGGACGGCTTGGCGGAAGCGTTTGAGGATGGCTGGAACTTTGGCCAATCGCTCCCGCGTTGCATTGACTCGCGCAAGCAGTTCCTCAACTTTCGCGACGATCCGCTTTTGCTCGGCGAGAGGAGCCACCGGAATTTCAATTTCTTCTAGGTCAGCTTTCTTGATGGCTGTGAAAGTTGATCCCACGCCGCCAGCTGCTATTTGGGGCTCAAGCAACCGCAAGACAAAAAGGACGTACTCCGTCGATATTTTCCCAAGAGGCCTAATTGCAGCCAGCCCCCGACCGATAGCACATGTGGTATTAGCTACATTAGTGGGTCCCACAGGTGCTCGAACAGAAATTAAAACGTCGCCGGCTTCCGCGATCTTTTTAGGACTGGTGCACCAAACTCTTACATTAGGATAACGGTCAGAAAATTCTGCCTTGCCCTGAAAAAAGGGTAAACCTTCACCCTCGTCGTTATACGTCGATCCAGGGGGAGACTGTCCCATGATAATGTCTGCAATGTCCTGGAGCTTTGCAATTGCCCAGCCATCGGGCAGATTGTTGTTATCGGACGCCACGCCGTGAAGCGATTGTCGTGTATCCACGAACGTCATTCCAAGTTACGGGTTGACCGCTCTGTTTCCGAATTCGAATTTCGCTCTAGTAATGAAACGATCGTGTTCAGCTCTTCAACTGCTGCCTCCAGCTCAGCAATCGCGTCTGCCGCCAGCTCCTCTGGGTCTGGCAATTCCTCACCGTCATCGAGGGATTCGTCCTTGAGCCATTTCAGGCTGTCGATTTTGAAGTCGCGATCTTTGACTTCGGTGATATGGAAAGTCCGCCAGCGGTCTTCTTTGGAGTGCTTGGGATCGCGCTTAGCGCGGCCGTTCGGGTCTGGGCCAAAGCAGGTTTCGAATTCGGCGAAGTGCTCAGGCGTCAGAGGGCGGTCTTTCTTGGTGATGCGCGGGACATTGGTTCGAGCATCATAAAGCCAGACATTCTCGGTCGGGTAGCCTTTGGTGAAAAAGATGACGTTCGTCTTCGTCCCAGGGCTATAAGGGCTGAAGGTGCCGTTCGGAAGGCGGAGAACGGTGTGAAGCTCGCAGTCCTCTGTCAGAACCTTGAACACGTCCCCAGCCTGGTCCGCAAAAAGACAATTATCAGGAACCACGACGGCGGCCCGGCCGCCGGGTTTCAGGATGGTTATCACATGCTGGATGAAATTGAGCTGCTTGTTGCTTGTCGAGATGACAAAGTCTTCACGCTCGGGAACCTGGTTGGCGCCCTTGGTCCCAAAAGGCGGGTTAGTGAGCACAACATCATAGCGCCGGCCATCCGGAACCTCATAGATGGAATCACCAAGCTTGATAACGGGCTCAAGGTTGTGAAGGTAAAGATTCATCAGCGCGAGGCGGCGGGGTCGGGCAACCAGATCTTCGCCAAAATAGGTTTTCTTCCGTACACGCTCGGCAAGTTCCCGGTCCATAGCACCGCCGCGCGTGTGCTCGATCAGCCACTCGTAGGAGGCCACGAGAAAGCCACCGGTACCGCACGCCGGATCGCACACCGTGAATTCGCGGTGGACGCGAGGATCGGGCTTAATGCAACTGACAATGGACTGAATGAGGATGCGGGGGGTGAAATATTGGCCTGCTCCCTTTTTTCCTTCGCTTGCGGCCTTTTCCAGCAGCCCTTCGAAGGCCGCGGCCTTGATATCGATATCCAAGGCGGTCCATTCTGTCTCGTCGATCAAACCGACCAGTTTTTTGAGATTAACCGGGTTGTTGAAGCGGGACTGCGCCTGGGTGAAGATGTCTCCGAGAAGCCCCTTCTGCTGCCCGAGGGCGCGGAGAACATCTATATAGTGCTCGGTTAGAGCCGTCCCTGACTTCGCCTCAAGCCCCGGCCAGGAACAATTCACTTTGATCTTTTCGCCTTTTTCGGTCGTGACGGAGATCTTGCTCAGGTCGATCCCGCGCTCGTCGGCCATCTTTAGGAACAGCAAATAGGTAAGCTGCTCGATGTAATCGCCATAATCGATCCCATCGTGGCGCAGCGTATGGCAAAACCCCCAGAGTTTTTGGACCACATCAGTACTCATTTTGAATCTCGAATATCGCGCCCCTCACCCTGGCCCTCTCCCGCAAGGGGAGAGGGAACCGGCCTTGTTTGGAAGAGATTAAGAG
>JACQUW010000134.1 GCA_016210115.1 Deltaproteobacteria bacterium | reverse complement strand
GGCGAAGTCATCAGCGACGGCGCCGACGGCATCGCCTGCTGGTTCATCGACACCGACTACAACGAAGAAAGCTTCTTCGTCCGCCACGCCTATTTCCTCGGCGCCAACGACCCCTACAGCGCACTGAAGACGACGCTTAAGGCCGAGATCAACGAAGAAGCCTGGGCAACTCTGAACAGCGATACATCGCGACCGTTCGAGAAACCCAAGAATGGGCGGATCGCGGTCAAGGTGATCAATCACCTTGGCGACGAAGTGATGAAGGTGTTCAAAGTATAACTCCAAACCCAAAGCCTGGAGAAATGTACCTTTCTTTGGCGGCGAACCGTTGATCTTCGACTATCATGCAGTTCGTTAAGAACGGTCCCGATATTCCTGAACGTTTGTTGCAGTCACATGAAGATGGTCGCGTCGTTTTTTTCTGCGGGGCCGGCATCTCTTACCCGGCTCGGTTGCCGGGATTCAAGGGTCTAGTCAAATTGATTTACGATGGCCTCGGGAGAATACCCTCGGCCATAGAGCAGTCGGTCATCAAGGCTGGGCAGTACGATACGGCGATCGGTCTGCTCGAGGCAGATATCGTCGGCGGCCGTGCGATAGTTCGTGAGCAGTTGGCCAAAATTCTGACGCCCGATCTCTCTGCTCCTAATGCGATTACAAACCATGAAGCTCTACTAACACTTGCCAAGAATCGAGAGGGCGGTTATCGACTCATCACAACCAACTTCGACCGTATTTTTGAGGAAGTGAAGGCCAAGGGCAATTTGCAAGTTCAGACCTTTCAAGCTCCATTGCTGCCCGTCCCAAAGAACCGCTGGGACGGGCTCGTCTATTTGCACGGGGTTTTGCCAGCTATACCGACCCGCAACGATCTCGACCGTCTGGTGGTCTCCAGCGGTGATTTTGGCCTCGCTTACCTGACTGAGCGTTGGGCCGCCCGCTTCGTGACCGAGCTGTTTCGCAACTACGTGGTGTGCTTTGTCGGTTACAGCATCAATGACCCAGTGCTCCGCTATATGATGGATGCGGACCGGCTGTTGGGCGAGTCGCCGCCGGAGATGTTCGCGTTCGGAAGCCATTCGAAGGACAAAAAAGAGGAAAGAGCCAACGAGTGGAAAGCGAAGAACGTGACGCCGATCTTGTACCGAGAGCACAGCAACCACGCCTATTTGCACCGAACTCTACGGGCGTGGGCCGAGACCTTTCGCGACGGCGTGCTTGGCAAGGAGCGCATCATCGCTCAGTACGCGATGGCAAAACCCCTCGCCAGCACGAAACAGGACGACTTCCTTGGGCGGATGTTGTGGGCCTTGAGCGATCAGCGCGCTTTGCCGGCCAAGCGTTTTGCAGACTTTGACCCCGTTCCATCGCTCGACTGGCTGGAGCCGTTGTCTGACGCTCGGTTCAAGCATGCTGATCTGTCGCGCTTCGGTGTCCCACCCAACAACAAGGTAGACGAAAAGCTCGCGTTCAGCCTTGTGCTGCGTCCGGCGCCGTATGGCTGCGCGCCATGGATGGCTTTAGCGAATGGACGCCATGCCGAAGGCAGCCAATGGGATGATGTCATGTTCCAACTTGCCCGCTGGCTTACGCGGCATCTAGGCGAGCCCAAGCTCGTTCTATGGTTGGCAAACCGGGGAGGAACGCCACATTATAAGTTCGCTCGGCTGATCACCGATGCGCTTGACGGGAATCCACCGTCGCCACCGATGCAAACGCTGTGGCGACTCGCGCTTGCGGGCCGCCTGCGGAGCTACGCCTCCCACTCGGACCTTTACGATTGGCGCGCACGTTTTAAGCTTGACGGTCTCACGCCCACGCTTCGGCTTCAATTGCGTGATCTGCTGAGCCCGCGAGTGCGCTTGCGCGAGCCGTTTCGCGCGCAGGCGGTTGATGATCAAGGCGCGACCCCTGCTCCCACTCGTGTTAAAGAACTTGTCGACTGGGAGATCGTGCTGAGCATTGATCATGTACATTCCGCGTTGAAGAATTTCACGGGTGATGCACGGTGGCAAGAGGCTTTGCCTGAATTCTTGTCTGATGCCACAGGGCTGTTGCGCGATGCCTTCGACCTGATGCGCGAGTTGGGCGGAGTTGACGATCGGCATGACAGGTCCTACATACACCAACCTTCGATCAGCGATCACCCGCAGAACCGGGACTTCCGTGACTGGACCGCGCTGATAGAACTCGCGCGCGACGCTTGGTTGGCGACTGCTGCAAGGTTTCCTGAGCGGGCGCGATTGGAGGTTGAACGCTGGTTGGGTATCTCCTATCCGTTGTTTCGGCGCTTAGTATTCTTTGCCGCCACCCACATTGGCCTGATTTCGTCTCGGCAGGCGCTCGACTGGCTGCTCATGGACGAGCGTTGGTGGTTGTGGTCAGCCGAGACAGAACGCGAGGCTCTGCGCTTGTTGGTAACAATCGCGCCGCAGTTGGATACACAAGACAGAGAGATCCTAGAGCAAGCCATCCTTAAAGGACCACCGCGTGAGATGTTTAGAGATGACATCGAGCCCGAGGGATTGCAACAGACTTTTGACCGGGAAGTTTGGTTGCTCTTGGCCAAATACCGTACCGCGAGGGTTGAGATCGGTGCCGACGCTGCGGCCAGATTTAGTGCGCTGTGCCAGCAGTATCCGGCGTGGCGGTTGGCCGATGATGAGCGCGATGAGTTTCCGATGTGGATGGGTGACGGTGAGGATCTGCGCAAGTTCTTAGCCACGCCGAAACGTCGCCGGGAACTTGTGGTGTGGCTCCGGGAGAACCCCAAGACCGACCACTGGCATGAAGATGATTGGCAGGAGCGCTGCAAGCGGGATTTTTCAGCCGCAGCAAGTGCGCTGCTGACCTTGGCCCGAAGCGGCGAATGGTTTGCTGATCGATGGCGTGAGGCCTTGCAGGCTTGGGCGGACGAGAAGCTCGCTGCGCGCTCGTGGCGTTACATGGGAAAAGTTCTGGCAGGAGCCCCGGCTCAGGTCATCAAGGAACTCGCTCATACACTGAGTTGGTGGCTACAAGTTATCGCCAAAATTTTCAGCGGCAACGAAGACGAATTCTTCAGCCTCATTCATCGTATGCTAGCGCTTCACCGTGAAGAAGAGATTGAAGCTGACGACGATCCCGTGTTTAGGGCTATCAATCACCCCGTCGGTCACGTCACCGAGGCGGCGCTGCGCTGGTGGTACCGCCAATCGTTGGAAGATAAGCAAGGCTTACCGAACGTGCTCAAGGCCATCTTTAGTGAAGTCTGCAGCATTGACGTCGTGAGCTTTCGGCATGGGCGTGTCGTGCTCGCTACACATGTCATCACTCTGTTCCGTGTGGACGACGAATGGGCAAGGCGCTACCTTCTTCCTCTGTTCGACTGGGAACGATCACGTGAAGAAGCACCCGCCGCGTGGAAAGGATTTCTCTGTTCGCCGCGGCTCTATCGACCGCTTATGGAAGCCATCAAAAAGCAGTTCTTAGCAACAGCGCAGAATTATGCGGAGCTCGGTGAGCACGGCGAGCAGTACGCGGCTTTCCTCACCTTTGCCGCGCTCGAACCCGGTGATGCGTTCTCCAGAGCGGAGTTGGCAGGCGCGACGCGCTCTCTACCTGCCGACGGGTTGCAGAGCGCTGCAGACGCACTCGTTCGCGCTCTAGAGGGCGCCGGCGAACGCCGCGCTGAATATTGGCGGAATCGCGTCCTGCCCTATCTCAGGCTAATCTGGCCAAAGTCACGGGACGTCGTCACGCCAGGTGTCTCAGAGACCCTCGCCAGGCTTTGTATCATGGCGCTGGATGCTTTCCCGGAAGCGCTATACGAACTGGAGCATTGGTTACGGCTACCGGATGGTCCCGATTTGCTGGTGCATCTGCTTGATGAGGCGAAACTGTGCGAACGTTTTCCCGAGGCGGCATTGGCTTTCCTAACTGCCATCATTGGCGATAACGCTCAATGGCCACCGCAAAACCTCAGGGAGTGCCTTGATGCAATCCGTGGCGTTGAGCCGAACCTTGAAACTGACAACCGATTTCAGAGACTTGTCGAGTATTTACGCCGTCATGGTCAGGGATAAGCAACGCGTGCTTTACGTGTGCGGCTGGCTGCGGTGTCAACTTGAATGGCTCGGGCTTGTATCGACGGTGGGCGAGTTCATAAGTGGATTGAAGGGGTGATCGTGCAATTTTGCATCGCTGACACATTCACGGAAAGCCTCGCGAAGCTAACCGGCGAGGAGCAGAAAGCGGTTAAGACGACCGCTTTCGACCTGCAAATAAATCCGGCGAATCCGGGAATGCAATTTCACAAACTGGACAAGTCCAGAGACCCAAATTTCTGGTCGGTGCGGGTTAACCGCGACGTCCGCCTGATTGTTCACAGAACGGATACAAGCCTTTTGCTTTGTTACGTCGATCACCACGAAGAGGCGTATCGCTGGGCAGAGCGCCGAAAACTGGAAATGCATCCGAAAACCGGCGCGGCGCAACTGGTGGAAATTCGTGAAAGGGTCCAGGAAATTTTGGTTCCCATTTATAAAGAGATTTCCGAGCAGGTTTCCGCCAAACCGCGGTTATTCGACCACGTCGCCGACGACGAATTGCTGGGCTACGGAGTGCCGATCGAGTGGTTGCCCGATGTGCGTGAATCCAACGAAGACAGTTTACTCAAACTGGCTAATCATTTGCCGAGTGAAGCCGCTGAGGCCCTGTTAGAACTAGCTACCGGCGGCAAGCCGGCGGCCAGTCGACCGGCGGTTTTACAACCACTGGACGTAACGTTCTATTCAACGAAGCGGGTTGAGGAATTGCCGGCGGACGCTGGACTGCATCGGTTAACAGGTATCGATCCATTCGAACACCCTGACGCGCAGCGGCGATTCCGGGTCATGCACAATGTCGAGGAACTCGCACTGGCTTTAGACTTTCCCTGGGATAAGTGGACAATCTTCTTGCATCCGGTGCAGCGAGAGTTGGTCGAGCGTGATTTCAATGGCCCGGCGCGGGTCGCGGGATCGGCGGGCACGGGCAAGACGATCGTCGCGTTGCACCGAGCTGTAAATCTGGCACGGCACAACCGAGAATCGCGCATATTGCTCACAACCTTTTCTGATACGCTGGCGAACGCCTTGCGGGCTAAGCTCCGTCGTTTGCTTCATCACGAACCGCGTCTCGGCGAAAACATCGAAGTGTATTCGATCAACGCGATAGGACGGCGGCTCTACGAACTGCAATTCGGTGCGCCGAACATCGTATCGGACAAACTTCTCCGCGCTGCGCTGGCGGAGGCGGCCAAGGAAGTCGGCGGGCCCTCAAACCTCCTCCCTCCAACCTCGAATAAATTTAGTCAGCAGTTTCTATGGACCGAATGGTCCGAGGTGGTGGATGCGTGGCAGTTGGACACATGGGAAGCTTATCGCGATGTCCGCCGCTTAGGCAGGAAAACGAGATTGCCGGAACCGCAGCGAGCTGTGCTCTGGTCGATTTTTGATCGTGTACGGTCACGCTTGCAGGCGGACGGCTCAATCACCTACGCCGGACTGTTTCGCCGATTGGCCGAAAACCTGGCCGACGGGAAGCGGACACCTTTCGATTTCGCGGTGGTTGACGAAGCACAAGATATAAACGTCGCTCAGCTAAGGTTTCTCGCCGCGCTTGGAACAGGTAAACCGAATAGCCTGTTTTTCGCTGGCGATCTCGGGCAGCGGATTTTTCAGCAACCTTTTTCCTGGAAGGTGCTCGGGGTAGATATTCGTGGGCGATCCCGGACGCTGCACATCAATTACCGAACCTCCCATCAAATCCGAACGCAGGCCGACCGATTGCTCGGCCCAGAACTGTCGGACGTCGATGGAATCACGGAAATACGCGTCGGTACGATTTCCGTATTCAACGGCCCGGCACCCGAGGTCCGAATTTTGAAAAGCCCTGATGAAGAATGCCAAAAGGTTAGCGAGTGGCTCCGCGACCGCAATAACCAAGGCGTCGTGCCGCATGAGATCGGCGTGTTCGTCCGCTCGCCCGCAGAACTTGGCCGTGCCCGTGCGGCAGTCGAGAATGCTGGGTTCCCGTTTAAGGTGCTGGACGAGAACGTTGAAACGAGTCACGGCCACGTTTCAATCAGCACCATGCACCTTGCTAAAGGCCTGGAGTTCCGCGCGGTTGTCGTGATGGCCTGCGATGATGAGGTCATTCCTCTGCAGGAACGGATCGAGACAGCGGCCGATGACTCAGATCTGGAAGAGGTCTACAACACGGAACGGCACCTGCTGTACGTTGCATGCACCCGTGCACGAGATCACCTGCTCGTGACGAGCGTGGCCCCGGCCTCGGAGTTCCTGGATGATCTAAAGATGTGAGAGCAGGTTTCAACGATTAACCAACGGAGGTGGACAAGCATGCCCCCATCTATGCTCGATGCTGCCCAAAAAGCGTTTTGCCAACTTCCAGAGGGGTCCGTTCGACTTCTCGCTCCGGCTGGTTGTGGAAAAACCCAGTCACTTCTTTGGCGATGTCTCTCCCTCGCAGAGCGGGCGGGCAAGGAGAAACCTAAGTTTCTGCTTTTTACCTTTACTCGGGGTGCAGCCGATGAACTCCGTGACAGGCTGAGAAACGACACACAATTTAAAATCCTCTACCCGCTAACGAGCATCACAACTTTAAATGCATGGGGCTTTCGTCGTCTTAAGGCGAGTCGTCACAATCTCAAGCTGCTCACGAGCAGTAAGGACCGGTTCTTCTGTGTTAACAACATGCTTCAACCTGTTTGGTCTAAATATGACCGGATCAAACAGAATTTAACGGATTCCCGGCGGCGGTCTCGGACCAGTCATGCGCTAATGGATTTAATCGACTACCTGAAGACGTTGGGATTCCGCCACGATCTTCTCGATTCACCCAAGAAACTTAAAGATCAGTTGGAGTGGTTGAACGAGAACGGTATGAGGCGTCATTTGGAAACTCTATTTCAGCGCCTCAGTGATTTAGAACTCCTTTCCTCCACGGGTAATCCTCTGGATGATATTTGGCAACATTTCATATCATTCTGGCGAGAGGCCTGTGACCAGCTATATGCGTCGTCGGTCATTACTTTGGAAGATCAAAAATATTGGTCCTGGTTGGAGATCGAGGGTGAATTGGGGAAAGGCCGGTATCTTAGCGGGGCTGCGCGGTTTCACCACATTTTCGTAGATGAGTTTCAAGACATTAACGCCCTGGATCTAGGGCTACTCAGGGCGATTGC
The DNA here is from genome assembly GCA_016210115.1 of Deltaproteobacteria bacterium. Taxonomy (GTDB): domain Bacteria; phylum Desulfobacterota; class Binatia; order UBA9968; family UBA9968; genus JACQUW01. Next base: position 13,356 of record JACQUW010000134.1, on the reverse strand, counting down.
GGCTTACAACAAGTCTTCGCTGACGATTGTTGGAGACGATGATCAGGCGATTTATGAATGGCGCGGGGCGACACCGGAGTTTATTTTAAACCCGGCAAAGCACATTGGCGATAAGTACACCACCTGCATTCTTGCTAAGAACTATAGATCACCTCGCAATATCGTCGAAGTCTCTCAGAAGCTCATCGCGCATAACAAAAGGCGCGTCAAAAAAGAAGTGGAGCCGTCGTCGGCCAAAGATGCCCAAATTAGTGTTCTACAGCTGCCGAACCTGACCGCCTCGGTCGACTTTGTAGTCCGGCTAGTCCGCGACTTACTTAGTGGTAACGAAGTTAAGAATGTTGCCATTATCGGGCGGAAACGTTCCCAAATTATCCCTTATCAAATTGTGTTCGCGAGCCAGAATATTCCCTTCTATGCGGCCGAAGATCTTCACGTCCTCCTAAGCGATGCGTTTAACGAACTAAAAGAGATACTCGCCATCCAAGCAAGAGCAACGGAGACAAAAGTATTTGGAAATGATCCAGTACTCAATCTTTTGCGGCTCTGTGACAAAGTTAAGCGGTTCCCTCTTAGTAAGTTGGACCGCGAGGCGCTTCAGCGGCACCTACAGCCCCTACGGCCTCAGACACTGCTCGACGCTGTCAAGGCGCTCTCTCACTACACAGGCCCTCTTAAGCAGGGGAATACGGGCGGACGAATGAGTGAAAGCTTTGCGGAGGCGATCGCAAACCTGCTAAAAGCAAAAACAGTGTCGGAGGCAATTCGCTCGTTGAGCGACGACTTTGAAGGACTGCAAAAAGACTATGGTAAGTCTATCGAGGATATTTTCTATGCCGATCCGCCATTTATCTATTTAGCAGAATATGCTCAACGGTACGGAACCGATTACGCCTCCTTTTATGAAGATATTGAGAAGGCAGTCAGCACTCTTGCCCGGCTATTACCGGTAGATGATGAGGTGTCGGCTGATGACGGCTGGAAATTACCCTTGCATCTGATGACCGCCTTGAGGGCAAAAGGAAAGGAGTTTGACGCGGTCGTCATCCTAGATGCGAATGAGGACGTGTGGCCGAGCAAGTTGGCAAAGACAGACGAAGAGCTGGAACAGGAAAGGAGGCTTTTCTACGTTGCCTTTACTCGTGCGAGAAAGCATCTCTTTATTCTACTGAATGAGAAATTGATTGACCAGGCGGCTCAACCGAGTCGATACCTCGCAGAAATGGGCCTTGCGATCGGTAGGATGAGGAAGATTTAAACCATCTCTGGCGGGGCAAGCAAGTGTGCCGCAAAGGCTGCTCAGAAACGAAACTGGCCCTAATTGTCAGCCGCCTGTGTGGATGGACGAAACAAAAACATGACTCCTACTGCAGAAGATTTCAAAAGAGAATTGGAGATGATCCTAGGCTCCTCCGGACAGGAGGGAAAGCGGTATGTAGACGTGAAGGCCGGCGACTTGCACAGGAGAGTTGGGGGTTATCCGGGACCGAATAATAGGATGCCGGTTTGCTGTCAGGTGATGAAAGGACGAATGCAGAAAGGTGACGAGGTCCTGGACCAACCTCCGAGTGGGCAGGGAGCTAGCCTGACAATCCGCTACCATCTATCCAAGCCTGTGACTGACCAGGTGCCGGATCATCCCGAGTTGAAGATAAATGCTGAGATTTATGAGCAACTCAAGGAAGTCGCGACACGGAAAAGCACCACTACGTATGGGGAAATTGCACCGTTAATTGGTTTGGATATGACAGAAGCTGCCGATAGAAACAGGCTTGGTAATCTGCTGGGGGAGATCTCAACCCTTGAGCACCGAAATGGTCGGCCACTGCTGTCTGTGGTTGTTGTCCATCGTGACAACAATATGCCGGGCAATGGGTTTTTTAAGCTCGCCAGGAGGTTAGGCGCGTATACGGGGCGCGACGACTTCGAGTTCTTCATTCATGAACTCAAGCGAGTTCACGACCATTGGGCCGCGACGAAATCCGTAGAAACAAGCGATCCTGTTCCAGTGAAAGAAGGCGAAGGCATTCAGCCTACGGGTACAACACAAGACGCACAGGCCGAACGCAACGATAGAGGACGGTGGAATCGATTTTTTACGTACTTGGCGAATGTCTGGCGGGCAGTTAGAGGAAAGACTTGAGAAAAAAACACTAAAACGGCGTCTTCCTTCACCTTCCGTCTATGAAGCATCTGAAATCGTCTGTTGAAGATCTAAGAGATCTGTTTGAAACAGGAATTAGCGTTAGACATATCGCTGAACCGTTGGTTTCTTTCGACTCGGACCAGCCCGCGCCTGCAATCAAGCAATTCCTAACCGAGAAAGATTTTGATGTCGTTGGTGTTAGAAAGGACGGGGCTGTAGTTGGCTACGCAAAGATAGATGAGCTGGCTGACGGCCTTCTGGGTACCCACTCTCTGCAGTTTGGAAGCGAACAGGTGTTGCCCGCCAGCGCGCCGCTACTAACCGCCTTAAACATTGTCCGTGAGTCCACGAGGGCCTTCATTCTTGTTTTAGGACAGGTCGGCGGGATCGTAACGAAAGGCGACTTCCAAAAAGCTCCGGTTCGCATGTGGCTTTTTGGGTTGGTGACGCTGGTTGAAATGCAACTGCTTCGACTTATCCGAAACCACTATCCCAACGAAAGTTGGAAACCTCACATCTCAGCCGGAAGATTGGAGAAAGCGGAGCAATTGCTCTCTGATCGGCGCAGACGAAACGAGGCAATCGATTTGGCGGATTGTCTCCAGTTCTGCGATAGGATTGATATTGTGTTTCGGAGTGAGCGGATCATTTTAAGGATTGGACTTAAGGTGCCGGACGATAAAAAGTTGCTGATCGATCTTATGCATCTCCGTGACGAGTTGGCTCATTCCCAGGATATCATCACGGGCAGGTGGCCCGCGCTCGTGGGCCTGGCCGCAGGCGCGGAGGAGATCATTCGGAAATGCGAGGCTATTCGTCTCTAGCCCGTTTAGCACAGGTGTGAAGGGAGCAAATTTCTATGCCAAGCCAAAATGACATTGACGTTGTTCTCAAACAATCGAAGCAAAAACACGGGATAGATCCGATAAGAGAACTGAATCGACTTGTCGGTGAACTTCAGCGTATGGAAGCCATTCAGCCTGACGAGGCTTTCATCCTTTGGTTTATAAGAAGTCACTTAATTGACAACGACGAGATTTCACGAGCTTGTCTTACACGGCGAGGAAATGAGAAAGGTGTCGATGCCCTGTACATCGATCACGGGTTTTCGGGTCATCCAGGCTTGCATAGGTGAATAGACGATTGAGGCACTGCGGTAGAACGCAGAAACGCCGTAGCAGCGACGGCATTTAAAAAGGTCGGCCGCAAAAAAGCGGTCGGCAATCGCCCTGGAAACCGTATGAGTGGTTACAAGTTAATCGGGCGCGATCAGATGGAGCCCACGTTGCTTCGCCGGAAGCTCGATCCGTGGGGGCCGGCGAAGGCCGTGCGCGTCCGGCCGCTAATCGAAACTCTTTTCTTACGGCTTGGCCTGAACAATTTGCAAATAAAAAATCCTTGCTGGGAGGCCAATGTCTACCCGCTTTATTACTATTATTTTGACCCGCAGCAGAAAGAAAAAGCATGGGCTTTCAAGCGCATCCTTCAGGAATCGAGAAGGCTTTTCTGCGACTCGTGCGGTTCGATCCCAGATACCGAATTTTATCTCCAAACATGCAGGATGGCGGACGCAGAAATCGATCTGCTAATTGAAGATGAGGACTATTTTATTTTCGTCGAAGCAAAGACGTCATTGCCCGGCAAACAGATAAAGTTTGGCAGGGATCACGGTGTCCATCAGCTGGTTTGGCAATATGCTCAAGGCCTATTCCTCCAGAAGGCATCCAAAAACGGTTCGTCATCGCGACTCTCGGCGGCGGAATCACAAAGCCGCTTCAGCTAAACAATGAGGAGCGGACGCTCTTGAAGGGCTTCGGCGAGGTAAGGGAGGAGCTTGTGATTCATGATCTACCCTGGACAATTCTGGATTAAAGATTTTCACCTTCGAACTGGGCCGGGGAGAATATGGGTTATTGGAGCTACCGGAGCAGTCATAAGTCCGCCTGGGACATCCTATATAAATGGGATCTCAAGCAAGACATCGCTTTACTTCAGGAATATTTACCGCCGACAAGGAGCGAACGCAGAGGGAACATTGGGGCCAGGTCTTGCATGTAACAAATCAAGGAAGTCTTAGCGCAGGTTAATAATGATGAAGACGCTGGCTTTGGGCATCGACGTTTCATTAAGTCGTGGTCTTGATCTGGTTCTCATGAATGAACGCTTTGAGATAAAAGACGTTGGAAACGCTGATCTCAAAGAGCTTGCCCACGTAATTCGGGAGTGGAGCCCCTCTATCATTGCGATCGACTCCCCGCCAAAGTTTAGGGTTGAGGGCAAATCAAGGTCGGCGGAGCGAGAGCTGAACCGTAGAGGTATCAAGATCTTTTACACCCCCTCAGATTCAGAAACATGTAATAGGCCTTTTTATGGCTGGATGAAAGTAGGGCACCAGTGCTTTCAATTGGCTTCCGAGTGCGGCTTCGAAGCGTTTTACGGTATCGGTCCTATCGAACGGCGGACAATCGAGGTGTTTCCTCATGCGAGCGCTGTGGTGCTGAGAGCGTGCTGTCCTCCCTCCGGCTGGCAAAAAAAGAAATCCGAGAAACGACAGTGGCGGTTGAGATGTTTGGAAGCGCTCGGAATTGATGCTGGTAGATTAGGAACAGTCGACCAGGTCGATGCTGCTCTGGCCGCCCTGACTGGCGTTTACGCCTTGAATAATTGTTTTGTGTCAGTGGGGCACCCGTCGGAAGGGGTTATCGTACTGCCTACGAAGCAGTTTCTGGACGCATACCCAAGAACGTCCGAAGGATGAAAGTTAAAGGATGAAACTAAGGAATCTGTCGGGACGAAACGGGGAATGACCGAAGCGAAAAACCATACTTCTCAAAGGCAGCCGTAGCTGCCATCCGAACGGCGACCCTCACCTTCTCAACAACGCAAGACGTTGTTGACTAGCTTGACAAAAGTCTCTTGCTTTAAAACGAGGAGCCCAAGAGTCAGGTCTTGGATCTTGGCGTCCGGCCAATAGATTCATGAAAAGATCTTTGAGGGCGAAACACGATATGATCAACGAACGGCAAATGGTAAATGGCGAGTGGCGAATAGCAAAAAACCCGAGCGGAAAAAAGTAGACCCAGGCGTGATATTCTCTTGAATCGCCGCCAACCTCTTTCACAGTTTCGCGTTTCCGCAATTGGCGAAAACGTGAAAACATGTGCATCTGCAGAGCAGTTGGGACCAGCCGATATTTACTCGGCGAAATTGCCTGTGCCAAGAAAAAGATGCACGGTCTATGGAATCAGGCGTTTTACACCATCAAGGGGGATGTTATAGTTACACTGGCCTCAGTATTCCGGGTACGGTCGAAAGGGATCATCATATGAGACGTCTGCAGCAAACGATTAAAGCGGTCATTAGACCGGGGGACGAATCAGGATTCGTGGCGGAATGTATCGAAATAGCCGTTGTAACGCAGGGCGCCACGTTGGATGAAACCATCGGTAATCTCAGAGAAGCCGTAGCTTTGCACTTGGAAGGGGAGAACCTTGAGGAAATAGGGCTCCAGCCTCGCCCAACTCTCATAGTCACGATGGAAGTCGAACCAGGCTATGCCCAAGCTTCGTAGGCTCTCAGGACCTGAGGTTATCACTATCCTGGGAAAATTTGGATTCGTGGCAGTTTCTCAACGCGGAAGCCACGTTAAGCTCAAGCGGTCGGTTTCTGGCGGTACTCAAACCATCACTGTTCCGGCCCATTCAGAGCTCGATCTCGGCACGCTGCGGGCTATCTTTCGCCAAGCCTCTCGTTTTGTGCCGGAACAAGAGCTCAGCCCTTACTTCTACGACTGAGAGCTTCGCCAAACAGCCGATGAGCTCCAGAAACTCCGTGCAGTCGCTAAACGTTACAGAGCCGGGATGTGGTGTTGGCAGAGTGGGTGAAGCGGAAGCATCTCAAATTCTAGGCTCGCCAAGGATCATCTCGATCTTAACACCGCATGGAAAAAAGCAGATCCAGGCGTGATAGTTTCTTGAATCGCCGCCAACCCTTTCCACACTTCCGTATTTCCGGAATTCCGAAAACATGGAAACATCGCCAGGAGCGCGCTGACGGCATCGCCTGAAGATGAAGAAACGAAAACCGGCGCCGAAAAATCAAAACCCTCGCTGTCCAAACTGCCAATCTAAAAAAATCATTCGCATAGTTTACGGACTGCCATCGCCGGAGCTCGAAGCTGATGCTCAGCGACGCACGGTCATTCTGAGAGGATGTTTAGTGGGAGCCGGGGAACCGAACCTGCATTGCTCCGATTGCGGCTTTGACTGGCGTGATCGAAATGATTGATTCACGTTTAGGGATCAGATCGTACTATCACTGTTCCATTTTGAGCTAAAGCGAAAGTTTTTGCGGCTGGGAGACAACCAGATCAGAAAACGCGACGCGAACCTTTTTCTTGACCGGATCGATCGTCTCGATGTAACGTGCCTTGATGCTGAGCCAAGCGTTTGCTCCTTGCCCGCTGGAGACCAGAGAGGAGGCGTTTCACGCAATGGAGGTTCGGAGGGTCCCCGAATATGGAGGAAAACAGTGAACTAAGCCTGACGGCAGCTCCATTGTCCCCGTCGAGCGGATTGAAAATGCGATCCTTTTCATCCATGGGCACAAGGTCATGCTGGATGCGGATCTCGCAAGGGTTTATGGGGTCAACGCGAAAAGATTAAACGAGGCGGTCAGGCGAAATCGCGATCGTTTTCCTGATGATTTCATGTTTCAGCTCAGCGAGGAAAAGTTCAGCGGCTTGAGACAGCAAATTGGCAGCGCCAACTTGAGGTCGCAATTTGCGACCTCAAGTTGGGGTGGACGGCGGTATCAACCTTACGCCTTCACCGAGCAGGGCGTGGCTATGTATGCTCTCCAGTGTCCTTCGGAGCAAGCGCGCCGTCCAGGTCAATATCGAAATCATGCGGACTTTCGTCCGCTTGCGCCGAATGCTCGCTTCCAACGAAGAGCTGGCGCGTAAGCTCGCTGCTCTGGAAAGGAAATACGATGCCCAGTTTAAGGTTGTTTTTTGAGGCGATCCGGGAGTTGATGACGCCACCGACGGCAAAGAGAAGACGGATCGGTCTTCTGGTCAGCGAGGCAGCAGCGAAATACGGCCACTGAAAAGCACATGAACGCCGTGCAGTTCCTGATGGAGCAAAAGCCAAAGAGTGCAAAATGTGGTCGCCCAATACACAACCTTGAGACCGGTGCTAGAAGCAGGTTGGATTAGAGTGGTGTTTCGGACTCTGGATAAGTTTGCCGCGGAGGTCATGCTATGGGGGAAACAGAAAAGTTAACTGAGGCCGGAGCGTGGCTGAACCAGATTCATCCGTACGAACGGTGGATTGAGTCGCTGAACGTGCCTATTTACCGCGGGTACTATATGGAGGATCTGGGGAGCCTCAAGCTGGGAAGGTGGGAAGATCGGGAATGTCACGCAGCCTTCTTACAGCTGGCAGGACAAGAGGGAGTCAGTGCAATCTACCTGACCGAGGTACCCGCTGGGAAAACTCTCCGACCCTTCAGGATGGCCATAGATGAACTCGTTTATGTTATTCAGGGGGCAGGACTGACCACAATCTGGTCAGGAGAGCGGCCAAAGAGAGTATTTGAGTGGCAGAAACACAGCTTCTTCCTGCTTCCGGCAAATTATACCTACGAGTTAGGCAACATGCGCGGGAGCGAGCCAGCCAGGCTACTACATTGCAGCGGTCTTCCTACTGCCATGGCGGCTATCCCGGATCCAGCGTTCTACTTTCAAAGCACCGCTGTTGATCTGAGTGTCCTGTATGGCACTGACGAGGAACAGCATTACTCGAAGCTCCAGGTGATCAAAGACACCGGTCACAAAACCCCAAGGGACGTCTGGATAGGAAATTTTTTTTCCGACATGCTGTCTTGGTACAGGCTTGAGGCCTTGAAGGCAAGGGGAGCAGGCGGGCATATTGTCTGGATATCCTTCCCCAGATCGCTGCACGTCAGTCACATGTCGGTCTTTCCGTCGGGGACTTACAAAAAGGCTCATCGGCACGGCCCGGGCGTGGTTGTTATCGTTCTTGCAGGGGAGGGATATTCCATCATGTGGCCCGAGCAAGGGGCCGACAAGGTCGTCATTCCCTGGCATGAAGGAAGCGTCTTTGTTCCCCCCAATAACTGGTGGCACCAGCACTTTAATCCAGGGCGCGCCCCCGCCCGATATCTGGCTCTGCACGCGCCCACGGGCATGCCGACAGGCAATGCTTACTTTACAAATAGTAAAGGTGAGAAGTTGACAGTTGCGCCTGAAGACGACCCTGCAAACCAAATTGAATACCCTGATGAAGATCCCTGGATCCGAAAGAAGTTTGAAGAAGAGCTGGCGAAGAGTGGTTTAAAGAGTCTGATGCCAGATGAGGCTTATGGGGATAGGGATTTCAAGTGGAGGTACTCAGAAGACAAGAATGCCTCTTGACCCGCAAGTGGCAAATGGCCAATGGCGAATAGCAAATAGTAAAATTAGAGCGAAATCCAACGGCAATGGTTTTCTCTTCAGTTCCCAGGCTGAGTTACAAATCCCCTGCTCGGCTACACAGCAGCACTCGCGGGCGGTTATCAAAGCGGGCAAATAGCGCATCGCGCTCGGTAAGAGCTGCCTCCAACCAAAGAAACCGTGGGAAGAAGTAGATCCAGTGTTGATATTTTGTTGAAAGCCGCCACCCCTTCCACAGTTTCACGTTTTCGCAATTGCGAAAACGTGAAAAGATCACCAGGAGCGTGCCGACGCTTGGCACAGGTGCTTTTTCCGGTTGAAAATCACGTCATCATCACTCGCCAGTATCGCATATCAGAAATACGGTAAATAAGTCGGCCTCATTCCGGCCGAGCGGGCCAAAACACGCCAGAGCCGGAATACAGGAAACACTCCGTTCCTGCGTCGAAGACCTCGACCTCGGCAGAAGCTGATACCCAAGGCGTGGAGCAAAAAAGTTAACGAGATCTCTGGTCATCCTCGTGGGGTCATAGTCCCGGCTTAAAGCTGGAGATCCGAAAATCTGAATAGGAGACCAGAGTCGAATTTAATAATGTGCCCAAGAGCGATGGATGAGTGACTGACCGTTTGGTCGGATTTGGGTCAAAAAGACCCGAGGCTCTGGTAGACACTGACGGGGGCTATTCCATTGAAGAGGTCAACCCGGCCCCAACAAAAGAGGTGCGTCCGCCAGTAGACCCACTTGACAACCTTTTCATGAGTGACCCTGAAATTTCAAAGCGTAAGCCCGAGGCTCCCGACTTGCATCCTCGCCTGCTACAACACTTTCGAGCAAAGTATCAGGAACGTTCGTGAGGTTTGCGGCCGCGTCCTTCAACATCTGGTGCTCGACGGCGCGCGACAGCACCTCGTTTCTGGTGAGTCCCCGCTTTTTACCGAGGAAGGGTTTGACGATGAGGTAGACCACATCACGCGCTGGCATGTGACGCATGAAGCGGCGCAACAAGCGGAGCGTCTGCACGGGATAGTGTAAAAGTTTGTACGCAAACAGCCGCCGCAAACCCATAGTGCGCTCGTTGTTGATCACAGGCCCTGGAAGGCAAGTAGGATCGATTTCCGAGCACTTGAAATATTTATACCAATCGGCGCCATCATCGACCAACCCGCGTGACACGTATTCTTGCCATAGCGGAGTGCCACGGTAGACACATAGGCGATTGAAGCCGAAGGTGTCCAGCCGGAGCTTAGCCGCGAAAGCAAACGTGGCCCGCATATCCTCGACGGTCTCGTCCGGGTTGCCGACGACAAAGAAACCGTGCACGATTTCGATTCCGGCATTTTTGGCGTTGTTCACCGAGCTTTCGACTTCCGCCAGCGTCTGTTCCTTCTTGAGCCTGTCGAGTACTTTCTGGCTGCCGCTCTCAATTCCGAACATGAGCGTTCGGCAGTGAGCCTTCGCCATCGCCGGGAACAGGTGCTGTGCCGTGGAATCGACCCGCCCCTCGCAACCCCACTGGATAGTGACCCCGCTTTCATTGATGCCCTTGCAGATTGCCTCGATCCGCTTGGGCTGCAAAAGAAAGTGGTCGTCAACAAAGTAAACGCCGCCGTAGCCCAAGGCCTGCAGGTGATTGAGCTCGGCAACGACATGTTGCGGGCTGCGGGCGCGCCACTTACCTTCATTGAAAATAGGAATATCGCAGAAGACGCACGGCCAGGGACACCCCCGTGACGTCTGCATCGTAGTGAAGCGTTCCATAGACAAAACGGCCGGCACGTCCAACGGCATCGACTCTATGAAGTCCAGTGGAAGGCTTTCGCGGTCCGGGAATGGCCATTGATCGAGGTCGCGGTCGAGTTTTCGTTGGGGATTTTGAACCACTCGTCGATCCTTGGTCCAAGTGACGCCGGCAACGTCGCTTGGATCATCCAGCTTTACCAGAAGATCCAGAATCAATTGCTCCCCGTCGCCGCGGCAAACGAAGTCCACTTCGGGGCATTGAAGCTTGACCAATTGATGATTCAACGTGGCGAATACACCGCCGAACGCCAGCCGCACGCGAGCATCGGCCGCACGGATCTGACGCGCGAGAATCTTGGCGTAGGGATAACTGGTGGTGCTCAAGAAACTAATGCCGACTAAGTCTGGCTTCTGGCGGCGGATCTCGTAGATGATAACCTCATTGGGAGTTTCCGGATTGGCCTGGTCGAACATGACGCATTCATGGCCGGCGCGTTTGACCACGGCGGAGAGCGACATAATGCCGATCGGCGGAAAACCCATAATCCGGATATTGCCGTTCTTGGCACGGCTCGCCGCCGGCAGCGCATAGAACTGAGGATCGCGAATGTGAATCAAAAATACACGCATGAGATGGCCGCACTCGGTGAGGGGTGCTCACCGATGGTTCGTCGAACCGCAAACCTTTGTTGAGATTAGAGAGGGCAAGATTATTTTCGTTGCCCCTCTTACTTGATGTGGTGCGTACTTCTTTTATATACGTTTGGTGAATGAACCGCCAGGCATTGCTACGACACACTCTCCACTGGAATCGATAATAAAGCGGCGATTCCGCCAACTTTCTACTGATTAGCACCGATCTTTGGGCTGAGGAACTTGCCTAACTGCGAAAAAGTAACTAGAGCGAGTGCAATAAACAGTGTGACGAAAATGACGAGCAGGTACAGGTTTAGGCGCACGTATGGCCTTTCCTGCCTCGGAACATCCGCTAAATCGGTCTGGAACTTTCGCTTATCAAAATCGTAGACATAAACGTTTTGCCACTCAAAGCAAGTGATGGGCTTTGCAAAGTGTATGTCATCTCGTCGTGCTTCCGTGGGAACATCGCTTGCCCTATAGATGCAGGTTTTGAATTCCAGCTGGGCATTTTTTACACCGGTTCCGGTAACGAACGCCCCGCCGGGGTAATCGGTCATGTAAACAACCGGAATTTTCGGTTTTTCGGCCCCGTAGTATTTCTGGCTCCGATGATCATATGAGCCGGGTTTATTCCACCTCAATAAGTAAAATCTGCCGTATTCAGGATCGCTGTTGTATGCAGGATCGGTGTCTTGCGAATCTATCACCCATTCCGGAAAGCAAAAAGGAATATTTTCCCCGAAGCTCGGTATGACATAACCCAGATTCCATTCAATCTTGCCTTCCCCATTTTTTGAACTGTCAAAAACGCAGCCTTTTTTGAATTGAACGATTGCGTATTTCTCGAGCGCAGCCACTGAATCGGTCTCGTATTCCATGATCACGCCGTTGCCATAAGTGGGATAGTCTGGATCGTCACTGAACCAAATTTCGTAAACCGACATTGTGAGCGTGAATCTTTTGAGATCGCATGTGTCCGTCGACCGGCAGTCCGGATTCAAAAACACCTGTTTTGTCTCCGAGAGCGTGTGAACGTGCCCTTTTCCGGTAAAGTCTCCATAACAATTTCCCGCAGGAAAAAAGATGAGCAAGATGAACGAAAAGCAGAAGAATTTCTTCATTGACCCGGGAACGCCAGCCTATCGGATTCAAATCTTAGCTGTCAACGCCAGGATGGCATGTTACGGAGGCCGGCCGTCCAAAAAGGAAAGGAACCAGCAAACTTCCGAGCGATCATGGCCTAACCACCGGAGGAATGGATCAGACAGGCTGATCGCGACGTGGACACCGCCGATTATGTTCGCCGGGGGGAGATATTTCTATGTAGTGTTCATGTGCCGTCTCTCTGTTGAAAGGGCTCTACTGAAGAAAACCCAGTCAGGAGCCTCCCAGGAAGGCTCTGGGATGGATAAAGGGGCAGCTTTAGAAATTTTATCGCGGTTTCGAAAAGCCATCGAGTCGCAACAGGTTAAGGTCGACAAGCCCATCCTTTTCGGCTCCTATGCCACCGGAGCTAACAGGGAGAAGAGTGAAATAGACGAGGAGATCGTACATCTTGATCTCCCCGAGAGACCGCCGAACCCAGAAGGTCTTACCTCTGTCTCGGCCCGAAAGGGCCTGTGGACTGTATCCTGCTTGAAGGCGGCAAAAAAAGGCCTTCCATTGCGCGTCTGTGCCCGCAGAGCTACAATCAAGACCGGCCATGTGAGCGGGCTTTTTCCCAGAGACGGAGGAATTTCTTGAGTCAATCATCAAAACGTATTGCACTTTGGTCGGTCTTGGCGCTCGTTGTTTTTATAATTTTCAGCGTTTCTAGCAGACAATACCGGCGCGAACCGGAAATTATCTTCAGCGAGTTTATGGGGGCCGTGGAGCGCGGCGACGTTCGAGAGGTCGTGATCCAAGGACATAATATTCAGGGCAAATACAAGAACGGTGAACAGTTCAGAACCTTTGAGCCGGATGATCCGGAGCTGGTGAAGTCATTGCGGGCTAAGGAGGTGAAAATCGCCGCCAAACCCGGGGACGAGTCGCCGTGGTACATGGTGCTACTGCTTAACTGGCTTCCCATGCTTCTTCTTATTGGGGTGTGGATATTTTTTATGCGCCAGATGCAGGGGGGCGGCGGCAAGGCGATGTCCTTTGGCAAGAGCCGCGCAAAACTGCTTACGGAATATGAACACCGCGTAACCTTTAGCGATGTCGCCGGCGTGGATGAGGCCAAAGATGATCTGCAAGAGATCATCGCATTCCTGAAAGATCCGAAAAAATTCACGAGACTTGGCGGCAGAATTCCCAAAGGGTGTTTGCTCGTGGGTGCCCCGGGAACCGGCAAGACCCTGTTGGCTCGTGCCATCGCGGGCGAAGCCGGAGTTC
>JACQUW010000128.1 GCA_016210115.1 Deltaproteobacteria bacterium | reverse complement strand
GATTATGCACGGCCTGTGGGGGATGGGGCAGATGATGTTCACGAAGAGTCTTATCGTCGTTGATCATGACGTGAACGTCCATGATCTGGCGGAGGTCACCTGGATCGTGGGAAACCACATAGATCCAAAGCGCGACGTGATTTTCGTCGAAGGGCCGGTCGATGTCTTGGACCATGCCGCGCCACGGATGGGTTACGGCTCCAAGATGGGAATCGACGCGACGGCAAAATGGAAAACCGAAGGGTTCGAACGAGATTGGCCAAATCCTATTGTGATGGATGAGAAAACGACGCAGTATATCGATTCCATTTGGGAAAAGCTCGGCTTATAAAGGTCAATGGGAGGTCAATGGTGATTGGTCAATCGTCAACTGGCAAGTCAATGGTCATTGGTCAATTGTCAATGGCAGCCATATCTTTCGGCGTTCTGCTCCGTTGACTATTGACGATTAACTATTGACTATTGACATCTCCCAGAAGATGAAGCTAACAGAGAGGTTCTACAATTACGGCCGTCTGGTTCGCTTTTCTCACACGATCTTTGCCCTTCCCTTCGCCATGGCGTCCGTAGCTCTTGCCGCGCCGATGCATCCTGTAAGCCTGACCGCGCTTGTTTGGATCCTGGTGGCGATGGTTGCGGCCCGAACTGCGGCGATGAGCTTCAACCGGCTGGCCGATAGAAAATTCGACGCGCTGAATCCCCGCACATCCACCTGGGAGCTGCCTCAGGGAAAAGTGAAGGCTTGGGAGGCGGGTTTCCTGGCCGTTTTCTGCGCGCTTATTTTTATCTACGCCGCTTACCGGATCAATCGTCTCTGTTTTTTTCTTTCTCCGCTGGCCCTCGCGATCCTCTTCTTTTACTCCGTCACCAAACGATTCACCTGGGCATCCCATCTGTTTCTCGGACTCGCTCTATCGCTGGCCCCTCTGGGCGCCTGGCTTGCGGTTACGGGTTCCGCCAACAGTTTATCTGATCTTTCCATCCCGATCTTTCTCGGCTTGGCCGTCCTCTTCTGGCTCGCCGGTTTCGATGTAATCTATGCGCTCCAGGATTACGAATTCGACCGGAGCTACGGCCTTCATTCTATCCCTGCGCGATTCGGAGTTGTCCAAGGCTTGAGATTTTCCGGGTTTTTTCATCTGCTCACCGTGTTCTTCCTGGCACTCGTCGGTTTGACCGCGAGACTGGGCCTCATTTACTGGACCGGCCTGGCGATAGTTTCCCTGATTCTGTTTTGGGAGCATCGCGTCGTAAAACCGGGCGATCTCTCCCGGATCAACCGGGCTTTTTTTGATCTTAACGCCTATGTGAGCGTGGGCTATTTTATTGCAACTTTAGCGGATCTCCTCCTCATCACAGGGCGCGGGAATGACCTGTGAGCTGCCGTTCATTGTCACGATTGCCATTCTGGGCGCCATGGGCGGGTTCGCCGCCGGCCTTCTCGGATTCGGCGGCGGCGTCGTCATGTTTCCTCTTTTATTTTACGTTCCACCGCTTCTTGGATTCGAAAAGCTAGACCCCAAAGCAGTCGCAGCTCTCGTCGTGTCTCAGGTATTCTTCTCGACGCTTATCGGTGGCGCGGCGCATTGGCGCAGCGGCAGAGTACATCTCACACTGACACTCGCGGCCGGACTCAGCTCTGCGGCGGGCGCTTTCATGGGAGGAATCGGCTCCAAATGGGTTTCTGAGAGCTTTCTTTTCTTGCTGTTCGGTGTGGTCACTCTTCTGGTGGGCGCGATGATGCTTCTCCCCGCACCTCCCTCCCATCGTGAAGAGGTCCCGGTGGAGATGGTAACAGTTCCGACTTTGCCCCTATCGATCGTGTCCGTTGTGATTGGCGCCATCATCGGCTTTCTGGGCGCCGGCAACTTCGTTTTCGTGCCTCTGTTGATTTACGTGCTGAAGGTCCCGACTCGAATCTCCATCGGAAGCAGCCTGTTTATCGCGATGCTGAACACCTTCTCCGGGTTCCTGGGCAAGCTTCTCACCTGGCAGATTCCGTTGCTGATGGCCCTCGTGATAATCCCTGCGGGCATCGCCGGAGCCCTGGCCGGCGAGTCGCTGCACAGGCGGCTTTCTCCCCAGGTATTGCGTCATATTTACGCGGCCATGGTCGCCGTAATCACCGTGAGAATTTGGATTACCCTTCTAGTAGGAGATTGACTTTTTGATACGAGTCCATATCCTGTGCCAAGGAGGTGGGAGCTCATGATAAATGCAAACGTCGAAATGAAAAGTGAGAACTTCAAAATTTTCCCTTTTGCGCTTTGCGCTTTGCACTTTGCGTTTTTACTTTCGGGCTGCGCTTCTTTTCAGGCTGCGGGCGCCGTTCAAGCCGGCAGGCAAGATCTTATTATTGGCCGGCCGGATTCGGCCCTGGCTCATTTCCAGCGCGCCGCCGAGATGGATCCTAACTACGTGGCTAACTTCACTCCCCTTCAGCAGGGAGTATGGACGTACGTAGGCCGCGCGCAGTATGATTTGGGGAAACTCCCCGACGCGCGCCAGGCTCTGGAGAGATCTCGTAGCCGCAATGAAAGCGACGCACTGGCAAAACTTTATCTGGGCCTCACCGTGCTCCGGCAGGAAAAGGAAAGTCAAAAGGGCTTAACTGAGCTCAGCAGCGGAATGCGCGAGCTGAGCGAATGGCTCGATTACATTTCCCAAAACACCTGGTATGGGCGATTCTGGGATCCCGGAAGAAAAATTCGCAGTGAGCTGCAGACGAATCTGGCAATGATCTCTCGCAAAGAAATCGACTGGCAAAAACTGATTGCCGGCGGAGAATGGGTCGGTAAAAAGCTCGAAGAAGAGGTCGATCTCGCCCGGCGCGACGAAGTGAAAGAAATGACGATGGAGGGAGAAGGCGGCGACGGCGAGCCATGATTCGCTATTAAATAGCCGTGAGCAACGGCCAGAGGGCATAGCGCTAGGCGCTGAGTTCAGCCATGCTCTTTGTCTCATGCGCTTAGCTAGCTCATTGACTGGTATAGCCGCGGCGGTACTCTTGCATGCTGTCTATTCTCTGGAAGTTCTCCTCATCGTCAATGCGCACCAGAAGAGTTTCAGCGGCTCGTAATAGATTATCCTTTTCCTCGAGTCCCTTGGCGGCGAGAAATGCGGTCCTCTGGATCGATGAGCGCACCAGGTTCTTGCTATCCCAATCTTCATAGTCCCGGTAGCCTTTGACAGAGGCTTTGCTCAACAGGGTAATCCCTCCTTTGACCGTTTCGAGGCCTTTCTGATTTTGTCCCAGTTTGAGTTCCGTAAGCCCAAGAACCAGCCAGGCGATCTCGTCGTTCTTATTGACCGCGACCGCTCTTTGAAGGATAGCATAGGCGTCCTGATATCTGCCTGCACGGTAATACGCCCTTCCCAGCAGCGTGAGACTATCCTTATAAGTCGGGTCCTCCCGCACCACAGATTCAAGGGCCACGATAGCGTTCCCCATATCTCCACCCCGGCCTCTGAGAAACTGATCCTTTCCCTCAAGATACCGCCCCTGCATGCCGATTCTGGGTATGGCGTGGGTACAACCGGAGATTAGCAAATAGCTAATGGCAAATAGCGAATAGGCTCGCGCTAAGCGAGAATGCTCGGCTCTAAGCATCATTTTTCCTCTTGTGCTCCCTCTTATGTCCGAAAACGTACCCTATGTTCATACCACAGGTAAACGGCAGAACTCCACAAGTCCAGTAGTATCACAAGCGGCAAGAAACAGTCGATAATGTAAGCTCGTAAATTCTGGATTCCCGATAAAAACATTCGGGAATGACGGAGGAGGAGAGGGCTCAGTCTATACTTCATGAGTTGCTGGATTCCGAAAGCCCGTCGCCCCCGAATGTCTTAATCGGGGGCCTAGTCCCTGTTTTCTCCGGATTTCACCCTTCGTAGCCGGCTCAGCGCATGCTTTCGGAGGAATGACGATTTGGCATCCAGAATTTCAACTGACCGGTATTGATTTTTCAACCCGGCGCCCTACCCTATAGCCAAGGAGGGAGAGGCCATGAATGCACGATTAGGAATGATAAATGGACAATCCATAATTTTTTCTCTTGCGCTCTGCGCTTTGCTCTCTGCGACTCTGGTTTCTGCCTGCGCTTCTTTTCAAGCCGCCGGCGCAGTCCAGGCGGGAAGGCAGGATCTCATCATCGGTAGATCCGAATCGGCTCTGGCGCATTTCCAACGCGCGGCTCATGTCGCTCCCGACTACACCGCGGATTTTACCCCGCTGCGCGAGAGCGTATGGACCTATATCGGCCGCGCTTACTACGCCTCGGGGAAGCTTTCCGAAGCGCGCCAGGCGCTGGAGCAGGCACGATCACGCAACGAACATGATTATCTCGCCCGGCTGTACCTGGGACTCACGCTCGCGCGTGACGGACGCCGGGAAAACGGTCTTCGAGAGATTCAAACCGGACTCGGAGGGCTTCAAGGCTGGCTTGAGTTCATTAACTATAACACCTGGTACGGACAGTTCTGGGATCCGGACAGAACCATCCAGCGCGAGATCCAGAGCAACCTTGCCATGATCTCCGGGAGAGAAATTGACTGGCAAAAACTCATAGCCGGTGGAGAATGGATAGGGCAGAAAATGGAAGAGGAGATCGATCTCGCCCGGCGCGATGAGGTGAAAGAGAGAACTATGGAAGGAGAAGGGAGAAAGGATTAAAGCAGCGCGATAAAAACGGGGAGCCCGAAATGGCTCCCCGTTTTTTCTGTTTCTATTTCTGTCTACGCTTTATCTACCACTGCCAGCGCCAGGCGAGAATAATGTCCAACCAGTCGCCGCCCTTGCCGACAGTCGTACTCGTCTTCTCCAACAATGCCTCTTGGGAGCGCCCCTGCCCGGTGCGCAGATTCGCAGCGTCATACCACCAAAAGGTGACTCCCATGTTCATCCCGCGCTGGATGACGTACCAGATATCAAACTCGCGCATCAGGATGCGGTTGCGCGAGAACTGGTCGGTGGCCGGAAGCGGCCCGCCCCCGTCAGGATCGAAGGTGCCGTTGTTACAGAACCCCGAGTCACGTCTGCACTTCGCATCCAGACGCTCAAAGCCGGCTCCGACATAAACAGTGCCCGGCGTCGTATAACTGCCCGTCAGGAACCCTTTCGGGCTCCAGACCATAAGCTCGTTAAAAATCATCCAGTTCTTTCCCCGCGTGCCGCTGTTCTCATAATGAATCCAGCCTGCGATACCGCGGATCTGATAGGGGCCAACCCTGTACCCGATGCCGGGACTCACAAAAACAGCGCCCCGGCTGCTGCGGTTGACACCAGGACCGTCGGCTCTAAAGAGATCTTGCCGGCCGAAAGGCCCGTTATCTCTGATCCGAAGCTCGTCGCAGCCATTGTCGCTTGAGCGGATATCAAAGTTACAGAACCAGGTGCCCATGCTGAAGCCAAAGCCGCTCAACCACTTGTTCTTTATATTAGCGAACGGCTCGACCTGCGCGAACACAACATAGTCTTTCCTATCGGTGTTGACGCTAAGCCCATCATCAGCTTCGCCTTCTGAGCCCATGGCGAAGTTAATCCTCGCTCTACCGGGACCCAGGGGCAAATCCTCCCATCTTACTCCGACACCTGTTCCCATCCGGCCGGTGTTAAAGCCGTTATTCCGTCTGAGCAGATCATAATCCAACTGAGCCGAAGTGTTCGAAGAAGCCTGCGAGTAAGAGTTGATGTCCGCCGGACTATCGGCCCCAAGATAGAATGTCGGAAGGAACGGATTGATATTTTCAAAATGAATGTAGCCTACTGCCCGTTGCATGACCGACCCGTTGGTCGTGTCGGCTCCGCTGCTGTGGCCACTGCCCGTCTGGAACCCATCCAGATCTATCGCCACCTCTGCCTCATAGAAGCAGTTGTTCACGCAGAGGTACCAGGTGGGCCGGATACGGCGCGCAGCGACTTCGCCTTTGGTCCTCTGGTTCTGATCCTTCCCTTCTTCAAAAGCCACATGCAGGTGAAACCTGAAATGGTTTCGGATAGACCATGACTTGTCCGCGGCCTCAAGCAAGACGCCGGAGCCGGGCCTGTAGCTGATATTCGGCAAAGCAGCAGCCGCAGCCGTTGCCTCCCGCTTCAGCTCCATCTGTTCCCCCTTTAAACGCGCCAGCTCACCCTCCAGTGTCTGGATGCGCTGGTCCACGTCACCAGCCCGAACCGGCTGCACGACAAAAACCAACGCAGCCAGAAGCGAGCCGATCGCAGCAATGCTCAGTAGTCTCTTCATTTCGCCTCCTTTGCCTCCTTATTCTACAGTGATTAAGACGTTAACTGATTCAAGGATTTTGTCTTTCTTACTTGAAGTGCTATCCCGCTATCAATACGCTTTAGGTAGGATTTATCGTAGAAACAGGAGACTCTTGGCCGATTCATAGGACCATAGTCCTAAAAAAGAAGGGGAGCAGAGCCAAAAAAAAAGGGGGGCCGTTTCTGGCTCCCCTTTTTTCGTTTTGCTAAAGCAGGCTAGCTAAAACTGCCAGCGCCAGGCTAGAATCACATCCAGCCAGTCGCCTCCCTTGCCGCTAGTCGTGGAGTTCGTCTCCAGCAGATTCTCCTGAGCACGCCCATTCCCACTGCGCAGGTTCGAGGCATCATACCAGAGGAACGCCAGCCCCACGTTCATCCCACGCTGAATTACATACCACATATCCCACTCGTTTAAGATGATCCGGTTGCGGTGAAACTGATTGGAGACCTCGCACGTTGACCCGCTTGTGAAACTGCAGCTCACGTCGTTCCGCTCAAAGTGATAGCCAACGTAGAACGTCCCGCGGTCATTGATGCCACCCGTCAACCACCCCTTCGGACTCCACACGTTGAGCTGATGCGCGATCAGGAAGTTCCTGCCCCTGATAGGACTGTTCTCATAACGCTGCCAGGCGCCATGGGCGCGCAGCTCATACGGCCCAATAGCCCAACGGAAGCTGGGAGTCACCAAATGGTGCGTCCCATCGCCAATGAGACCGCCGTCTGTCCGGAAAAGATCCTGCCTCCCGAACGGCCCATGATCCCTGATCCGCAATTCATCGCAGCCATTGTCCGAGGCCCGGTCGTCAAAATTGCAGAACCAGGCGCCGACGCTAAACCCCAAACCCGTCAACCACTTGTTCTTTAGCTGGGTGAATGGCTGAATCTGTGTGAAAACAGAAAAGCTCTTTCTATCGGTATTGCTGGTTATCCCGTCGTCGCCCTCAGCGTGCCGCGCCGAAGTAAAGTTAAGCCGGGCACGCCCGGGAATCCCGATTGGCCCAAGCGGTAGATCCTCCCATCTAAGCCCCATACCGGTCCCAAAGCGGCCTGTGTTAAAACCCGTGTTGCGAGTGAGGATGTCATACTCCAACTGAGCCGAAGTGTTCGACGAACCCTGGCGGTAAGAACTTATATCCGCTGGCCCATCAGCCCCCATGTAGAATGTCGGCAGCCAGGGGTTGATGTTCTCAAAATGAACATAACCCACCGCACGCTGCATCACCGACCCGTTGGAGGTGTCGGCTCCGCTGCTGTGGCCGCTGCCCGTCTGGAACCCATCCAGATCTATCGCCACCTCTGCCTCATAGAAGCAGTTGTTCAAACAGAAATACCACGTGGGCCGAACACGCCGCGCCGCCACCTCCCCCTTGCTCCTGCCAACCTGATCCTTCCCCTCCTCAAACACTACCCAGGTGTGAAACCGGAGATGCGTACGCAACGACCACGACTTGTCCGCGGCCTCCATCAGTATCCCGGAGCCGGGACGGTAGCTGAAAGCTGGTAAAGCAGCAGCCGCAGCCGTCGCCTCCTTCTTCAGCTCCATCTGTTCCCCCTTTAAACGCGCCAGCTCATCCTCCAGTGCCTGGATGCGCTGGTCCACGTCACCAGCCCAAACCGGCTGCACGACAAAAATCAAAGCAGCCAGAAGCGAGCCGATCGCAGCAATACTCAGTAGTCTCTTCATCTTCGCCTCCTTTTCAATTTTTTATTTTCCACTGAGCCGTCTCTACGCCGAAAGAACCTGAATTACTAAATCTAAGGACCTATAAAACATGGATATTATACGTATCCTAAAACGAAAGTCTTAGGACTTTTACCAGAACCACAAAACCTTTGTCAAGGAGAAAAAAGGGTTTTTTTGAGGCGGGCCGGAAGGTACAAATCAACGCTTCCGGCGCGGCGGGAGACCGGCT
>JACQUW010000127.1 GCA_016210115.1 Deltaproteobacteria bacterium | reverse complement strand
TGGCTAGTTCTACAGGCAGCAAAATAAACCAGCTCCTCAAGGTATGGCCGTCCGGCACGGTGGCGGTGTTGCCTTGGCTCGAAAAACAGGGCGTTTATCAGCAACTCGTCCATGAATACGAAAAAACTTCCTGGGTACGCACGATAGGCCGCGGCGCCTATGCCAAGGCAGGCGATAAGGTCGAGTGGACTGGTGGTTTGTATGCCATACAAGAGCAAATGGGTCTTGCCATACATGCGGGCGGAAAAACCGCGCTTCAAATGCAGGGGTATGCCCATTTCCTGCCGATGGGGAAAGGCACAACCGTATCGCTGTTCGGCCCTCCCGGCGTGAAGCTCCCCACTTGGTTCAGGCAATACCGCTGGGGGGTTAAGGTCCGATATACCACGACGAATCTTTTTCCCGGTGAAGCAAATCAAGGCCTGACCAAAAAAGAGATGGGGTCCTATGCGGTCACGGTGTCCACGCCCGAGCGGGCCATAATGGAGGTCCTGCACGCGGTGCCCGGAGAAGAATCATACGAGGAAGCAAAGCTGCTTATGGAGGGTCTCACGACGTTGCGTCCCCAGATCGTGCAGTCGTTGCTCGAACAGTGCGCCTCCGTGAAGGTCAAACGGCTGTTCATGGTGGTCGCTGAAAGCTGCCAGCATGCCTGGGTGAAGAAGCTTGATCTCTCGAAAGTGGATTTCGGAAAGGGAAAGCGCATGCTGGTCAGGGGAGGGCGATTTGATTCTAAATACAACATCACCGTGCCGGTTATCGAAACCAGGCGAAGCGCAACCGGAGGCCGGACTTGAAAGACAGTCCGTATTTCAAGCAGGCCGAACTGATGCTCAGGGTGATACCGCACGTGGCTGCAGAAGCCTGTTTTGCGCTGAAGGGCGGGACGGCGATCAACCTTTTCGTCCGAGACATGCCGCGGTTGTCGGTGGACATTGATCTGGCGTATCTGCCGGTGGATGAGCCGCGCGAAACGGCGTTGAAAAAGATGAGCGCCGCGCTCGGCCGTATCGCGGCTTCAATCAAAAAGACGATTCCGGGCGCAAAGGTTCAGGAAGGTCGAGCTCAGAAACCGGAACGCGTCACAAGGCTCATCGTGGCGACCGGACAGGCGCGAATCAAAATCGAGCCGAACGAAGTCATTCGGGGATCGGTATTTCCGGTGGAGGAGCGTGAGCTGACCCGGCGCGCGGAGGATCTCTTCGAGCTGTCGGTGACGGCGCGGACACTTTCAGTGGCCGACCTCTATGGGGGCAAACTCTGCGCCGCGTTGGACCGCCAACATCCGCGGGATCTCTTCGACGTGGCGGTTCTCCTGAAACACGAAGGCCATTACGGATGAGATACGCAAGGCCTTTATCGTATACCTTGCCAGCCATGACCGCCCGATCCATGAGCTGCTCGATCCCACCCGGAAAGATGTGCGAAGGATCTATGACAACGAGTTTGCCGGGATGCCGATTGAGGAACTAGCGTATGAAGATTTGATCGCGGCCAGGGAGAGGGCCATTGAGACTTTGAAGAAGGAATTGACCAATGACGAAAAAACGTTTCTCGTCTCTGTGAAATCAGGACAGCCGAATTGGGGAGTGATGGGTATCGAAGGCATTGAAAAGCTCCCGGCGATTCAGTGGAAGCTGGCGAACAATCGGAAAGTCGGCGCAAAAAAGCGTGCCGAGTTGCTGAGCAAGCTAAAAAGAACACTCGGATTGTAGGGCTCAGCGAACAAATTCAGATGACTTGTGCATATGACGGAAGAGGCGAGCCGCGTCATGATGCCTAGGCAAATCAGAGATCAACTGAGTGTCAAAAATTGCTTGTAAAACATGGGTGATCCGATGTAAAATTTAAAAAAATTCGCTCAGTTATCGAAAAAGGGGAGTTTTCTAGGGGAGGATGGATAACGATCTTCTTTCGGTCAGCACTCCAACCGGTCGGTTAACCCCAAAAACAATTTGGATGTATAGATTTTCTGGTCACGAAACGTTCCCCTGCCGTTATGCTTGGCTGCCAAAGGCGGTGCAGACGGTTTCCGAGAATCCCGACATTTTGACCCCGGCCAAAGAAGATGACGCGATGGTCAAATTGGGGGTCGGTAAAAATATGGTTCGGTCAATCCGGTTTTGGGCAGAGGCCGCGGACATTATTGCCAACACTAAGGCCGGACATGCGCTAACCGATTTTGGACGCGACTTGCTGTGGGAAGATAAAGGGCTTGATCCGTATCTTGAGGACATACAAACGCTTTGGCTGATTCATTGGAAATTGGCGACTAATCAAAGAGCGCTGATTTTTGCGTGGGACTACCTACTGAACCAGTTTCATGAGCCGGAACTTTATGCCTCTTCGGTAGTTCGGGTCCTTTCAAAGGCCGCTACTCGGGTTTCCGAAAAGGAAATCTCTCGGGGTTCCCTTGAACAACTCTACGGTGTCTTTCTTCACTCTTATGTTCCGACTCGTGGACGCAAAGGCGAAGTCAAGGAAGACAATCTGGATTGTCCTCTGGTTGAGCTAGAGCTACTCCGTCATATCGGCTTCACTGACTCGGCGCTCAATCCTGGACGGCTTGAACCAAAATATGCCTTCCGGAGGGAAGACAAGCCTGAGATCGGGCAAGCTCTCTTTGCATTCTGCCTTGAGGAGTTCTGGAAAAACCGTTTTGGCAGCAAGGAACAATCGATTCCGTTCCATTCTATCGTTTACGGCCATGGCAGTCCTGGTCAGGTGTTTAAGATTCCTGAAGCAGACGTGAGAACGCGGTTGTTTGCCATCGAAAAGCAAACTGATGGGTTTTTTAACTTTGAAGAATCGGCTGCTATTCCGCGTGTCGTGCGACACGAGGAGAAGAAACCGCCGTCTCTGGCTACTATCTACGAGGTCGCGGCGGATGCGTGATCTTACCATTTCGTCTATTCATCGATATTCAAATCGCTTTCTTCGATCAACAGACTTGACCAGGGATTTCAATGATCCTAATGGGTTGCAAGGATATTGTTTAACGGACTTCGGAAAATCCTGTCTCAAGCGGCTTTCAGATGGGCTCGAGACGAACTCCAGCAGGCGTGCGTGGCGGTTAACCGGAGACTTCGGTTCTGGAAAATCCTCCTTCGCCCTTCTTCTTGCAAAAGCGCTTCGAAATACAAGAGAACGCCTGCCAAACGGCTTGCGACAACAGGTTCTTCAGGAACTCCCACACGTAAAGAGGCTTCAATACGTTCCAGTCTTGATAGTTGGCAATCGCGAAGCAATGGCGCCAGTTATCCTTCGCGGTTTCCAGCAAGTATTAGCCCAATTATTTCCTCGGGCTGTGAAGTCTGCATTGGATGTCGCTATCGAAAAAGCTTTGCGCACGAGCCGCCCGTCGGATCAGGAGATACTTCAGTTAATTCAACAGGCCAACGCGAAGATTGTTCAAAGTGGCAAGGGCGATGGAACTCTTCTGATTCTCGATGAGGTAGGTAAATTCCTTGAATTCGCTGCTCTGAATCCTGAAGAACAAGACGTTTATTTCCTGCAGAAGTTGGCCGAAATGGCCGCACGAAGTGGAAAACGCCCGCTTATGGTGGTTTGCCTACTCCACCAAGGCTTCAATGCCTACGCGGAACAACTGGCAGATGCGACCCAGCGCGAATGGGAAAAAATCGCCGGCAGATTTGAAGAAATCCTCTTCCAGCAACCGCTTGATCAGGTTGCCCTACTGGTGTCATCCGCCCTGAATGCTGATGTCAGTAAGATTCCGTCAAACTTAAAGCAGGAAGCTGAGCTTTCACTTGCAACTGCTACTGAACTGGGCTGGTACGGCACGTCCAGTAGCCGGGATACGTTACGGCGGTTACAGCATCGGCTTTTTCCGCTCGATTCTATGGTGCTGCCTGTGCTCGTTCGGACTTTCCAGCGTTTTGGACAGAACGAGCGCTCACTTTTCAGTTTCCTCTGTTCTCATGAGCCTTTTGGACTGCGGGCGTTCTCGAATGCACCCCTCAAGAATGATACTCGTCTCTATCAACTCGCTGATTTCTACGATTATATTCGAACCAACTTTGGACACAGGCTCGCCGTCGCCAGCTACCGCACGCACTGGAATGTGATTGAATCAGTGATCGACGCACGTAACGCAGAAGAGCCCTTGGAACTTCGCGTCCTAAAAACTGTTGGGGTGCTCAATCTATTCACCACGGAGGAGTTCCTTCCTACCGAAGGGGCCCTATCGTGGGCAGTCGGAGGAATGTCAAAGACGGAGCAGGGGAAGGTCCGCAGTCTATTGAAGAAACTGACCAAAGCCCGCGTTCTGTATTTTCGAGGCGCCGCTAGAGGATATTCATTGTGGCCTTACACAAGCGTGGACATTGAGGGTCGGCTTGAGCAGGCTAAACGAGCCATTCCCAAGATAGCCCGGATCGCTCAGGCCATCACGGAACAACTCGACCCTCAGCCGATTGTCGCGCGTGCCCACTACATTACGACGGGGAATTTACGCTATTTCGACGTCGTGTATTGCATGCCTAGCGAATTGCTCCATGCCGCCTCTAGTTACACAACTCAGGCCGATGGGGTCATTTTCGTACCTATGTGCGAGAGTCCAGCCGAGCATCAGCAGGCTAAGAGTGCCGCCCAACAAATCGGGGAGAGGAAAGATCGGTTGATTCAGCTCGTTGCCGTCCCCCGTCCCCTCAGCTATCTCCAGCAAGCAGTTTTGGATGCCCAACGGTGGGAGCGGGTGCAATCCAATACGCCTGAATTGAAAGATGACCGCTTTGCCAGCGAGGAAGTGCAACTCCATCTTCAGGAGGCTCGCAACCGTCTTCAAAGCCAAATCCAGGATTTCATAGGCCTCAAACGTGTTTCTGCTGGTTCCACTCTTACTTGGTTTTACAAGGGGAAAGAACAGTCGCATTCTTCAGGCCGAAAAATTCTGAGTTGGTTGTCTGAAATCTGCGATAACGTTTTTAATGAAGCGCCGACGATTAGAAATGAGCTGGTGAATCGGCACAATCTTAGCTCGGCCGCTGCTGCTGCACGGATGCGCTTGCTGGAACTCATGTTTGCTAACCCGGATGCGCCGGATTTGGGACTTCCGCCTGATCGGAAACCGCCGGAAAAATCGATGTATCTCTCGGTGCTCAAGGAGACGGGCTTGCACCACGAGCGGGACGGCAAATGGCACATTGGCTTGCCCGAGGGAAAAGAAGACCCATCGCACATCGCGCCAGCAATCAACAAGATTTGGGAACTTATCTCCAGGCGGCCTGACAGCCGCGTGCCGATTCAGGAAGTCATGGATACTCTTCGCCGCCCGCCCTACGGCCTGCGTGACGGTCTTTTCCCGATTCTATTAGCTGTGGTGACGATCGCGAATGAGCAAGAATTAGCTTTCTACGAAAATGGAACGTTCCTGCGGGAAGTGGGGAAAGATGCGTTTCTCCGTATGACCAAAGCTCCCGAAAGGTTCGATATCCAATATTGCAAGATTGAGGGCGTTCGATCTGAGCTCTTCCATCGCCTAGCTCAGATTCTAGAGCTTTCCAAGAGTAGCGATAGGGACGTCGAACTCTTGGATGTCGTACGAAGTCTTTGCCAATTTGTAGCGCAGTTACCGGCGTATGTTCAGAACACCAAACGCCTGAGCAACACGGCCTTAGCCGTTCGGAGTGTCATTTTGGAGGCGCGTGAACCGGTTCGGATGGTCTTTCATGATTTGCCCGAGGCTTTTGGCTTTAAGAGGTTTGAGATTGGCAAAGTGGCCTCCACGAACGAAGCCCAACAGTTCGTTTTAAACCTCAAGAAAGCCTTAGATGAACTCAAGACCGCTTTTCTGAATCTCCAGGAACGGATTGAGAGGGGACTAGCAAAGGAATTTGGCTATGGCGATCGGCCGGCCAACCAGTATCGCCGCAACCTAGCGGAACGTGCCGAGCAATTGCTTGTGCAGGTTACCGAAAACAAACTGAAAGCCTTCGCATTCCGTCTTATGGATGAAGGCTTACCCGACGCCGATTGGCTGGAATCCGTTGGCAGTTTTCTGGCATTGCGTCCCCCAAGCAAGTGGAAAGATGAAGACGAAGACACCTTTGATCGGGAACTAGAAAACCTTGTTGGACGGTTCAAGCGAGCGGAAAGTGTGGCCTTTGGAAATGGTGGCGCTTCAAAGGCCACGATGGGAATACGGGTCGCAATCACCCAGGCCGATGGCTCAGAACGCCAGGAAGTCATCCATATTGGCACCGAAGAAGAAAAGATCTTAAAGCAACTCCAAGATCAGATTGCAGCAGTAATGGCAAAGAACAATCGCCTTGGAGTGGCCGCGGCATCACGGGCTATTTGGGCACAACTCAAGCCGGTCGAGGACTCTTAATGGGCCAAAAAACCAGACACATTTTGAGTTTGTCAGGCGGGAAAGATAGCACCGCGCTCGCAATCTTTATGCGAGATAAAATCCCCGAAATGGAATATGTGTTTTGCGATACCGATAAAGAACTGCGTGAGACATATGAGTATCTAAACTATATTGAAGCTTATTTAGGTAAAAAAATAATTAGGCTGAATGCTGCTGTCGGATTCGATCACTGGCACCAGGTGTTTGGTGGTTATTTGCCGTCACCAAGCATGCGCTGGTGCACGAGACAGCTTAAACTGAAGCCTTTTGAAGAATTTGTGAGGGATGATCCAATCATCAGCTACGTTGGTATACGCGCCGATGAAGATCGCGTGGGCTACATCAGTCACAAGCCCAATATCAGGACAGTGTACCCGCTAAAGGAAGCTGGAATTGACTATGCAGGCGTTATCAAAATACTGGAAGACAGCGGTATTGGGCTGCCCCCTTACCTGAAGTGGGGACGCACGCACTCCGGATGTTATTTTTGCTTCTTTCAAAAACCGATTGAATGGGTGCGGCTCCTCGAAACCTATCCTGAGGACTTCGATAAAGCCCAAGCTTACGAAAAGGTGACCGACCAACCAGGAAAGACCTTCACTTGGATACAGGGCATGCCACTAAGCGAACTTCGCAAACCAAAAAATGTGAAAAAGATAAAACGACGCTATGCAGAAACGCAGGAGCGATATTATAAAGCTCGTGGTAACAAGACGCTTGTTGAAGTTCTGGCCGAATTAGACGTCCCGACACGGGAACCAACAGCTTGTCTAATTTGTCACCTCTAAACGTTCGCTATGGACTTGTCTGCCTTTGTTTCGAATTGTCGTGTCTATACCGCTGAACAATCAACGATCGAACTATTACCGAAAAATCAAGCAGCAGTATATGCTTTTTATGATTTGTTTAATTTCCCGAGCACCACTCTAATCGATTCTATCGATCAGTTTAAGACCAAGCATGCTCGTCGAATAACACTTAGGACAGACAAGCTGCCTTCAATGGTAAGTTTACAGCTGAGGGGATGTGCAGATCGCTTTAGAGGTCAAGGTCGAAAACTGTGTCAAACGCTCCGAGTCGCCGACGCTCAGGAAATTCGCAATGAGTTTTTGTTCCTGTCATTCCTTAATGAGCCCTTGTACATTGGGAAGACGGAAGACCTCCGAACACGATTTTCTGCCCATCACGACAGTGGTTTCCTGCTTAAGATGAAGGCTGAATATCAAAGGTCCCCAGACGAATTCTTGTTTTTTGCTTTCTTTTGTCGGCCTGAGCACGCGCGCTTACTTGAGAGTGTCCTAATCCAAATAATCAATCCGCCTTTTTGCGACCAGAAAACCTAGGAGTACCAGGTGTGAAACTTAAGAATGTGACACCATCTTTTATCGAATACCATGCCTTACGGGGAAGTTACGGAAGAGTCACCTACTTCATAACCAAAACGTCTCTGCGCGACGTTGCGGAAAATCTGACATTAGCACCGCAGGCGACATTATCATTCAGTGAAAGGATACAAAGGCTAGTAAATACCAAACGCGTCGAAGAGGAGATCGTTCCTTATCTCAAGGAAAATGAATTGAGATTTTTTAACGCGCTTATCTGCATACTCCTGCCTGACAATGATGAACTCCAAGGTTTTTGGGATTTCGATGACTACAAAGATGAAAATGGCCACTCAATAGACGGATTGGGCAAGCTTAAGATCACGAAAGACGTTGCTAGGGTTGTTCTGGATGGACAGCATCGGTTCTCGGCTCTTGAACTCTTATGGAAAAGCAAGCGACATGACACAACCGATCCTAGTCTAGCAATAGAAGTTGCGCTCGTTTTCGTTGTTGTCGATGAAATCGGCAAAACAACTCATCCGCAGAAAGGACTGCGCACGAAAACCATAGGTGCAGTGCGTAATCTTTTTGCAGTTCTAAATAAAACCGCTCGGTCTGTTGACAAAACAACACTCCTTTTAATTGATGATAGCGACATTCTTAATGTTATGACACGTTCCTTGGTCGAACAAAAACTGGTGGCCGAGCTATATGTTAAATGGACGGGTGGGGAGAATCTGCAACCGACCGACCCTTACTTTACGGTGATAACTGTTTTAAAGGATGCTATCAGCTTTTATCTTCGAGATTATGCTGATGCTTTAGACATCGAATGTGGCGCGGAACCGGAGAGGCAAAAGTTGATGAGGACATACTACGATTCAACTCCCGGCTTTGAAGTTGCGGTTAAGGAGGCGATACCGTTTGTTTTCCAGAACACCTCGCCATTTGGGCAGTGGAAATCTTTGTTGCAAAAGCATGCAATACAAATAACTCAGCAACCCGACTCGACACAGGTAACTCGCAGTCAGGGTAAGTTGCTTGAAAAAGCTAGGAGTGAAAATTTGTGTTTCACTGTGGCGGGTCAGAAGATGTTTTTCCGGTCCATAATTGATGTTTTTAAGCAACAACGAAGAAGAGACATAAAGGCTCTTAGATCGGTGGCAAAAAACGCGGAGATTTTATTTAATAACGGTCTACTTTCGAGAAAATACGAATCAAACAATCCGTTTGGCGATTTACTTTTTGATGCAAAGGGTAGAATGTTTTGGGCTGAAGGACCGGTTGATTGCGCCCGGAAAATATTTGCTATTGCTCTCGGTAGCACAGCGAATCGACAGGCGGTCATGCAGGAATATAACGGACGGACAGATAAAAACGCTGACGTTATTAAGGAATACTGGCAGCGATCGGAAAGGTTGCTTCAATAAAAAAAATGAGAAAGGAAGAGCCATCATCTTAAACAAGCGGTCGTGGCTGAGCGGTCACTTTGTTCCCATCGCTATTCGCCCCCCCATAGATATGAAGGAAGTCGGTAATTTGTTTCTCTGCATTCTTTGTCGAGGGCAACGAAGAAGAAGTCAACGGAGTCAGTTTCAATAATATGAAGATATCGTAAAGTCGCATGAAGTGGCTGCGTTTCCTCCGTCATTATGGGCCAGTGCCACGTAATGACAATATGTACGATGAAACGGTACAGCGTTCGGCACGGAGGCTCGGAATCGCCCCCATCGAGTTCGAGCACCCGATGGCCGCGCGTGTCGTCAACTGCTTTGACAAGAACGCTACCGATCCTGTTTCAGTCATTCTCACGGGCACGGCCGGCGATGGGAAAACCCATTTATGTCGGCAGGTCTGGAAGGCGCTCAACGGAAATGATGACGACTGGGCGTTGGACAGTCCCTACCTGACGCTTAAGTGGCTTTACCCCAAAGATCGCAAGGCATGGCCCGAATCCCACGATCCAAAGCTCTACCGCGAAGTCAAGATCCACTTCATCCGTGACTTGAGCGGTTGGGCGCCACAGCAGGGTGCCGAATGGGAACCAGAAAAGGAGCAATTGCTGCAGAACTTCTGTCACTCGCTCTTCAACCCCGACACAGATGAGATTTTCCTTATTGCAGCCAATGACGGACAATTGGTTGAATCTTGGCGGCGCTTGCACGAAACAGACGACGTGAAACGAGCGAGGCAAGTATTTGAGGATTTGCTGGTTGAAGACCGGCAGGAACAGCCAGGTGTTCGGTTGCAGTTCTTCAACCTCAGCCGCACCAATTCTGCTGAACTCTTTGATCGGGCCGTTCAAGCATTTCTCAATCACCCTGGATGGGAAGAACTCAAGGAAGTCGTCTCTCGGGAAAACGAAGTCTTTGGCCCAAACTGCCCAATTCGACGCAACTACGAGTTGCTACAGACATCATTGGTTCAATCGCGCCTGCGTTCTCTGCTCGAACTCTGCGATTACAATGGGCTGCACGTGTCCATTCGGCAGGTTCTGCTTTTGCTAACGAATGCCGTTCTTGGCCATCCGGACGTGAAGGACCACTTGATGATTCCAGCAGATGTGCCGAAGATCATCGCTGCGGGTACAGTTTCGAAAGCGAGCCTATACAACAATACTTTCGGCGGCAATCTCTCGGAAATTCGCCGCAATGGGATCACGATTTTTGATTACTTGGAACGTTTCCAAATCGGAACCGAAACCTCGAATCGGGTGGACAATATCCTGATCTTCGGCGAAGGGGACGAGAATCTTGGTACGTACTTCGACCGGTTTATTGCCAAAGATGACTTCTACGGTGCGGACGCGAGGTTCTACGCCGCCAAGCGGGAATACATTGAGGGCACAGACGAGAGCGAGGAAAGGGCGCAGGAGTTTTTGGAAATGCTCGTTAGCCAGCGGCGTGGCCTATTCTTCAAGGTTCCTAAGCAAGAGGAAATGGACCTGAACCTGTGGGAGCTTACGGTATTCAAGTTTGCCGGCGAGTACCTTGACTCCGTTCTCGGTGCTCTAAAGCAAAGCGGGGTTGTGAAGCGCCCTATCTTATTGCGGCTTGTGAAAGGGCTGAATCGGGTGTTCACCGGGATGCTTATCAACAGCGACCGTGAACTTTACTTGGCCACAAGCGGCAACTATTCGCAGGCCAAGGTGAGCCGAATCCTCGTTGAGCGCGTCTCGGTTGAGCCGAGTAAAGGTGAGAAGGTTATCCTTCGACACGATGCGTCAAGCGGGCGCGTGGTGCTGTCGGTTTACTTCACGCCCGAGCTTTTTACGGACTTCAACCTTACTCTGATTCGGTACGAATTTCTTTCACGCATCGCTTTGGAAGGTGCGTTGCCCGCAAGCTTCTCGAAGGAATGCTACGAAGATTTGCTGGCCTTCAAGAGTCAACTGATTGCGGCCTATATGAAACGCCAAGCGAAAGAACAGGTAATTGCTGGCTCCACGATCGGCTTGAACTTGCTTACGCTGACCGAGCAAGGGATGCCTGACCCGAGGTTTGTTGAAATCGTCCCATGAACGCACTACCAGAGTCATTACCGCCACCAGACAGTTACGACCAATCGTCCTCCATGTGGGTAGACGAGGCGATCTGGGGCCACCGGCTCTATGACGAGCAGTTGCCGTGGATGGTGTTACTTGAGTTCCTCAACGTGTTCCATCACGAGGTCGAGAAAGGCCGTGCCTTCGAGGAACCGAATGGGCTGAACACCCTGAAGTATCGTGCAGCCCATCGGCTCTATCTGCGAAACATCCTTTTTAACAACCCCCATCTAGCGGAAATTCGGCTAAATTATCCGAATGACAAGAACCGCTGGGACGAGTGGCTTAAGCGCATGAAATTGGCCCAAGGAATTGCTCACGCCCAATTCGACTATCTGAAAGATCACTTCCACTCCTTCGAGGACTTTTGTGAGGTCGTGTCACTCTTTCGCTCAACCAGCCTGGAAATGGATAGCAACAAGCGTTGGACATCCAAATTCGTCTTTCCCTATGGTAGGGACTCCCTTTACGAAGACTTGGACAACAACACGACAACCAACGACAGGCGCTTCTTCGGCAGAACAGGGGAGGTGCTCTACCTCATGCTATGTCGCACTCAGCACAAACATGAGTTGCTAGACGCGCTAACGAATCGTTTATCGAGAATTGATCCGACTTGGGACTCCATCGTCAAGTACCTCCAACCTGCCGACGATGACCAACAGGGTGGCGATCGGGCAAATGCTTTCCTGCCATATATGCAGCATCCATGCTTTGACGAACTAGCTGAGGACTGGCTCGCCGTTCTGCAATTAAATATCCCTGGTTTCGACGTGTTCCCGCATCTGGTGAACTTGGCTGGGTTGCACTTGGTCAAGTACCAGCTGACTGTTTCGCGTCAGATTCTCGGTTTGACCGCACCGTTGAGCCTGATTTGCGAGGTGGTCGCGCCTAAGAAGACGCTTGTGCGCGAGATTTCGTGCGACCTGTATCACGAGAGCAACCTTCTGCCTGCCCAAGCGGTTGAGCACTTCATTTCAAAAATAGAAGACTCCGCTGAGTGGCAAGCTGCGCTCAGGGACAACGGCGCATTAGTGAGGTGCAAGAAATTACTCTTGGAAAAGGTCCGGTGGGATGATTACGAAGGCTCTGACTCACACCAACTGATACCTACGCTTCGCCAGGCAGCGATGAAGCGGCACCGCCAGCATATGGCGAACATCCATCGAAACTACGGCCGCGAAATCGGCCTCGTGTCGAAACGTGGGACAGTGAAGCTGCGTTACGCGCCGACAGACGCGCTCCTCAAGACCCTTTTGTTTGCCAATGTCGAGAAGCGTGCCGAACTGCACCAGTTCCTTGATCGCTTGCATCGTCGTTACGGTCTCGTTTTTGGCGACAAGGAGGCCGAGCAGGTACTGGCGAAGGACGAATTCGAGAAGAAAGCCTTCCAAGCCAACTTGCGCCGCCTAGAACAACGGCTAGGCAGCTTGGGTTTGCTTAGGCGTCTTTCTGACGGCTGCGCTTATGTTATCAACCCCTATTATGCAGAGGCCCGATGACTAGCGATGAATTGATTGGTAAGGTTACCGCCCGGTACCTCCGTGACCGTCTTTCTGAGGATGACAACACGGGTGTCGCTCGATACTTGCTTGATTGCCTCACCGCTGACCAAACGGCGGCGGTAGCCAAGACAATTCTGGCGGACGCTAGCCTTTCTAAACTCGTAGAGATTAAGTTGCCTTTGAATTTCGTAGGAAATCATGGCCTTCCCGCAGAGGTTCTAACCAGGGAACGCACAACCTATTTCCGAAATGCGGCGTGCGACAAGTCGGTCTTGCTCGTTGCGAACACTGGTGATGACGAAGAACAGTCCCTCAAAGAGTTGGTTCCAATTGGTGCCCCTCAGCTTCAAGCACGTCCAGAACTATGGGTGAGTTTGGCTGCCGAAGGGCTACCAATTACGGATCAGCATAGGAACTGGTGGATTAGGGGCCTGCAGGGTTTATTCGAAGTGCGCTCATTCGCTTTGGACAGATTCGCGGAATACCTTTTACAAACCCGGCGGGCCATTGAGGATGGACAGCCAATTCTGTCTGCCCTCGGTGTTGCGTTTCCTGCGCTGCACGTTCCGAGAGACACGGTTTTCTTCCGCAGCCTGAACGACAAGACCGCTGGCCATGTCTCGAAATGGAAGGCGCTCTATACCCAAGCTATCAAGAGGCGCGCCTGCTATCTCGTAAAGCAGACGCCAAGCCAAGCTCTGTTGTTGGAAGAAGACTTAGTTGCCGCCTTTCAGAAGGTTAAAGAGTCCATTCCAGAAGGACTTCATCTGACCGTCACGGCCTTCATTCATGCGAACAGTGGCTGGAAGAAGGATGCTGCTGACCTCGCCCAATGCGAGTGGGAGTTGATCAAACCGCTGTTCGATGGCCTGAAGAGGGAAAAGTTCAATTTGGGAAAGGCGACACTCGAATTTTATGATGAGCGTGAAGCTGACTTGCTGACCGCTGACGAACGTGAATATCTCAAGAGGCTGAGTGAAGCTGGCCGTAGCGAGGCTCAGGATGATGACGAGCAATTCTACCACGGACACCGGCAAGAGCTAAAGGAACAACCCTCACTCAAAACACGGTGGGACAGATTCATCTTCGGCACCCCAGTCGAAACCGAAGACTTTCTGTTGGGCGTTGCACTATGTTTGGAGCGACTGTTTGATCAGGACATACCCTCGTCCAAGCGGCGGCTGAAGATAACCTGTGACCGCCGAACGAAGAAAGACCTCAGGGACTTGAACGTTGATGCGGGACTGTATTTTGCTCGCCGATACCGCGGACTAAAGGAACTCTTCGCCAGCCGTGTGTCGTGGGACGTCGGTGACCTGATGAACTTTGAGGAATTGAGCGAGCAGTGGCGAAAGGTTTCAAGGCCGTATGTTAATCGGTCGGTAGCCAAATCAGCACTGCAATTGAAGTTTCTCTTGGAACTGGAGGTTGAACTCTCGACAGGCACTACCGAAACGTGCTTCAGACAGCTGCTTTGGACATACGAGCCGAACGCTATCGTTAGCGAGCTCTTCGGCGACTGGTCGCGGCTAGTTGAACATCCTCTCGTGTACTGCCGTGTAGGGCGTGAGCCGGTAAGCGCCAAAGGGTCCTTCCAATCAATTGATCTGCGCAATGTTCGCAGTCTTTCTCCCGCGTACGGGCAGGACAGAGGCTCTTTCGTCGCCATCTACAAAAACGAACATAATATCTCTCTCATCTGGCCGGCGAACCTCATTGAAGCTCAGGAGCAAGGACTTGTTGCCGAACATACCGCCGCCATGCTCTTGCGTCTGTTCCAGGCCTTTCAGCAGAGCTATGCAGGTGCGATTGCTGGTTTCGTTGAGAAAGGGCTCGCGTGTGACCTGTTGGTGAAGCAGGCCGAAGACTACGGCGCGTTGCTGCATGCCATCTGCAAAGACGCCAAAGGCGACCGCAACAGAGATAAACTGCTTCGACCGCTGCTTGGAATCGGAACCGTTGCTGTAGACGGCGGGAGAATCACTGCGCTTGTCGCCCCTTGGCACCCGTTGCGGCTGGCTGCCATGGCGAACAAATCAAACCTAGTCGCGTCGTTGGTACGCCATCTATTGACCACTGATGAGGTCTTCTTCGGTGATGCAACACTGTTTTTCAAAGAACTTGAACGAGAGTTGTCACATCCCTACTATCCGGAAATTGTGTTGGGCTGGCACGACAAGAAGCCTGAATTGCTGTCGTTGACCGACAACCATCTAGATTACAGCCTTCACGAGGCCCCGGTTATTAGCAACGACGGCTTTGATGACACAAACGAGAGTCCGTCCGAGACTTCATCGTTGATTGTTGATTTAACCAGGCGATATCTGTCACTCTACCCGCACGAACGGGCCAACCTTTCAGTGGTTCTCTTCAACTGCGATTCGGCGCGCCTCCCGTACGCACTTGTGGACAAAATTAGCGAACTCCACGAGGATGAAGAGGATATGCGCTGCCAAATCTTTCTGCGCCATCGGGATGGGCAGAAATTACGGGAGCTATACGAAAAAATCATCGGATCTTCGGACGCTGACGCCGATACATTTGTCTCAAGTGAGGCTGCGAAGGATTTCATGGCGCGCCTACGGATTGCAATCATGGCCGACCAAGCGCCGGTTCCCGACCCAAAGGATGGGCCTCCGCACGACATCGTCTTCCTTCAGGATGTTATTGCCCGACATGCGCGCCTAGAGTGGTACC
>JACQUW010000014.1 GCA_016210115.1 Deltaproteobacteria bacterium | reverse complement strand
CTTAGGCTGGCAGCGGCAAAACACGACCTGACGGTCCGGCAGTATGTGCTCGAGGCGATTGAAGAGCGCCTTCGGGAAGATCTCGGAGAGCAAGACGAGGGGATGTTGACATTAACGGCAAAGGCTGACCCGGTGTTGGCAGAGCTGTGGGACAATCCTAAGGATTCTGAGTATGACCGCTTATAACCGAGGCGATGTTGTGTTGGTTGCCTTCGTGTTCTCGGATGAATCAGGGAAAAAACTCCGTCCGGCTGTTGTCGTCAGTTCTGCCGCTTACAACCGCGCCCGGCAGGAAATCGCTGTAGCAGCTATCACCAGTAACATCAGACACCGTTCCTTCGGCGATCATCTGTTAGCCGACTGGAAGGGGGCCGGGTTACTCTTCCCTTCCTTGGTGACCGGGATCTTCCGAACGATTAAACGGACGATGGTCGATCGGAAACTGGGCGCCATGCCGAAGCGCGAGATGGAAGCGATCGACGTGAAATTCCGCCAGTCTCTTGGCCTGTGAATGTTGGTCAATGAGATCATAAAAGCTTGAAGGTTGCCAAGCTTACGTCTGCGGTCCAGCAGCCGACGAAGTTCGAGCTCGTGATCAATCTCAAGACTGCGAAGCAGATCGGTCTTACGATTCCGCCCACCGTGCCGGCGAGAGCGGACAAGGTGATCAAATGACAGCAAGCCGTGAGCAGCAAGCAGTGAGCAGCAAAAAAACAGGACGAAAACGTATGAACAGAAGAATCTTTGTCTTTATCTGCCTGCTGCCGGCAGTCTTTCTGTATGCTGTTTCTTTAACAGGGGCGCAGCAGCCGAAGAAAGTCCCCCGGATAGGAAATCAATCCGCAGGAAGCTCGGGAGAGCGCGAGGAGGCATTTCGCCAGGGACTGCGTGATCTGGGCTATATCGAGGGACAGACCATCATCATTGAATGGCGATTTGCGGAAGGAAAGTCCGATCAGGTGGCACGCAATGCGGCCGAGCTGGTTCGGCTCAAGGTTGACGTGATCGTTACGGGTGGTTCCGCAGACACGCTTGCTGCTAAGAAAGCAACACAGACGATTCCCATAGTCATGACCCAAGACAGCGATCCCGTTGGGAACCGATTTGTCGCCAGTTTGGCGCGGCCCGGCGGTAGTATCACCGGGCTGACCAGTTTTTCCTTTGAACTAAACGGGAAACGGCTGGAGCTGCTCAAGGAAACTATTCCAAGGCTCTCGCACGTATTTGTTCTTCAGGGTCCGGGCACTCCAGTGCTATTGAGAGAGACAGACACGCTGAAAAAAACAGAAGTCGCAGCCCGATCATTAGGGCTCAACCTTCAAACCCAACAGGTAAAGGACCCCGACGATCTCAATCGCGTATTTGAGGCCATCACCAAGGCGCGCGCTGGTGCTCTTGCTGTGACAACAGGCCCGTTCGGTACTGGACACCGGAAACAAATTGTGAAATTTGCGGCCAAGAACCGGCTTCCTGCGATTTATTACAGACGAGAATTTGTGGAGGACGGTGGGCTTATCAGCTACAACGCGAACCCTAACGACTTGACCCGACGCGCAGCCATCTTCGTTGACAAAATTTTAAAGGGCGCAAAACCCGCCGATCTGCCCGTCGAGCAGCCGACGAAATTCGAGCTGGTGATTAATCTAAAAACAGCGAAGCAGATTGGTCTGAAGATTCCGCCCAACGTGCTGGCGAGGGCGGATACAGTGATCAAATAACAGAAGTCAGAGGTCAGAAGTCGGAGGTCAGCAAAAGCAACGCTTGTGATTTCGGACTTCGGAATTCGAATTTTGGATTGAGGAGAAGAACAATGGAACGAATTTGGGCCACTCTCTGCGGCATTCGGAAAATCCGCAATACCCAATCTCAAATCCGCGATCATATGTGTCGCTTTGCACTTTGCTCTTGGCGCTTGGCTTTTTTTCGTCCCCTGCTCTTGGCTTTCGGCTACCCTCGGGCTACCCTCCCCTCGCATTGACTTTGCGGGTTTTTTTCCCTATTTTGAACGAAGGGCTCCTTGACGGTTAAATTAATGCAAGAAATAAGCGGATTACAAAATTTTCTGGAAATCCTAACGAAACCCGACAATATCCCTATTGTTGGCATGCTCCTTCTTGTCCTCTTTTTTAGCTGGTTGGGCCTCAAACAAGGCTTGAAACACGACAAGCTTATAGAAGAAGGGAAAGAGGACGAAATCCCGAAAGAGATGTGGAAATAGCTTCCAGGCTGCGTGGCGCCTCTTTCGCGGCAATCCTTGCGGTGGGACTCTTTTTTGTCACCGCGCAGGGAGGAGCCTCTCTTCTCAAAGAGAGCGATTGGCAACAGGGCAAAGCGTTTTTGGCGGAGGGAAAGGCCAGAGAGGCAAGGGATCTCCTTGAGAAGCTCCTGCAACGTTATTCCGAAGAGCCGGATCTCCATCTACTCTTAGGCATTGCCGCTCTCCGGCTACGCGAAATCCAGGCCGCGGAGATTCATATCAACAGGGTATTGGGTCTTGAGCCCGATCACGCGGAAGCCAGGACTCTTCTCGGTTGGATTCATCTGGAAATCAAGAAGGACTACCCGGCAGCGGTGCGCGAATATACCCGGGTTGTGGCTTTAAGACCCGGCTCTGCTGAGGCTTACAATAATCTGGGCGTCGCTCTCAAGAAACAAGGGGAATTGGACCGGGCGATCGCGAGCCTCAGTCGCGCCGTCGAGCTACGCGGAAATTATGGCGAAGCCCTCAGCAATCGGGGATGGGTTTTCCTGGAGCAGAAAAAGTACCGGGAGGCGCGCGCTGATTTTGAAGCGTCTCTGACGATCAATCCGAAAGACGAGGGCGCGCTTTACGGGCTTACGCAGGTGCTTCGGGCCGAGAGGGATTACAGCGGGGCGGAGAAGGTTTTGAGCAGAGTGATTTCACAATCCCCGAATTTTGTTTACTGGCTGGAATGGGTCCAGCTTAAGCTTGTGCATTATTATTGGATACTACTGATGGTGGCGGCAGCGTTATTTTTGCACGCCAGATACAATAAAGCGAGAACGTTGAGGAGAGAATCCCATGGCGGTTGAAACGACAAAAAAGCGCAAAGGAACAGCGCTCCTGGCAGTCATGAATGAAAACTGTACCAGTTGCGCGGGATCGCCTCTGTGCGAGGTTCACTGTCCGGTGGAGGGTTGCATCAACCTGCTCTATGAGGAAGTGCCCCAGGGTGGGCTCAAGCCTTACC
This sequence comes from Deltaproteobacteria bacterium, assembly GCA_016210115.1. Lineage (GTDB taxonomy): Bacteria > Desulfobacterota > Binatia > UBA9968 > UBA9968 > JACQUW01. The sequence continues at coordinate 9,862 of JACQUW010000014.1, read as the reverse complement.
GGGTCTGGGTGGACAACGACAAGTGTATCGGCTGCCAGATGTGCTACAGCGATGATTTGACAAAAATCCACCAGCACAAAGAGACCGGGGAAATTTACTACGAATATGACGGCCGATTTTACGATAGCTCGAAAAAACCGGTCGATCCGGCGGCGATGCCCAAGAAATTTCAGCTACAGCTTATCGGAACGGAATCCGAAGACCGGCTCGACAAAAAGATCTGCCCTTGGGACGCCATCAGGATGTACGAATACGAAGAAGGACTCGAGGTCTCCAAGTATTTTTACAATCCGGAGAAGATCAAAAAGGTCCAAGGTCTTGACGTGATCGATGAAGAGGAGAAGGAGCGGTTGGAAAAGGCGCAGGCCGAGGGTCTGACATAACCAAAGGAGAGCAGATGGAAAATAAACCTGTCAAGTTGACCGAGACAGTCTTACGGGACGCGCACCAGTCGTTGCTGGCGACGCGCATGCGCACGGAGGACATGCTTCCTGTGGGCGAAAAGCTGGATCGGGTGGGGTATTGGTCGCTCGAGATGTGGGGCGGCGCAACGTTCGACGCATGTCTGAGATATCTGCAAGAATGTCCCTGGGAGCGTCTACGGAAGCTTCGGCAGGCGATGCCCAACACCCGCTTTCAGATGCTGGTGCGCGGCCAGAATGTCGTCGGTTATCGCAATTACCCTGATGATATCGTGGAGCATTTTATCGACCGGGCGGCTGCCGGAGGGATCGACGTCTTTAGGGTCTTTGATGCCATGAATGATATCCGGAACATGAAAGCGGCCATCCAGGCGGCGCGCAAAACCGGCAAAATGGTGGAGGGGTCCATCTGCTACACGATCAGCCCGGTCCATTCGGTGGACTATTTTCTCCGTCTTGCGGAAAAGCTGGCTGAGATGGAGGTGGATATTCTCTGTGTCAAAGACATGGGAGGATTGTTGGCTCCTCATGTAGCCTACGATTTGGTCAAAGGGCTCAAATCGCGTTTCTCTCTCCCTGTGCATGTCCACTCCCATTGCACTGCCGGGCTGGCTCCCATGAGCTACATCATGGCTATTGAGGCCGGCGCCGACATCCTCGACACGGCGCTTTCCCCCCTTTCGCAGGGAAGCTCGCAACCGGCGACAGAAGCCATTGTGGCGGCCCTGAAGGGGACGCCGCACGATACGGCGTTAGACCTTAAGCTTCTGGCCGAGATTGCCGATTATTTTTACGCCGTCCGGCGCAAATACGCGGAGTTCGAAAGCCCTGTCAACAACCAGGTAAACGCAGACATCTTAATCTCTCAAGTCCCTGGCGGAATGCTCTCCAACCTGGTGGCCCAACTGCGCCAGCAAAAGGCCGAGAATAAGTTGGAGGCGGTGATGGCTGAGATGCCTCAAGTAAGAAAGGACTTGGGCTATCCGCCGCTGGTGACGCCCACCAGTCAGATTGTGGGATCCCAGGCTGCTCTCAATGTGATGACCGGCAAACGCTATTCGGTAGTCGCCCAGGAAACCAGAAATTACGTGATGGGGCTCTACGGCGAGCCTCCCGGTCCGATCAGCAACGACATCAAGAAGCAGGTCCTGGGTAAAAAAGAGCCGATCACCTGTCGCCCCGCGGATCTTCTCAAGCCCGGAATGGAACAGGCCAGGAAAGATATCGGCGCCCTGGCGACGAGCGAAGAGGACGTGCTCTCCTATGCGCTTTTCCCGGATATCGCTAAAGAATTTTTAGTCCGGCGCGAATCGCAGCGAGGAACGCAACAGTAGACGGGAAGCCAGTAGGCAGTAAGCAGTAGGCGGTAGGCAGTGGGCAGCCGATCAGAAGGGACGACAAGAACTGCCTCCTGCGAGCTGCTTACTGCGTTCTGAGTTGTGTCAAATTACCTTGTTCAGAGGATACTCGATAATCCCCACCGCCCCATCTTGGATGAGCTTGGGGATGAGGTCGCGCACGACATCCTCGGCGATGACGCTTTCTACAGAGAACCATTTGACACCGTGGAGGGCGCTGCTCTGGTAAAGATTGGCGATGGTCGGCGCGGTGATGCTGGGGATGAGCGCGACGACTTTATCCAGATCGTCTTGAGAGACGTTGAGCTTGATTCCCACTTTGTTCTCGGCCGCGAGCGCTCCTTGAAGCATCATTCGGATCTGCTCGATTTTTTCCCTTTTCCAGGCGTCTTTCCAGGCTTCCTTGTTGGCGATGAGTTGGGGTGAGGATTCCAGGAGGTCGGCAATGATTCTCAGGCCATGAGCTCGGATCGTGCTTCCGGTTTCCGTCACCTCGACAATGGCATCAACCAGGCCCTCAGCGGCCTTGGCCTCAGTGGCTCCCCAGGAGAACTCGACATCGACGGGGATATTCCTCTTGGAGAACAGGCGGCGCGTGAAGTTGACCATCTCGGTGGCGATCTTTTTTCCCTTGAGGTCCTCGATTTTCTTAACCAGAGAATCCTGGGGCACCGCCAGGACCCAGCGCACGGGTTTGAAGCTCGCCTTTGCGTAAACCAGCTCGGCGATCACTTCGACCTGGGAGTCGTTTTCCTCGATCCAATCTTTCCCGGTGATTCCGGCATCCAGACTGCCGCTCTCCACGTAGCGTGACATCTCCTGAGCCCGAACGACGCTGCAGCGCAGTGTCGCATCATCGATGGAAGGGAAGTAGCTCCGGTCCATGCCGCTGATTTTCCACCCCGACTTTCGAAACAGCTCGATCGTAGCGCTTTGCAGGCTTCCTTTGGGAAGACCAAGCTTCAATTGATTCACTCTTTATAAACCTCCTCGGGATTAAAAACCTTTTTGCCCAGGATTTTCCACTCCCGCTTCGCCTTCTTGCGGAAAAAACAGCTCCGGTATCCGGTATGGCAGGCCCCTCCGCCGAGCTGCTTCACCTGAATCAGCAGGGTGTCGTTGTCACAATCGATAAAGATGTTTTTGATTTCCTGGAAATGACCGGACTCCTCGCCTTTAAGCCAAAGGCGGTCCCGCGAGCGGCTGTAATAGCAAGCCTTCCCCGTTCTGAGAGTTTTCTTCCAGGCCTCCTCGTTCATATAGGCGACCATCAAAACTTCTTTGGAGCGGTAGTCCTGCACGATCACCGGAACCAGCCCGCCCCCTTTGGCAAAATCGATCTTGAGCATCACAAAATCCTCAAACCGGCTCAGTAAAACATATATGGGAGGGGAATTTCAATAAGCCTTTTCCACGGTTGCAGCTCAAACTCTTTTCCACGGGTTGATTCCCAACTCCCGATGTTTTACTCCCAACATGACCAGATAAATCAGATCGAAAACGAAGATCGAGATGTAAAGGAAGTTTAGAAGGACCGATGCGGGGAAACTCAGGAAAAAGAGGATTGACGGGAGTAGCGTCCCGACCATCTTGAAGAATGCTATGTAAATAGACTGGCCTCTCACGTTTTTCCGTTTCAGGAGCATCGCGATAAACAGAATCGACATCATAAGATTTTGCCCAAACGCCGCGTACTTGCCATCCCAATCTCTAAACTCCCAGGTTATCGCCAGAACGGCGGAAAACGCCAAAGTCAAGGTCAGGAGAAAAGTCGGGTAGAAAAATCCCGCGGCGACCTCACGGTCGAATTCACTCTTTCCAAAGCGCAGGGCCTGATAGACGATGGCCAGATCGAAGATAAACCATACCACGCTGATAATGTTTTGCGGCGGCTCATGCGGATAGATGAAAGAAAAAATGAATTCCCAGGAGATATTCGCGCACAGAGCGGCGATCGGCATACCATACGTCTTCTCCTGGAATCCCAGTTTGATGATAAAGATATAAACCAGAGTCCAACAAACACCGGACCCGATTTGCAAACTCCAGCTTATCTCCGGGGGAATCGTCATCGTGAGAGTTCGAATTGACCCTAAGATTACTCAATGAATTTATGAGACACAATGCTAATGCCGGTGGAGATCCCGGCTCGGGGGGCTAATCTAGCCGCCAGACAAGAACTCAAAGCAAGCTTTAGATCGCTGCGAGACAGCTTCGGATCTGTTTTCTGGCTCCGTTAGCGTCGATTTCATCAGCCATCGAACGCGGCATCGCAGGAGCCAAGACCGGATTTGACCCCTTTTCCTGAGATCCCTTTTTCGACCCCTGGCTGGGAACGGGGACGTCTCGCTCACCACCGGCTGGGCCACAGTTTACAGAGTGCAAACTATTGACAGAATTAGCGAAATTATCATAAATAACAATAGAGGAGACGGTTATGGCAAAGCGAGTTTCGGCGAAAGAGGCCAGGGCGCAATTTTCCGATATCTTAGGCATGGTCCGTTTCGGGAAAGAGACGGTCATCGTGGAAAAACAGGGCAAGCCCGTGGTGGCTATTATTGACTTCGACCTCTATCAACGTTGGATGTCAGAGCGGGAAGCACGCTTCAAAGTCTTGGATGAGATCCGGTCGAAGAGCCGAAGCAGAAGCCCTGGTGAGGTCGAGCGAGACGTGAGCGAGGCGCTCAGAGGGGTTAGGGAAAGTGGACGTTTAGCGCGGGGCAGGCGTGCTCAAGGCGGTCGTTGACACGAATGTGCTGGTTAGCGGCGTCATCCTCTCCCGCGGGAACCCATACGAGATTCTTGAGGCTTGGCGCCGGAACGAGCTCATCCTCTTGACGACACCGGAAATCCTGGAAGAAGTCGAAGCGGTCCTGCGCCGTCCGAAGATATTCAGGAAATACCGCTTAACCGAAGCGGTGGTTGCACGGCTACTGGACGCCCTGAATTTGGAAGCTTCACTGGTAGGCCCCGTCTCCATCGATCCCTACCCGCAAGTCGAGCCTGCCGACCTCAAGTTCCTGGCGTGCGCTGAGGCTGGGGCAGCCGATTACCTGGTCACCGGCGACCAGGCCCTTCTGAATCTCACATCCTACAAGGCCACCCGCATTGTCTCGCCCAGCACTTTCGTCCACATTCTGAGTCAAGGATAAAGAACAGAGGCGCGTTGAAGTGCAGTCCTTGCGTTTAAGCCAGACGCGTAGCGGCTGGATCTTTGTTCATCGTCAGCCAGATGCCAGACCCCAGTTATTCTCGGCCATTGTTTCCTGGACCCACATCCACAACGATCAGGCTGCGTGGACTCTATAAGCTTCGATTTGTTTCTACCAGGTCTCGATGTATCCCCATGCTTCAAAAGCCTAACGTTTTGTGTGACCGGGCGGCGCATTTTGCCGCTCCGTCTCAAGCCGTTGGTTGGGCCTGCGTCGCAAAACAGGAGTAACGGCAATGAACCATTAGCGTGTAAGTGAACCGCTAAAAAATGATGAATTGGTCTTCATGGTCGTTAACGGTGAACAAGAATACTGCGTCCATCGAAATGGACAGATAAGCGAAACTCCTCTTCAACATCAACGTTAGTAAGGTCCGATTCGGATTTTGCGCCCTCTCCTGAAGCCGGACATAAAGATGGACATTAGCTTCCGATTAGGGTAAGGAGGCTTTCTGGTAAACCGGAGGTTCGGAATGATTCGACGCAGTATGCATCCGAAGCAGTTGTTGGTGTGGGGCGCGCTTTCCCTGTTGTTTCTAACTCTCAGCATACGTCTTGCTCAAGCTGCGGAGTTGCCGTTTGTGCGGATCGCTTATGGAGCGTTCAATGAAAAGCTTCTGGCTCTCTGGATCGGTGTCGAGCAGGGCTTTTTCCGCAGGCACGGCGTGAACGTTGAGCTCATCACGATTCGCACCGGCGGACAAACCGTAGCCGCTCTAGCGTCAGGGGACGTACAAATGGCCTTTACGATCCCGGGGTCGGTGTTAAATGGCTTCGTCGGAGGTCTCGACGTCGCCTTTTTTGGGGGTGTCGTTAACCGGCCTGACGGTGACTTTATGGTAGCTCCAGCGATCCGAAGAGCTGAAGATCTCAGGGGAAAAAAGCTTGGGGTTCAAAGCATTGGCGGCGGAGTGTGGTCGCTTTCCATGCTTGCTTTGGAGCATTTGGGGCTGGAACCAACAAGGGACAAAATTACGGTCCTAATCGTTGGGGATCAGTCCGTGCTCACCCAGGCGATGATGGCGGGCAGGATCGACGCTGCTTATTTGGGTTATACCTTCAGCGCTCTGCTCAAGGATAAGGGCTTCACGGTGCTCTTGGATATCGGGAAAGCGCCGATTGCCTACCAAGGGCTCGCGCTGGCGGCGCGGCGCTCTTATCTAAAGCAGAACCCTCAGATAGCGGATTCAGTTCTTAAAGGAGTTCTTGAGTCAATAGCCTTTGTTCAGAACCCGGCCCACAAAGAAACGGCCTTAAAATCCTTGGTGAAACACCTGAGACTTCCAAGCACTAAAGAGGCAGAGAGCGGATACGGGGTGCTGCAGTGGCTTTATAGTCTGGATATCAGGCCCAATACGAAAGGGATACAAAACATGCAGCGGCTTCTCGCGGTTACCAATCCAAAGGTAGCAGGAGTTAATGTAGAAGACGTCGTTTATGAAGCCGCAGTGGACGTTGTCCAGAAGAGCCCATTTTATGAGGGGCTTGTAGCCCGAGCAAAAAGGTAGGCAAAGCGATGCCTGGTTTGGTGGTTTTCCGATGATCTACTTAAGCAACCGAGATATTTCGCAACTGCTGACGCCGAAGCACTGCATCGACGCTTTGGCAGATGCCTTTCATGCGCTGGCCCAGGGTCAAGCAGTTTCCAGGCCCAGAACCGACGTTTGGGTTCCATGCGGCCGCTCCGACGGCTACTACCGCTGGGGCAGCATGGAAGGGGCCGTTGAGCCCATGGGTATCTTCGTGACCCGCATGAAGTCGGATATCGTCACATGGACAAAGGAAGGTACCGATGAGTTACACTGCGTTCGGCCCGGGACTTTCAGCGGCTTTCTGATGGCATTCAGCACGCGAAATGGGGAGCCGTTGGCGATTATGAACGATGGTGTCCTGCACCATTTGCGTGTCGCAGCCGGGGCGGCTTTAGGAATGCAGTATTTGGCCCGGGAGGATGTCTCCGTGGTCGGAATACTGGGATCTGGAGGTATGGCCCGGGCTTATTTGTCTGCCTTTTGTGAGGTGCGCCATTTTTCCAGGGCGAAGGTGTACAGCCCGACCAAGGCTCATCGAGAAGCCTACGCCGAGGAGATGAGCCGGGAAATCGGCATCCCAGTGGAGCCTTATGACCGTCCCGAGCCGGTGGTTCGGGGCTCCGATATCGTGGCGACTTGCACTGACGCTACGGGTTTGGTTGTCACGGATCCGTCTTGGATCGAAAAGGGAATGCACCTAACCAATGTGAGCTCCAAAGAGTGGGGTTGGGATGTCGTGCAGCTTTGCGACCTCGTCGTGCAAGTCGGCGCCGAAACGCTCGGAACCGGCATGGGAAAGGAAGATTCGGAACGCCACTATGGCTGGGCCACATGGATGATTGGCCGGCCGGACGAGATCGCCCGTATCCCGAAACGGCCCGTGAGCAATACGGACTTTCTAAAATATCCCTCGTTGATAGACCTGCTGAGTGATCCATCGAAGAGGCGCGCGTCGCCTGACCAGATTACCTTCTTTCACAACCTCGGTCTTCTGGGGTTTCAGTTTGCCGCTGTAGCAGGTAAGGCGTACACATTGGCCCGGGAAAAGGGCATTGGACTAAAAATCTCGACAGAACCGTTTTTGCAGGACATTAGAGATTAGGTTATTGCCCCGGCGCGTCAGCCTGCATTACTCGCTGCTCCGGCCCCTGAGAGGCGAGCCTTTCCGGTCGAGAGCAATAGGCCTCTGCCTTGAGGCCCAACTCAAACGCGCGAGCTGCAGCGACTGACAGCGGTGCGATGAGACAGATAGCCGAGCACCAAAGACGTCATCGAAATTGCACGTTCCTGTGCTCTCTCTCTTCAAGGCTCACCTCTCAGGTGGAGTGCTCTATAGTTTTTGCCTGGTCGTGAATGATCTGGGATAGAAGGGAAATCGGAGCAACAATGCAAACGGAAAGCCCCACAGGATTGAGCCATATAGAATCTTACTTTGCCAAATATTCAGACGTCCCCCGCGAGGTTATCCTTAAACAGGATCTCCTTCGCGTGGGCCACTGGTTTACAGACGCCGCGCTAGAGCTTGCCGGGCACGCCCTGGTTAAATCCTACCGTCTTTTCTCTTACGATCTGATGCCGATGACGGAGATGAAACGGAAGGAGCACCGGAAGATTCCCGAGTGGTTCACGATCCGCGGGGGAGATTACGGTCTCAGGCCCGTGACGGTTCAGACCACTTTGGATTCCAAGTCGCCTTATGTGATTGACGTCGTAGAGGGCCAAGCAAAACTTCTCTTGAAAGGCCGAGAGATCTGCAATGTCTCTTTTCCCAAACCGCTCAAGTACTACGCACGGAAGTTCGAAGACGGCACCGCGTATCATGAGATCATTGCGTACGGCTACTTTGTCACGGTATTTCGCAACTGCCAGTATTGGGGGCCGGATGAGGAATGTCGCTTCTGCGATATCAACATCAATGCCCGGCAGATGAAGGAGTCAAAGGATTTTACGTTCAATGCCCCGGTGAAGCCTGTTCCGTATATGGTCGAGGTGGCGCGTTCCATTGAGGAGGATGCGACGGAGGAGGTGGGGTTTCCTCCAACTATCGATTTCATTATTACCGGAGGGACGATTCTAAAGACGCTGCACGGGAAAGATGAGGACAGTTTTTACTTGGAGTATGCTTCGGCGCTGAAGTGGGGAGGGCACAGGCGGTATGTCAACTTGCAGACCAACGCCAAAGACAAGGAGACAATGAAGCGTTATCGGGCTGCCGGGGTCGACTGCCACCACGCGAATATGGAGGTTTGGGACAAGAGGCTTTTTGAGTGGATCAACCCGGGCAAGAGCCGGCGCGTCGGGTGGGAGAATTGGGTAAAGTGGATGGTGGAGTCGGTGGATGTTTTCGGCGAGGCCAATGTGCGGCCGAATTTCGTCTGCGGCCTCGAGTTGGCCAAGCCTTATGGTTATCCAACAGTTGCGGAGGCCTTAAAATCGACGAGCGAGGGAATTGATTTTATGATGCGGCATGGGGTGTTTCCCCGGTTTAACCAGTGGCGTCGAGAACCCGGCTCTAACCTGGTCTTGCGCAATGAACAGCCCCCGGTCCATTTAGAGTTTTACATCGAGCTGATGCGGAATTACTACGAGACCTGGAAAAAGTACGGACTCCCCGTGGCTCATCATAACAGCGTCCATCCTGAGGCGAGAGTAATGGGAAGAGGTCACGGCACTTATGACGACATCATTTTGCTTAACGAGGTGCCGGACTATGAAGCGCGAGCGGATCGGGGGATGCGGGAAGGCCTCAAGGGGTGCGTGACCAACCCGTGATGCCCTGCCTGCTATGGCACGACGGCTCCTCAGGGAACAAACAGATTAGCCTTGCTTCCTGTTCTTCAGCACCGGAATCGCGTCGATTTTCTCCTGAGGTAAAATAGGCCAATATATCCCCTCGGGTTTTCGGTAATGCGATTTCAGCTCTATCGCTTCCTCCGGCGTGATGATCACGTCCAGGGGTATATCGTGCTCGGTCATCGGAATTTGTTCATCGATGATCTGGAGCGGGTGCACCGTCGTGATGATAACAGTGCGGGCATCAACTTTTCTCTCCTCCCTGAGTAGAGCGTATTCGAGATCCGAATAGCCGCCGCCTTTTCCGACTCGCGCGCCGCTACGATTGACGGCGACCGATCCGCAAACGATAAGATCGATCTTCTTCATCTCGTGCAGGGAAACCGGCCGTCCGTATTTGGATGCTCCCATTATTGAAGATGCGTTGTAGGCTGAGGTCTTGAGCTTTTCAGGATCGAGTTCGATGAATGGCTTGGTTGCGTGGAGCTTGGGAACAGCCATATAGATGGTTTTTCCGTCCTCCAACGCCTTCTGCCGGATCGCCCT
>JACQUW010000125.1 GCA_016210115.1 Deltaproteobacteria bacterium | reverse complement strand
GACACCTGCCCGCGCCCTGGCAGGCGGGCGCACAGGCAGGTCGGCCGCGGCCCGAAGCCTTGCGCCCCGAGGCCCGCTTCGACTGCGCTGGTTTCGGGGGAAACAGAATAATCGCATTATCGAAGAGGCAAGGAAATACTATGGCGATCCGGATAACACGCGTCTATACCCGGACTGGAGACACTGGTGAAACCGCACTGGTGGGAGGCAAGCGAGTCCCAAAGGACTCTCCGAGAATCGAGGCCTTCGGCACGCTCGATGAGCTCAATTCAACTGTGGGACTCGCGCGGGTTTTCAACGAGGAGAAGTTAAAGCAAAAAGAGGACAGTGCCCATTCGTTTCTGGATGAGCTGCTGAGAAAAATTCAGGACGAGCTTTTTGATTTAGGCAGCGAGTTGGCGACACCGGCGGAATTTTTCCGTGAGGGAATGTACCGGGTCGGGGAGCGGGAGGTGAAATGGATCGAGGAAATGATCGACCAATGCCAGAGAGAGCTCAAGCCGCTAAACTCATTCGTGCTTCCGGGAGGGGGCAGGATTGGCGCCTACTTGCACCAGTGCCGAACGATCTGTCGCAGAGCGGAGCGGGAGGTCCTTCGACTTTCGCGGCAGGAAGAGCTGAGTCTATGGCCGCTGATATACCTGAATCGCCTGAGCGATCTTTTTTTTGTTCTCTCAAGGTGGATAGCGAAGCGCGCGGGTGAAAAAGAATACCTCTGGCAGAGAGGGTTGCAAAAGCGTTCAACGGGTAAAGAGCTCAAGGGCAAAAAGATGACCAATAGGTGACGCGGTTGGATTTTGGATTGCCCATTTTGGCTTGAATCTGAAGATCCAAGGCCCGGTCGGGTGATTAGGGAAGAAAAAAGGAAGGAACTCAATGGAGATGTTGAAGGGGAAAAAAGCGGTCATTTTTGGTGTTGCTAACGAGCGGAGTATCGCGTGGGCGATTTCCCGATCCCTTCACGAGGAAGGCGCGGAGCTTGCTTTCACCTATGCCGGCGAGGTTTTGGAGAAGCGGGTGCGACCTCTGGCCGAAGGGATCGGATCGAGGATCATTCTACCATGCGACGTTACCAAAGACGGCCAGATCGACGAGGTGTTTGCAACTCTGAAGGCCGAATGGGGCGCGCTTGACATACTCGTCCATGCCATCGCCTTCGCCGCGAAAGAGGATCTCTCCAATCCTTATCTCCAGACGAGCCGGCAGGGTTTCCAACTGGCGCTTGATGTCAGCAGCTATTCTCTCGTGGCTCTCTCGCGCCACGCGGCTTCTTTGATGGAGGGACGAAAAGGCGCTATTCTGACCCTGACCTATATGGGATCAGAGAAGGTTATCCCGCACTATAACGTCATGGGGGTAGCTAAGGCTGCCCTGGAAGCCAGTGTGCGATATCTGGCTCATGACCTGGGGCCAAAGGGAATCCGAGTCAACGCTATATCTGCAGGACCGATTAAGACGCTCGCAGCCGCCGGCATCCCGGGTTTTAAAGAGATGCTCCACTACAGCAGCGAGCGAGCGCCCCTCAGGAGAAACGTCGACGCGGAGGAGGTCGCGCGCGCGGCCCTGTACCTGGTCAGCGACATGGCGAGCGCCGTGACCGGGGAGGTTCTCCACGTGGACGGGGGATATAATATTATGGGAATGTAAGCCAAAAAACCGGTCTTTCTGGTCTCTTGTTCATCTCGTCGATTTCGTTTGTTTTGTGTGTGGGTGTATTTCATCTTTCGGAATGGAGAAAATGAATTTTAGCGTTTCTTTGCCCTGGATGAATAACCCCAGAGCCCACCAGACGCTATCTCGATGCTCCGCCCTGTATCACAGTGATTTGCCCGCCAGGACTGGTTTGAACCCTGGATCTGGAGCGTTCCTCGGCTGTGGTCTTATCAACACGGGAGTAGCCCTTGGCTTCATACTGTTGCAAGCAGGCCGCATTATCCTCTGAGCACTGGATCTTTTCTCCAGATTGGGGGTGTACAAGCAGAATCGAGCGCTCCACGCATGCGCTTAAGCCTGTGGCTGTAATGATCAAGAACAAAAAGTTCTTCACTGGCACCTCGCTTTCTTAACGGAGTAGTCTTCGCCTAAAATCCTGAATGGTTTCTGTTTTCGTTTCTTCGGGCTTCGAAGGCTCATCGCTGCTTTTGACCGAGAGGGTTAACGCAGAACTGATAACCCCGGCGTGACGGGCCGTGATTTCGGCTTTGCCCTCTTTGTGACCGATGACCTCTCCGGCGCGGGTCACCTCGGCGACGGTCCTGTCGCTGCTTTGCCATTCCACACCTTCGGAGATGGTTGTCGTTTTACCGTCAGAATATCTGCCTTTGACGGTTAGAGGCACGCGCTCTTTGATCTTCAGCTCGGTTTTTTCCGCCTGCACGGTGAGCGATGCCAGCCGCGGTATGGGGGCGGGAGGAAGCGGGTCCGGCGGTCTGCCTTTGACCACGAGCGTCAGAGTAGGAGCTTTAAGCCCGCCATAGTTGGCGGTGATTCTGGCTTTGCCCTCTTTGTGACCGATGGCCTCTCCGGCGCGGGTCACCTCGGCGACGCTCCTGTCGCTGCTTTGCCATTCCACACCTTCGGAGATGGTTGTCGTTTTACCGTCAGAATATCTGCCTTCGATGCTGAGCGGCACGCGCTCTTTCAGCTCGAGCTCGGTCTTTTCCGCCTGAACCGTGAGCGAGGCCAGGGTTGGAGACGGAGCGGGAGGCGGCGCCTCTCTGGTCTCGGTTTGAGGAGAAATTTGACGCTCTTCCCTTCCTCCACTCTTGAGGAACAGGTAGAGCCCACCGACCGTTGCGCCTAAAATCACGACGAATACCCCAACCCCGATCCCAATTTCTTTCCACTGAAACTTTGACTTTTCGGGCAGCTCGGCCGCAACATCGAGCGGCCGCGTGGCCAGAACCGTCCCGGGAACCTGTTCCTGGGACACCGTCTTGCCAGCCTCTTCAACTTCTCGTACGGCAGCCTCTTCAATTCGTAGTGCGGCTTTTTCGTCGAGAGAAACCGTTTGGGGTGCCTGCTCCGGTTGTAGAGATTCGTTCGGTTCAGTTCTCCTCAAGCGAGGAAGAAGCGCACCAAACTTCCTCAGTGATTGCAGGTGTCCCCATCCCTTTTCTATCGTCTGCCGTGGAGTCGCCAAAAAGGCTTTCGAGGCTACTTCCAGCGCTTTTTCGGCCTTCCGGAGTTCCTCAACCACATCCAACATATGGGCCGGGCGGCGCTCAGGTTTTTTCTCCAACGCGTGCATCACCACGCGCTCAATCTGGGTAGGAATCTCTTTGCGCAGCTTACGCAACGGCACGGGCGCTTCCTGAAGGTGCTTGATCAAGACAGCGCTGGGAGTGGGCGCGCTAAACGGCACATTCCCGCTCAACATTTCGTAGAGCACAATTCCGAAGGCGTAGATGTCCGTTCTTTCGGTTACCTCGCCGCCTTCGATCTGCTCCGGCGCCATGTAGACAGGCGTCCCGAGAATCATCCCGGAGCGGGTTAAGCGGGTGCCCGCGCCGGTATCTCTCAGCCGCGCGATGCCGAAGTCCATGAGCTTTATCTCATCAGCCCGATCGCCGACGACCATGATATTGTCGGGCTTGATGTCCCGATGGATCACTCCCGCGCGGTGAGCAGCCCCGAGACCTTCAGCGATCTGGATCCCCAACCGCACAGCCCTGGCAACGTGAAGGGCGCCCTCGTCGCGAATGACCGCGCTAAGGCTCTTCCCCTGCACGTACTCCATTGCAATAAAAAGACTTCCATCATCCGCCTGGTCAAAATCGAAGACTGTGACAACATTGCGATGGCTTAAGGATGCCGCGAGACGCGCCTCCTGGCGGAATCTCCGTATAAACTCAGGATCCCTGACAAACTCCGCGTGCAGCACCTTGAGCGCGACCCGCCTAGAGATGCTGACCTGTTCGGCGAGGTAGACCGTTCCCATGCCGCCCTCACCGAGCTTCTCAATTACCCGGTAGCGGCTCTTGATTATTTTGCCGATTAAAGAATCCTGCGCGGGAGAGGCGTCTCGAAGAGTGCTTCCATCCACGTCGCAAACCTCGACCTCATCCCCGTACTTCTTTTCACATATGGGACAGTACTTCATCGAAGGTTTTTACCGTCGAAAAAAACTCCAAGAGTTATCATTTTTCGAACGCTACATCGAGGCAGTCTGACCCTGTTGAGCACTCTCGGTTCGGTGTTTCATCTCAAACTCAGGCTCTGAGTTTTCCGTTTCGGAATGCAAAATCCTATTGGTTTTTACTCCAGGGCCAGAAACCCCGCCGTTTGCTTTCCTTGAATTCCTGGTAAGTTGGCTGCTCCTCGGCGGTGGGCGGTGGCAGTCCCTCGCCTTCAAATTTGACCACAATTACGGTGATGTTGTCTTCTCCGCCTCGCTCGCGCGCTATGGTGATCAACTGGCCGCAGGCTTCTTTCGGTTCCTGCCACTTTTCCATCACGTCTTGTAGCTCCTCTCCATCGATTTTTCCCGATAGACCATCACTACACAGGACTGCCCGGTCATTCCTCTTTAGTTCGGCATAAGAAACGGCCACATCGACTTGTTTTGCAACACCTATGGCTTGAAGTATAACATTCCGCTGAGGGTGGTTTCTGGCGTCTTTGTGATCCACGGCACCTGAGGCGACGAGATGGGCGATCAGACTCTGGTCCCGCGTCATCTGAGTAACCGCGCCGTTGCGGACCAGATATCCCCGGCTGTCCCCAACCTGAGCAAAGAATATGGCGGCATCGTAAACGGCCGCGGCAGTGAGCGTTGTCCCCATGCCCTGGCGCTTTTGATTGCACAGACTCTCCTCATGAATGACCTCGTTCGCTCGCTGAATCGCCTGTTTGAGGATCTCGACGAATCCGGGTCGGTTCAGATCCTGGCTTTTAGTTAAATTTTCAAATACTTCTCTCGATACAACCTCGACCGCCATCTGGCTCGCGACCTCGCCCGCCTCCGCGCCACCCATTCCATCGGCGACAAGAAAGAGGATCCCTTTTTCCCCCACGACATGGTCGAGAGCGGTGGAAGCGCAGGTAGCGACGCCGTGCGTCAGGTCAGTGATCAGAAAGCTATCTTCATTGTTGCCCCGCACCAGGCCAATGTCGCTTTCTCCGAAGGCAACCACTTGTAGCGGTTTGTCTTGGGTCTCCATGGCTGATCGTTATCGAAAGAAATTTCTTAGGCCGAAGCAACTACAAGGCTCACCCTCGGGTACAGTGTGCCATATTCCTGGCGGTGTCCGTGAATATTCGGGCTAATTCTCGATAAGGATTTCGACCCTGCGATTCTGGCGTCGCCCGCTCTCGTTATCGTTTGAGGCCACGGGGCGACTGGAGCCGAAGCCGCGCGCGCTGACTTTCTCGCTGAGCAAACCATAACGCACAAGAGTCTCGGCGACTTTTCGCGCCCGATCCTCCGATAGGCGCTGGTTACGCTCCTCAGCTACGCCTTTCTCCTGGCTGGCATGGCCCTCGACGTAGACTTTCCTTTCAGGAGCATGTCGCTTGACGGCGAAGGCAAGATCCTCGATCCTTCTCTCCGCATCAGGGGCGAGATCTGCTTTGTTGGCGGCAAAAAGGATGCCGCCAAGCGTGACCAAAATTCCTCGAGGAGTCTCCCGCGCATCGATGCCGCGTCGTCGCAGTTCCTCAACCAAAGACCGCCTCCAGTCGATTTCGACAGGCTTGGCGATGGTGGGGCGCTGCTCGATAACAGCGAGAAGCCGGTTGGTTTCTCTTCTTAGAATAAGCCAGTAAGAAACAAACAAAACAACCGGAAGGAGAATCGCCAAAGCGAACCATACCGGATGGACACGAGGCGCCGGCGCCGGCCTTGCCGCCTGAGCCTTTCGGTACGCTTCGGGAAACAGGCGCCGATATTCCTGCCGCACGTCACTTGGGCTTGCAACTTGACGATATTGGAGATGTTTGAGTTCGCGAAGCTGATTGGCGCCGTCTACAAAAGCGTACTTTCCCTGGAATCCCAGTCCCAGGCAAAGGAAGTAGATCTCCCGGATCTCTCGCGCGGTCGAAGGGAGGCTGTCGAGATGCCGGAAGAATTCCTCGCCCGCGTTAAGCGTGCGGTAGTAAGTGGACATCAGATGCTGCCACTGGCCCCGGTGGGGCCACGATGAATTGAAGATAGTTTCGTCAACCCACGACAGAACGGCGAAACGCGCCTCTCGGTAAGCTTCCGAGGCGACTTCGCCGGATTTAACTCGATCTTCCTGGGCGCTGATAAGAGACACGATTTTTTCTCGAACCTGGCTGACCGGGGGGGATTTCTCACCGCAGATGGCTTCAAAGAACAAGACGTACGCGATGAGATCAGTAAAGAGGTTCCTCAGAGCATCGCTCGTACTTTCCTGCCCGGCGGCCTGAGGGGAGATTTTTCCTGCCCGCGTCAGTGTCGCCCAGCCCCTCCGGAACCAGGTCGTTGATTTGGAAGGCGCTTCCTCTAAAGCTTCTGCCATCGCTTTACCCTAAAAATGCTCTCGTCGGTCTTATATCGTCTCAGCCAAATTTGACCTTGCGACAGAAAAAAATCAAGGAAATTCAAGGGCTCGGCCCGAGCCCGCCGATCATGAATTTCCCGTCTGGAACTCGATCTCGTTGATTTCAAGAATGGGCTTCTCTTCGTTTCCCGCGAGAAAAATTCTCTGTCCCACTCCGAGAACCAAATCCGCGCTCATGGGCTTCAAGTCAGTCATGCGTCCAAGCTTGATTAGATCGTTCGGATCTTCGTTTGTCCGAGGATAGAGAACGGGGAGATAAACGTCGCCTAAGGGTTTTTCATGCAATGAGACTTTGGCCGGAACCCAGATCAATTCTCGAAGTCTTTTGGGGCGTGAGATTTCAACGCGCTGGATCTGTTCGAAAGGAAGCCAAGCGTATTCTTTCTGAATGATCACCTCGAGAAACGGCGCCAGTAGGTCATCGCAGTCCCTGAAATCTTCAAACGACCCGCCATCAAGCCGGCCTTTCGACGGCGAGCGCAACTGGCCGGCCTGATGAAGCAGAGCGCTTGCTTCCGCAGGGTTGGGACCTCTCAACTTTTCAATCGCTTCCAAATGGAGTCTTGCATAAGGCGGCGCCTCGAGCAGAAATTTAGGCTGCCCCCCTGCAGTAAAGAGATGGCGGCGCGCCTTCTCAGCCTGCAAGATATTCCGGTAGAGCTGGACACCGATCTCAACCGTCACCTGGCCGCTAAGCTGGGCAATCGTATCCAGTTGACGCCCGGCTCTTTCAAGGTCCCCGGAAAAACAAAGCAGTTCAAAAAGAAACGTCCGACTGTGGGAATCTGTCGGGTTGGCTTTCAGATCTTGGTTGAGTTGGTCGATGGCGGCTGAGAGGTTCCCTGCGTCAAAAAGCTCTTTCGCTTCCATATCTACCTCCGGTGGACTGTTTCTGGTATATACTCCAATGATCCCTGCAGGTAAACCCTGTGTCCGGACTGGCGTTGTGATTGCGGTGATCCGCGGTCCGAAACATCCGCGGCTAAACGGCGCACCAGAGGCAAGGCTTTGCGGTGGCTGTGTCGGTTGAAAGCTCGAGTCTTTGATATAAATCGGGTGAGCGCGAGGCAATCGTGAAGAGACTATTTTGGTTCCTTATTTTTTCGTCGGTCTTCTCCGGGTGTGTCTCCATCAGGGCTGGAGGAGAAGTACAGTCCGGGCGGCTGGCTCTAATAAATGGACAACCGGAGGTCGCCCTGGCGCATTTTCAGCGAGCCGCGGAACTGGAGCCCGAATACATTGCCGACTTTGCGCCTCTTCGCCAGGGGGTATGGACGTACGTGGGACGGGCTTATTATGCAATGGGTAAGTTTCCCGAGGCGCGACAGGCTCTTGACGGCGCCGTCTCCCGCTCTGAGGACGATTTCCTGGCCAGGTTGTATCTCGGCCTCACGCTTATGCGCCAGCAAAAGCAGCCCAAGCCGGAAAATCTTCTTTCGTTGCAAGATGTTGCCTATGCGCTGAAACAGGGAGTATTGCCCAAACGACTGGCTACTATAGTACAAGAGAGAGGCGTCGGGTTTGACTTAACAAAGGAAGCAGAGAGGGAGCTCAAGAAGGCGGGCGCCAATGATCCATTGATCGAGCAGATCAAAAGGACCAGAGCAGATTATCTGAGGAAAAGAGCCGCCGCGGAGTCTGTGCAGGAACCGGGTGTTAGAGAAGTCGATCGGGCGTTAAGAGACGGCCACAACTGGCTGGAGTACGTAACGGCCAACACGGAGTACGGCCGGTTTTGGGATCCAGGAAGAGAAATCCGCAAGCAGATACAAAGCAGCCTGGCAATGATAGCCAAGCGGAAGGTCGACCGGCAAAAGCTCATTGCAAACGGGGAATGGGTGGGAAAAGAGCTGGAGGAGGAAATAGATCGAGCCCGACGGGATGAGCGGCAGCAGCGCGCGATCCAACCACGGTGAGTCAGAAGGCGGTCCCGCATCGGAGCTCGGAGCGCCCCAGCCGCTTCTCGGCCTCGCAGGCCCTGCGGGTAACCTCGATTAACTTCAGAACGTCTTTATTGGAAGGGTCGATCCCTTTGGCCTTCTCGAGCTGGGCCAGGGCCTCTTCATACTCTCCGCGCTCGCGATGAGCGTTCGCAGTCTTCAGGTAACTTTCGACCCCGTCCGGTTTGCGTTTTTCCGGCTCTGGAGATTTGATACCACCCTTTACCGTCAGGCTTAGAGGAGGGCTTGCCACTCCGCGGTATCGGGCGGTGATCTGGACCTGCCCTTCGGCTTGTCCGCGCACCTCTCCTCGCGGATTTACGACAGCGATACTTTCATTGCTGCTTTGCCATTGGACTCCTTTGGAAACTTGCGTCTCTTTTCCATCAGAGTATTTGCCCTTTGCGCTGAGGGTCACGCGCTCTTTTGTCTCCAATTCTCTTTTGGGGGCGTACAAGGCCAATGACTCGAGCTCGGGCGCAAGGGCCGGTTTTTCCAACACTCCGGTTTTGACCACCAATGTCACGGGAGAGGCTCTCAGGCCGGAATACGAGACCGTTATCTCAGCCCTTCCTTCTCTAATGCCGAGGACCTCCCCCCGAGGGTCAACCTGAGCGATAGTTGGATCGCTGCTTTGCCATTGTAATCCTTCGGCGACATTCAGAACGTTTCCGTCAGAATACTCCCCTTGAACCTTTAGAGCGACATGTTCCTTGACGTGCAGCTCTTTTTTATCTGTAAGAACCCTCAGCGATACGAGTTGCGCTGGCGGAGGGGGAGAGGGAGACTCGGGCGCCTTCGTTACAGGGGCTGGTAGAGGAGCCGAAATTTCGCCGGAAGGTAATCGATATAGATAGATTGCCGCAATCACTCCCGCCACCAAAAAAAGAGCGAAGGCAGCCATTCCGATCCGGTCCCAATTGGGCCTTCCTCTCTCTGATATTTTCACAACCTCGACCGGCTGAGTGGCTACAATCGTGGAGGGGACCGGTTCTTGTTTGTTTTTCACGAGCGATGCCATTTCCTTACTGATCAAGGTGGCCGCAGGAGCCACCATGGTCTTGGGGACCTGTTCCGCTTCCAGAGTTGCGAGCGCCTTGCGCAAAGCATCGCCCACCTCTGCCACGTTGCGCTGTCGCTTTTCCGGTTTTTTCTCGAGCGCTTGCGTTACGACCTGTTCTACGATAGCTGGAATCGCTTTGCGCAGTTTTACCAGCGGAACCGGCGCCTCGCTGAGATGCTTGATCAAGACGGCGCTGGGTGTTGAGGCGCTAAACGGCACATTACCGGTTAACATCTCGTAGAGCACGATCCCAAAGGCATAGATGTCCGTCCTTTCAGTGATCTCCCCGCCCTGGATTTGCTCCGGCGCCATGTATTCAGGCGTCCCCACGACCATGCCAGGACGAGTCAGCCTGGTGGCGATCTCGGTGCTTTTTAGCCGCGCAATGCCGAAGTCCATGAGCTTGACTTCGTCGGCGCGGTCGCCGACGACCAGGATGTTGTCGGGCTTGATGTCGCGATGGATGATCCCCGCGCGGTGGGCTGCCTCCAGGCCTTCGGATATCTGAATCCCCAATCGTATTGCGCTGGCGAGGCCGAGACGACTCTCCTGCCGAATCAATTCGCTCAGGCGCTTCCCCCGCACGTACTCCATTGCGATAAAGAGACTTCCATCCTCCGCCTGATCGAAATCGTAAATCGTGACGACGTTGTGGTGATTGAGGGAAGCGGCGAGTCGGGCTTCATGCCGGAACCTCTGGACGAATTCATCGTCTCTGGCGTACCTCTCATGCAGGACCTTCAAGGCCGCCTTTCTTTGCATATTGAGCTGTTCCGCGAGATACACCGTCCCCATGCCTCCCTCTCCCAGCTTCTCAACTACTCGATAACGGTCTTTGATCGTTTTGCCGATCAGAAGGTCCTGTTTCGGAGAGAGATCTGCAAGTTTAGCTCCGTCCAACTCGCAAACCTCGATATCATCGCCGTAAGACTTTTCACATAAGGGACAGTGCTTCATGGCAGTCCTTTGTTATCCGGATCAGCCGTCTTGCCAACGCGGAGTGTCAGTCCTCCGTCCCGATCCATGAATAATCGGTCCAGATCCAAGAAACGTTCGCCTCAACATACCACATTTTTCCTGCGATCAACGTGATATTCACCGTCAGCCCCTACGGCACCGGTATTCGGGCGTCGGGCAACTGCAAATCTCGGCCGAGAGACTCTCCTTGGCAAGGGTTGGAGCTTGGGCTGTTTCGGCTCTTGCCTGTGGCGCCCGGTCTTCATGCTTTGAGGCAGTGAGATCGAGGATAATGTACTCACCGGTTTCCTTTACCCTTTGGTAAAGACTCAGGTGCTCCCGGAATTCCGGGTAATCAGAGAGCCAGCGAAAATTGTAGCTGGGTAATACGAAGAAAGTTATTCCGGCCTTCCTTAACTCCTCCAGAGTGTTTACAGCTTCAGGTCCATCGACCGGCTTGTACATGTGACAACCCTTTCGCTTGCCGTAATAGATCCCGGTCGGATTACCGCTGTCCGCTATTGCGACCAGGGAATTCTTCGGGGCAGTGGCGTTAAGCTCGCGACCCGCGATTTCGAGGGCAGCGAACGCAGGCTCGTAAAAAGGAATCAGATATCGATAAGAGAAGTAACCAAGCGCTCCAAAAAGGACCACGATCACGAAGGCTCGAAGAAGCCTCGTTACCCTTTGTCTCTTGAGTCTTAGCCATCCCACTTCAAAAACGTGGCCGGCAAACGCAGCCGCAATCGGAGCGACTGGCAACTGGTACCACTCATGCCTGCGGTTCCCTTTTCCTGCAAAGACGATAAATAAAAGATTGGCCAGCAGCCAGAGGTGAAAAACGTAGCGCAACTCTCCCCGCGAAGGTAACAAAAAAATTCCGATGACCATGGCGGCAAACACAATGGGAGACAGGCTGGACGTAGCGATGCGGCGGAGCAGGTCCCAATATTGTTCCAGTGATAAAATCCCTAGACCCGCCTCCCCAAAAAAGTGAAAGGGAAAATGGTTCAGGCTGATCAAAAAAGCGTGCGAATACCAGAGCGCAGGCAAAGCAAGCGAAGCCGCAGCAAAACCCCAGACATGAAGTTTTTGCATCCACCCGGCTCCGTAACGCTGCCAGAGGACATAGAGATAGGGTAAGCCCAAGATTATTGCGGGCAACTTCATGAGAATAGCCAACGCCGTCGCGGAAGCCGCGCCAGTGAACAATTTGGCGCTTCTTTCGTTTTCAAGCCACTGCAGGAAAAAATAAAGAGCGATAATGGATAGAGCCAGCGCCGGCATGTCCGGCATGAATGCCCGGCCGGCAAAAACGCTTAGAGGAACGATATTATAAACGGCCACCGCGAAGAAAGCAGATCTTTCACCATATATTTTCTTCGCCAGAAGATAGAAAAAGGGCACCGAGGCGGCAAAGAACCCTACCGAAACCAGTCTGCCGACCCATTCATGGACTCCGAACAGGCCGTAGCCGAGTGATGCGATAAGCGGGATCAGAGGAAATTCCGTGCCGACGTATCCCGGGGCATTTCCAGCCCAGTTGATTTGCGGATAGAAGACGTTGAAGCCATGATTGTAAAAGTTTTCTGCAATCGTGGCGACATCCGACTGTCGCCACGACCATTGATCCACAAAAGGCTGAGTGATCTTTATGAGTCGTATCGATATACCCAAGACGGTCAGCGTGATAAAAAGGGTGATTTTAACTACTGGCATTCGCCCCAGCCTATTACGTCCCGAGAGCGGCTCCTAAAGTCAATCCTAAGGCCAGGCACATAGGTCTGCCCCTATGTTATCGCGCCGTTGTTCTCGTCCGGAACAGGTAAACCGCTCCGGCGCTATCTTGTTCTTCCCATTGCTCTCGCGCAAGCGCCAGGAACTCATCCGGAGGGTCGACGAGCAGCGCATAATCGTAGCCGCGGGCCGCAGAGATTAATTGAGAGTAAACCTCCGGATCACGCGTAGAAGGAGCCCACTCGCTCACGAAGGGGAAGAAATCGGGACCGAATTGTTTCCGAAACGACAGTACCCGAGAGCCTACCCGTCCATATTTTGTCGTTCCGCCATCGGCAAAGAGATACGGCGCCAGGGCATTCCTGCGGATAGAAATATAGCCCCACACGTGTAGCAACGGAGCGTATCCGAGCGCGTCTCCTTGTGGACGAAACTGCAGCGGGATAAAGGTGGACCCCGGGCGGATCGAATCGCCCAGCTTCACGATCTCCGCGATTCTATCGCTGATAGGCAGTGCGGTATGGAACTGAACAAAAGCGATGGCCAGCGAGAGACCCAGCCCTACGAATGTTTGAGTCCCCACCCGCTGCAGGACTTTGGGAGTGGAAGCTGCGAGTGCCAATCCGACATAGAGCGGAAAGGCCACGCGCGCATTGACGTAATATGCCCGTGAAGCGACGTGCGTGGGGAGTAAAAAATATGCTGCGGCGAGACATGCACAGAGACGCGCCAGAGCCGCTTGGGGTTGCCTCCCGCGCAGGCCGAACTTTGCAACGGATCGCGCGGCGGAGATAGCCAACAACCCAAGCACCGGCAGCCGTACGAGAAGTTCCGCGAAGGCCAGAGGCGCGAGTTGCACAACCAAGTCCCATGCATTTGGGACAAGACTCCTATACTGGATCGAAAACCGCCCCGGACTGAGGCCGTCCCGGTACGCTGGAATATCAGCCAGCAGCACCAACAGACCCGGTGCCGTGGCCGCGAGCAGAAAAGACCACCCGCGCCTCGTGGAAATATCGGGCAGGTGAAGCGCCACGAGGCCCAGTATGGCGAGGGGGAGAGCGGCGCCATGGGCCAAAACGGCGAGGACCAATAGCAGCGATACAGCCGGAGTGGCGCTCCAGTTCTGAGTGAGCAGTCCCTCTGTCCGGCGCGCCGATAGACCCAAGGCTGCAAGAACAAACGCCAAGCCCAGCAGATAGTGCATGAAACCAATCATCAATATCCAGGTGCTTGCCAGTGGCGCGATCAGCACGGCGTTGTACCAGCGCCCGGGCAAAAGCCGCCGAAGCAACAGCCAGGTTAAGATTGGGAAGATCGCGAGTAAGAAAGTGACCAGGACGAGATCCGCCGCAGGCAGCCCGAAAGCTTTTCCGGCCAGCAGGTAGTAGTAATACAAAAGCGAAAAGGGTCTCGGGCGGAGATTTGCTTCGAGTATGTCCTCAAAGGGAGAGTCCCCATGAAGCAATTCTGCAACAAAATACGTTACGGCTAAATGATTCGGGTTGTCTTGCCCGGGCCATATCGCCAGAACCCATGGATAAGTTGCCAGGGGGGCAATACAGGCCAGAAGCAGCAAGGCTTCGCGTAGAGGCTGCCCCGGTGCCGATTCGGCGTCTGTTTCTAGCCACATATATGGCGCTGGATGATATCGAAAAGGATCTTGCTGTACCAGTGTTCCGTCTTGCAAAAGAGGCCGCCTTGCCCACTATCCTTTAGTTTGGCCACGTGATTTAATCCATCGGGGATAGCAACCACTGATCGACTCATCGCATTCGATGTACTTGCCGGAGACAAGGCAAGTTGCTGCCTCGATGGCGCTTCAAAGGACAAAAACGGGTTATGTACTGCTAGCCGCGGTGGTGATTGGCGTGGCGTTGCGGGTTTTTCAGTACGCGGCAAGTACTTCCCTGTGGCTCGACGAAATCGCGGTAGCCCAAAACGTTCTCGACCGTTCTCTCTGGGACCTTTTAACTGTGCCGCTGTCCTACGACCAGACGGCGCCAAAGGGTTTTCTCCTGGCTGAGAAGCTCGCCGTGACGGCATTCGGCCCAAGCGATCACGCCCTGCGGCTGTTCCCACTCTTGTGCGCATTGACGGGATTGGTTGCTTTTTGGCGCGTTGCCATGCGTTTGCTGGACGAGCGGGCGGCCGCCGTGGCTGTCGGGCTGTTTGCGGCCGCGCCGCCGCTCGTGACCTACGGCGCTCAAGTCAAGCAGTATTCCACTGATGTCGCTGTCACGGTGCTGCTTTTGTGGCTCGCGCTGGCGCTTCAACAGGACGGCGTCGCCCGAGGGCGGCGGCTTGCGGCCGGAGGTGCTGGCGCGATCGCGGTTTGGTTTTCACAGCCGGCAGTGCTTGTCATTACGGGGGTTGCGGCATCATGGGTTCTCATTGAGTGGCGCGAACGGCGCAAAGATCAGGGGCCTCTTCGTGGTACGGCCCCGATCATGGCGCTATGGATGGCCTCTGCGACTTTTGCGGCTGCGGCGGGGTTGGCGAGTCTTACGCCCGCGACGCGCGCATATTTGGACCGCTTCTGGGCTTCGGCTTTTCCGGCGGTGCCGCTGCGTGTGGACTCGACGTTGATCTTCGCGTTTGACCAGCTGAAGGCGTTGCTCGGCGATGGCGGGCCAGCTGGCCTTGCTTATCCGGCGCCAGCGCTTTATCTCGCGCTGGCGGCCGTCGGCTTCTTAGTGCTCTTGAATCGGCAGCCCAAAGGAGCCGTTCTCCTCTTGGCGCCCATCGGGGTCGCGGTGTTGGCGGCTGCCGCGCGCCAGTTCCCATTCAGCGACCGGCTGATTTTGTTTCTGGTCCCGAGCTGCCTTGTCGCGATTGCGGCCGGCATTCGCTGGATCGCGGGTCGCCTGTCGCCGGTTGGGGCCGGTCTAGGGACGCTTGTGGTCTTGGCGCTCGCGGCTCTCGCAGTCTATCCCGTGGCTGTTACAACTCCGGTATATCGGATCGAGGACATAGAGCCAGTCCTCGCGCGTCTAAGAACGAGTTTGCAGCGCCCAGGCGACGCGGTGTACGTCTACTATGGGGCCGGTCCTGCGGTCCGATTCTATGGCTCCCGCTATGGACTTAAAGAAAACGACTACGTCGTAGGAGGCTGCCACCGGGGCGAGAGCCGCCGCTATCTCGACGAGATCGACCGGTTCCGCGGCCGGGCCCGCGTATGGGTGATTGTGACCCACGCTCTTGATCTCTACAGGGAGCGGGACGACATCGTTAGATATCTCGATACGATCGGCAGACTTCGTGAAGGGTTCGCGGTGCCATCGCGTAGCGTGGGCTATCAATACCCACCGGCGGAGGCGTTTCTCTTTGACCTTAGCGACCCGGCGCGACTAAGCCGCGCGGCGGCAGCCTCGTTTCCGTTGATGGGTCCATCCTCAACAGAAGAGGCTTTCCGGTGCGGCGAGGGTCCTCACGGTATGACTGGGCCCCAGAGAGCTTACCGGGCGCGCGGGGCCGAGTAAGGAGCCGCTTCCGCCACACCGCCGCGAGTTACGGGTTCCGCCCATCGAGCGCGATTTGGAGGGCCTTAGTTAGTTAGGCGCCGCGCCCTGGTTGTCTCGGGTCTTCCGGTGCAAAAACGCAACTGAGAAGCGGCATAAGAAGTGCCGCTGTTTTGCTTGACGGCAAAGCGGAATTGTAATAACAATGAACCACGTTTTTGAGTCATTACCGCGAACCTTGTGGAAACGTTGCAGCGATGGAGGATAACGTGAAAAAGGTCTTCACACTGGTTTTTGTCGTGGTGTTCTATTTTGGGACTTTGGTCTCCCAGGTGGGGTCGCAACTGCAACCGGTCGGGAGCGCGACTCTTTTTGGCGGAGCAGAGAGAGGCAGTGATGATCACGCCGGCGGAATCGGCGGCATTGAGCTCTTGGGGTTGCTTCCCCTTGGTAGCAGGTGGGGTTTGCAGGGAAGCATCCTAAACCAAGGCGGAGCCGGGGGTTACCGGCTAGGGCTGAGCGCGGGGCCCGTATACGCTTATAATTCCGGAAAATTCGGCTTATTCGGCGACTATGTTCACCAGAATCGCGGGGACAATAACTTTTTCTATGCGCGGGGTGTCTGGTCACACTATTTTGACAACTTCGATTTAGTGCTGAGCTACTCCCACCCACTCAACTCGGTCCAGCATACGCGCCGAACTGTGACGGACCAAACCATCTCACCCGAGAACAATTGCGATCCCAATAATCCTGTTCTCACCAAGAGGGGAGTGAGAAAGAGCGTGCCGGCGATCAATGAGCTTAAAGGCGTAATCCGGTATTACCCAAACCCGAGGGTGGAACTCAATGCCGGGTTGCTGGTTAACAGCTTTGCGGGACCTGATCGAAATAAGACCGGAACCGGGTTCGGTGGCGTTTTTGGGGTTGCTTTTCAGGTTCTTGACTGGCTGATTGTCCGGCCGTTGCAGGCTCAGATGGACACGCGGGAGCGGTATCGGATCACTTCGGGCGTGGAACTTGTCTGGGCGCCGTTGCAGCAGTATCAGCGTGGGCACGCAGAAGCTAAGGATACGTCATTTGCCGCAGCAGGCGGCGCGGCGGGGGTGTCAAGCATTGACCCGCGTTGTCTGGAGACGGGAGGAGACTTGGAAATCCCGACTTAGCGTAGAGCAACTCTCTCGGCACCCGCCATACAAGAGGTAACGCGACGCCAAGTTGGTCTAAGTAGGCAGATAGCTTCTTCGCCACTCCTGGAGCGTAAGCCCGGATCTCGGTTTGGACGCCCGGCCATAGTCCATGGTCGCGCACGCGGCGGTCAAGAACAAAACGCTCACGATTGCCAGCCGAAACCATATTTTTAGCCTCATGTGCATCTCTCCTAGCTGACTCTCTAGAAAAACGTTAGAAGAACGCGTTGGTTTTGTCAAGATAGTTGCAGGGCTCCCCCACGGCCGAACCCTGCATTTTCGTTGACGTTGAGGGTCGGGACTCTGGCATTGACAATTTATAAAATAGATTATAGTGCTCGCCCCTGTGCGTCGAAAGGAAATCCACTCTGTGAATCGCTCACTCTTTTACAAATCGCCTGCCTCAAGCTCAACGAAACGAACTTGAAGCACGATTTTGCCGCCGGTGATCAATACAAGAAAGTTCTCTCGAAGGAATCGGAGCGAATATGGGAACCACTGAGAAACTCGCTGCTTTCGTTGTCAACCTGAAATATGATCATCTTCCGCCTGAAGCGGTCGTCAGGCTGAAACGGCAATGTCTCGATACGATCGGCGTGGGGCTTGCCGCCGTGACGGAAGCGACCGGCCGGATCATCAATCGGTACGTGGAGCGCGTGGGCGGGGCGCCGGAGTGCACGCTTTTAGGATCCAATTTCAAATCATCGCCGGCAGAAGCTGCTTTCGCCAACGGAACCCTATGCCACGCTCTGGATTACGACGACGTATGGTATCCTACAGCGCACCCGACCGGCGTCACGCTTCCCGCAACGCTCGCAATGGCAGAAGCCGGGCGCGTCTCAGGACGTGATCTCATCATCGCCCAAATGGCTGCCTATGAGATCATGGGAAAGCTCCATATGGCGATCACCAGCGGCGCCGGCTGGCACGGCACTCCCATCTTTGGGAGTTTCGGCGCCACCGCCGGATGCTGCAAGCTGCTCAATATGGATGAGCGCGCTCTGTGTATGGCATGGGGGATCGCCGCCTCGACGACCAGCGGAGTGGCGGGACAGCTGGGCACGATGACAAAGCCGCTTCATTCAGGAAACTCGGCGCGGGTCGGTGTCATGGCGGCCAGTCTCGCCGCGGGCGGTTTTACATCAAACCAGCAAATATTTGACGACCCGCGGGGCTTTTTTAATGCATTTTACGGATCCGAGGGTTTTGACCTTACCCGGGTGACGTTTCTACTCGGCAATCCATTTCACCTTCTTTCGCCCGGTGTGGGAGTCAAAATGTACCCGAGCGGCTATTATATGCATCATCCTTTCGAAGCTGCCCTTCAGTTGGTGCAGCAGCACGAAATTCGGCCCCGCGACGTTGCCGATGTGGAAGTCGGTATTCCGCGCGCGGGCTATTTTGATCGCCCCGTCATTCAATGCGGTCTGGAAGGCAAGTTCAGCCAGCAATACCACGTTGCTATGGCCATCCTCGATCAGAAACTCGAAATTGAGAGCTTTAGTGATAAAAGGGCGTTGGCACCGGATGTCCAGGAGTTTCTAAAGAAGATAAAGGTCCGCGTCGACTCCTCTATCCCGAGCGCCCGCGATCTGGTTTATAACCCGGTGACGATTCGGTTGACAGATGGTCGTAATTTTACAGCCAAGCAAGACTTGCCAAAAAGCCATTGGCGCTATCCACTCAAACGCGAGGATTGGCTAGAAAAGTTTCGCAATAACGCAGCGCGCGCTTTGCCTGACAAGCGCGTGGAACGCATCATCGAATTGGTTGACAAGCTCGAGCAGCTGTCGGATGTGCGCGAGCTGACTCATGAGTTGGCCGGTGAGTCATGAGTCAAAAGCTTGACTCTTCGATCTGAGTATCTGGGGTGTACAGCGGCCCAAGGATCGAATCCGTAACGGAATCACTGAACCGCTTTGGAAAAGCCCGGAGGAGGCGCTCACGTCGGAGATCTTAAAACAAATGGCAATCAAAGACGTCCAGATTGTCCCATGCCGCGTCACCGGGCCCAGAGGCGTGGTCAAGTCTTTCCTGATTTCGGGAGACGACCGGCTGATCCTGGTCGACACCGGGTTTTCCGATGCGGATGCTGATATCATCATCGATCAGATAGAGAAGTCCGGCCGAAAACACGAGGATCTCAAGTTGTGCGTTCTGACACATCGCCACGGGGACCACACGGGAGGCTTAAAGAAGCTAAAGAAGACGCTTAAGTTCAAGTTAATGGCCCATGAGCTTGACATGCCGGCGATACAGAAGGCGACCGGTCACGAGGTGGATACCGTTTTGAAGGGGGGGGAAAGAATTCCGGATTGCGGCGGAATAAGGGTCATCCATACCCCGGGACATACGCACGGAAGCATCAGTCTCTACATAGGGAAAAATAGGACCCTGATTGCCGGTGATATGGTGCTAAGCGCGGGCAAGCATCTGGTTGTTTCGCCCGCTTACTTAAGCGACGACCCGGAACAGGCGGAAGAGTCCGTGAAGAAGCTGATTGAAATGAATCTGGCGATCGAAAAAGTTTTGGTCGGTCATGGAGAAGACATCTTTGAAGGAGGCGCAGAGAGGCTGGGCAAACTTCTGATCGCAAGGCGGACGCCTGACACAGCGTAGCTCGGGGGAATGTTCATGAATTGGATCGCCCGAAACCATGAAAGCCGCCGCCGCTCTCCGAGCCCGCGCAATGGGCCAGTGGTCATTCCCGCCGCTGGTTACCTGCCTGCCGGCAGGCAGGTCGGATGCGCGGGCTCTCCGAACGGGCAGCGGCTTTCATCTGGGCCGAGGTGCGTGAGGAAGAGGGTCGCGGACGTCCGAGAAGCGCGGTTTGACTCATGGTAGCTGCCCACCTGTCTGCGTGCGGACACCTGCCCGCGCCCTGGCAGGCGGGCGCACAGGCAGGTCGGCCGCGACCCGAAGCCTCGCGCGCCGAGACAGTCGACGAACCTCGCGAGGTGCTTTCGGAGGAATTTGGCAAGCAGCCGGCGTGATGAGAAGCAAAGGGGCGAGAGGAGGAGCAATCATGAATAGTACTGAGAGAGTTGCTGCTCGAGCAAGCCAGGGGATTCTTTTTGTGCTCCTGATGGTTCTCCTGGGGATCGCGGGCCTCGCAAACGCGGCGACAGTGACGATTCGAGCGGGGTTTCCCCAGCTGAACGGCGGGCAGGCGCCGCTCTGGACCATTTCGGAAGCTAAACTCGACCGCCAATACGGCATTGATCTCAGGCCGATCTATATTCCCGGCGGAGCCAGACTCACCCAGACTCTCGTTTCCCGCGACGTGGATATCGCGTTAACGGGCGGGGCAGTCATCAATGCGATCCTGAGCGGAGCCGATCTTATCTACGTCGGAGTTGCGGTTCCGACCTACGCCTTTTCACTTTATGCGAGATCGGATATTAAAGAGGTGCCCGATCTCCGTGGAAAGGTTCTTGGGGTCATCACCAAAGGCGCCTCCTCCGATCACGCCTCCATCGCGCTCCTTAAACAGTATAAGATGAGCCAGGGGAAAGATTTAAAAGTGCTCTACTTCTCGCGCCAGCAGGATGCGCTGGCTGCTTTAGATAAAGGAATCGTGTCCGCCGCAGTTCTTTCTGCGCCCACGACTCTCATGGCGCGGCGGCTCGGATACAAGGAGTTGGTTAACATCGGCTCGCTGAAGCTCCCGTATACATTCACCGGGATGGCCGTGCCGCGTCCCCTGACGCGGCAGAATCCCGAGCTTGTCAAGTCATTCTTGAAAGCCTATGTCGCGGCGCTGCAAATTGTGAAAGAAAAACCCGAGGTGGCAAAGCAGGCGCTCTCGCGGTATTTTGGCGCAAAAGATCCGGAGATCGTCGAGGAAGCTTACCGAAGCTTTGCGCCTTTGTTTCCCCGGATTCCTTACGTGAATGAGGATGGCGTGCGCGCGGTTCTCGCGGACACCGACCATCCCAAGGCGGCGACGGCCGATCCCAAGGACTTCTTTGATAACCGTTTTCTCAAGGACCTGGAAAGCTCGGGTTTCGTGAAGGAGCTTTACGGCGGGCGTTAGTTTGTGGGAGGGATGGGCGTGCAGCGAATCAAAAACGTTAACGGCGGTTGCGCACTGAGCGCTATGGTTTTGGGTCTCTTCGTGCAGGCGTTGATGCAGCTGAGTTTTGTGCCCGCCGCACCGGCGCAGAGCCGCGGTGAAACCTTGCGCGCGATTGCCCGGCTCCGCGGAACCGAGAGAGAAACGAAGCTTGCGGAAGGCGGGCGCAAAGAGGGCAACCTTGTGTGGTATTCGAGCACAACGGCGGAGGACTCTTTGACGTTGAGCCAAAAGTTTCGCGAGCGGTATCCTTTTATCAAAGTTCATCACCTGCGCTCGTCGAGCGAGAAGATTATCGAGAGGATTCTCTTAGAGGCCAGAGCCGGGAGCTTCAAAGCCGATGTGGTTGCGCTGCCGGAGATCGAGCTGGAACTTCTAATCAAAAGGAAGCTGCTGCTTAAATACGATGCGATGGAGCAGGAGCTTTACCCCGCGGAAGTCAGGGATCCGCGCGGATTTTGGACAGGGATTTACATCACGGCATGGATCACCGCCTTTAACACGAAGCTCGTGGGGGCGCAGGCGCCCAAAAGCTACGCGGATCTTCTCGCGCCTAAATGGAAGGGTTCCATGGCCATGGATATCGAGCCCTATTCCTGGTTTGTGACGTCGCTGCGTTATCTGGAGCGGCGGTTAGGTAGCGCGGGCGCGACGGATTACTTTAAAAAGCTCGCGCGTCAGGACATACAGTGGCGCAAGGGGCATTCGCTCATCGGGCAACTCGTTGCGGCCGGAGAGTTCCCCGTTGCCGCTGAGCTGCAGGTTCACACGGTGGAGAGGCTCAAAAGCCAGGGGGCGCCGGTCGAGTGGGCCGCACTGGATGGAGTGGTTCCGTTTAACAAAGTGGGTGTGGGGATCGCAGGCGGCGGGAACAACGCTCACGCTTCGGCGTTGTTTTATGATTTTATTCTTTCTCGACCGGCTATGGAGGCTCTCCGGGAGCGGCGCAGGATACCGACCCGGCCCGATGTTACCGTTCCCTATCTGAAGCCTTACCGATTGCTGGCCTTTGACCCGCAGGTTGTTGACGATTTCGAGCGCTACATTGCGCTATTTCGAGATATCTTCAGGCCGGGGTTGTGATCACTGTGGACTAGTCTGTTCAGCCATCGGTCTATCTCGTCTGTTTAGACAGACTGAATCGACTGAATAGACTGAACAGACGGAATAGACGAGACGAATCTACACCTTGTAGGCGAGACCCGCTGCTTCTATTCCCGTGATCGCGCAAATCTCATCCTCGTCGGAAGTGCCGCCGCTTACGCCGACTGCGCCGATGATCAGGTTGTCTTCTGTGATCAAAACCCCGCCGGCAACGGGGACTATTTTGCCGCTGGACATCGTCGTTAAGGACCCCAAAAACGAAGGCCGATCCTTCAGCCGCTCGCCGAGTTGCCGGCTCGACTCACCCATTCCAACGGCTCCCCACGCTTTTCCTACGGCAATCTGGGGACGCAGAATCGTCGCGCCATCCTCGCGCTTCAGCGCCTTTAAATGACCCCCCTCGTCCAAAACGGCTACACACATGGGCCGGAATTTTAGCTCTCTGGCTTTTGCGAGGGCGGCATCGACAATCATGGAAGCTTTTTCAAGACTGAGGGACATATAAACATTCTCCTGGCTATCTAAGCGCGAATAGTTTTCGGTACTCTTCGCTATATTGGTTGTATGTATCAGCGACGGCCGGGACGGAAGGGACGATATGGAGACCTCTGGTTGAGAGACGTGGATAGGGTGGTTTCAGATCCGGCCTGGGTGAAATTCTACCCTGCTGGACAGCCAACTCTTGTCCCGGGCGCGAGAGGACAAAATCGATGAAAAGCTTCGCTGCGTTGGGATGAGCCGCGCGGCCGGCCAGACCGATCGGGTGGAGATCCGCGATTATTGGATTCGCGGTTCTTACCCAGTCCACGGGAGCTCCGGTCTCTCGCATTTTCTCGATCCGGTGCGGCCGGCACAAAGCGAGGGGAAATTCTCCTGCTGCGAGAAGCTGAGCGACATTTGTATAGCCTGAATGGAACTGAATCTGTTGGGCGGCCAGCCCTTCAAACAAGGCCCGGCCGCTCTTTTCCCCCATGATCTTCATCATATTTCCGTACCAGGGGACGGCATTCCTGACCAGGGCGATTTTACCGGATCGCCATTTGGGATCCAGCAGGTCTTTCCAATCGGCGGGCGCTTCCTTCTGGTTGACGAGTTTAGTGTTGAAGCAGATTGAATGATAGTTGTTATAGGTGTCGGTCCAAAGCCCTTTGGGATCTTTGAATGCAGCGGGGTATGCCTTGCTTTCAGGGGATATGTAGGTCGCAAATAAACCTTGTTTGAGCAAAACAAAAAATTCGATGTCATTGGCCGCAAGAATATCGAACAGATATTGTCCGGTGCGGATCTCCGTCCCGATCCTGCTCAACAACTTCTCCGCCTGGGAGCGATAGAGATTGACCTTTAGGAAAGGATATTTTTTTTCGAAAGCGATCGCGAGCGGTTGGCTCTCACTCACGCCGAGGGTCGTGTACCACGAGACGGTCCCCTCCTTGCGCGCCGCGTCCAACGAAGGGGGGATATCCTGGGAATGAACCCTGACCGAAAAAATAAAAGCAATGATGAACCCAAGCAAAACAAGCGGCCACCGCATTGTCGCCTCCCTGTGATTTAAGCCGCTGAGCCGCCCTCTGTTGGCAAACAACAACCTTCTTATCACAGCGTGTCTAACCCTTCCACACGCTCACTCCCAAAAGAATTCCGGCGCCGATCAGCAGAGTGCCTGAGAGGTAATGAAGGTAAGGCTCCAGTTTACGGGGCAGGAGCTTTTTGCCTTGAACGAGAAGACCAATCACCAGCAAAGTGAAGGCGCTGGCCCCGAGCCAAAAGCCGAAGGGAAACAGAGCGGCGCCCCGAGCGCCGCCGGTTTCAAAGCCTTGGCGGATAAAGGAGGCGCCGACGGTGCTCCAATAAATATAGGGGTAAGGACTGGACAGATGGGTGAGCAGCCCCTTCGTGAAAGACGGGATCTCCTGTTGCCGTGGTCCCCCCGGACCTTCTCGATCAAACGCCAATGGTTTCTTTTTAGCGCCTGCGCGAATGGATTGTAGACCCAGCCAGAAGAGCAATCCGCTACCGGCGAGGCCAAGAAAGAAAGTCCCCTTTCCCGAAAAGAGAGAAATTTGGAAAAAAAGACCGAAAGGCACCATGACCAATGCATCCAGCAAGAGCGGAGCCAGCATGGTGAGGACGCCGGCCTTAAAGCCCTTCCGCAGGGCCTCAGTGGCGATCAGCAGAATGGTCGGGCCGGGTATCGACGCAACGGAAAAGCCGATCGCAAACGCGATGGGTAAAGTCATTGGAGAAAGGCTAATGGCTTTCCTTCTCGGCGTCAACGCCATGATCCGTACGAACGCGATTTTCCGGGCGCTAATTGACAAGGTCCGCCGAAGTGGTTATGTTGAACCGGGAAAATTTTTGCCGAGGGTACGCAATGCCGATCTACGAATATCTCTGCGAGAAATGCGGCGAGTTTGAGGTGACCCAGAAGATCACAGACAAACCCCTGAAGCAGTGTCCTGACTGCAAAGGGAAAGTGAAAAAACTTATCTCCAACACTTCTTTCCAGCTTAAAGGGACCGGATGGTACATCACGGATTATGGCCGAAAGGACAAAGCTCCCGCGGAAAAGAAGGGGGATAAGGCGCCGGCTGCAGAAGCCAAGAGCGACGGAAAAGCCGCTTCGGAAACGAGTGAAAAGACCGCTGGCGAGAAGCCGGCAAAAAGCCCAACTGGGGAATCCGCGCATCCTTCATAAGTAATTCGCGTTCCTGGATCATATCGAGGCCCAGCGGTGACGGGCTACGAATACCATCACCCGTCGACTGGTCCTGTTTTCCACCGCTTGCAGCTCAGATCTCTTGACGGCGAGAATCCCGCCTGAGATCTCTCGTCCAAAATAGTTCAGTAAGGTCCGAGCAGGACGAGATCCTAAGCCGCTAATTGACCTCTCTCCCAATTGTTCCTTCTCTCTTGGACGCTCTATCGCAATTGAGGGCCAAACCCGGTCCCGTCGCCCCCTTGCGGGAAAGCGCGAGGTGAAGGGGCGATCAAGGGGGCCGGCAGTTGAGGTCGTCAGACAGAAAAGATATGTTGTCGAGCGAAGTTGGCTTATGGAGGAGGTTGAAAACATGCTTGAATGTCCGATTTGCAGCGCGGAAGTCAATCTCGGGCCGGATACGGTCCAGGGAGAGCTTATAACCTGTAGCGACTGTGGAACGGAGCTGGAGGTAACGGGGGTGAACCCGTTCACGGTAGCCGAAGCGCCAAAGGAAGAAGAGGACTGGGGCGAGTAAAATGAAGATTGGTTTTCTCCACTCACTGATTCGTCCCGAAGAGAAGCTTTTGATCAAGGAGTTCCAGGCTCGCAGGGGAATAGGGCTGGAGATGATCGATGATCGGCGAATATCTTACAACCTGGGAAAAGACAAATTCGATTTCAACGCGGTCATCGAACGGTGCATCAATCATTCCAGAGCGCTGCATGCGCTGCGGCTGTTTGAGAGCGCTGGAATTCGCTCCGTTAACTCCTCCAAAGTCGCGGCCATCTGCGGTGACAAGATTCTTACTTCCATTCATCTTGAAGAGCATAACGTGCCGCAACCTGAAGTGCGCGTCGCCTTTACCGAAGAATCAACTTTGCAGGCGATCGAGGAGATGGGGTATCCGGTAGTCTTAAAGCCGGCGGTCGGTTCCTGGGGCCGGCTATTGTCAAAAATCAATGACAGAGACGCTGCGGAAACTATTCTGGAACATAAGGTGACTCTGGGGAGCTATCATCACTCGATCTTTTACATTCAAAAATACGTAGAAAAGAACGGGCGCGACATCAGGAGCTTTGTCATTGGGGATGAATGCATAGCGGCTATTTACAGACGTTCCACTCACTGGATCACAAACACGGCCCGCGGAGGAGTCGCTGAGAACTGTCCGTTAACGGACGAGCTTAAGGATCTCTCAGTCAGAGCCGCCAAAGCCGTTGGCGGGGGCGTGGTCGCCATCGATGTGTTCGAAAGCGAGCGCGGGCTTCTGGTCAATGAAGTCAATTACACCATGGAATTCAGGAACAGCATCGAGACGACCGGAGTCGATATTCCCCGTCTGATCGTGGACTATGTGCTCCAGGTGGCGGCGGGTGAGCGTGGTGGATAAGATAAAGGTCTCAATCGCAGGTGGCTCCGGCTATGCCGGCGGCGAGCTGCTCCGGCTGCTCCTTTCTCATCCCCGGGCCGAAATCGCGCAGGTTAGCTCGGAAAGCCAGACTGGAAAGTTTGTTTTCAAGGCCCATCCTAACCTGCGCAAGAGGGCGCAGCTCCAATTTTCCAGCCTTAAAGAGCTCCGGCCTTGTGATGTGCTGTTCTTATGCCTGCCCCATGGGCAAGCCATGGAGAGGATCGCGGAGTTTAAGAAAATCGCCCCGCGCATCGTAGACTTGAGCGCTGACTTCCGGCTCAATCGAGAGAGCGAGTACCGGGAATGGTATCACAAGCCCCATGCCTGTCCGGAGCTGCTCCGGGACTTCGTCTATGGGATTCCGGAATTGCATCGGGAAGAGATGAAAGGAGCCCGGTTTGTCTCGAGCGCCGGCTGTAATGCGACCGTGACGATTCTCGGCCTTTATCCGTTTTTCAAGCGGAGGCTTCTGGAAACGGATAAAACCGTCGTCGAGGTGAAAGTGGGATCGAGCGAAGGGGGAAACAGCCCGGGGCCGTCCTCGCATCATCCGGAAAGAAGCGGCGCCGTGCGCTCCTTTATGCCTACGGGCCACCGTCATTGCGCCGAAATCATCCAGGAGCTCGGTTCGGGAGAGCCGATTCAGGTCCATTTCTCCGTAACGTCCATCGAGATGGTCCGCGGCGCATTGGCGACTTGCCATCTCTTCTTGAAAGAGAAGCTCGAGGAGAAAGATATCTGGAAGCTTTATAGGGAGGCCTATGGGAAAGAGCCTTTCATCCGGATCGTAAAGGAGAGCGACGGAATCCACAGGTACCCGGAGCCCAAGCTCCTGGCGGGAACCAATTACTGCGATATCGGCTTTGTCAAAGATGAAAAAAGCAACCGGGTCGTCGTCATCAGCGCCATCGACAATTTAGTCAAGGGAGCGGCGGGCCAGGCCGTGCAGGCCTTCAATATCATGCACGGCTTCGATGAGACCGAGGGATTGGAATTCCCGGGCCTGCACCCGATTTAGCCATGTGCCGGCTTCTTCTGGTCAAGACTGAGCGGGAGTTTGACATTCAGGAACGGTTGGCGCCTTTCGCTGAGATTGCCAGGAACAGCAAGGAATTTCAGGGCCACGGATGGGGCTGCGCTTACCTTCGAGATGCCCGATGGGAGATTTACAAAAACATCCTGCCCATTTGGGACGACGACTTGTCCCGGTTCGGAAGAACCCGATTGCTTTTGGGACATGCGCGAAGCGCTTTCAAAGATGAGGGAATCGCCGTCGAAAACAACATGCCGTTTTTCGACGGCCGGTACGTCTTTATCTTTAACGGGGAGCTGAGGGGGGTGCGGATCTCAGAGAAGGGCAGAATCGGAGCCGAGAGAGTTTTTAACCACATCAAACGATTCGATCGGGGAGATATGCTCCAGGCGCTGACAAAAGGCACCGAAGTCATAGAAAAGAGAACGCGGTACATAAGAGCTATGAACATCATGATCGCGGATACAGAAAGCGTTTACGTGGCGTCTCTGTTCAACGAGGATCCCGACTACTTTACGCTCCACTGCCGGCGCTCGGAAGACGAACTGTGGATCTGTTCGGAGAGCCTTCCGGGAGGGACGTGGGAAAAGATCCCCAGCGGCGCCGTGAGGTCCTTTCGATGATCATCGTCAAGATCGGCGGCGGTAAAGAGATCAACCTGGAAGGGATCGTGAAAGATCTGGCGGAGCTGCGGGAAAAATTCCTGATCGTTCACGGCGCGAACGCCGTTCGGGACGAGATCGCCGAGAAGCTGGGAAATCCCACAAAGGTGGTGACCTCCGTCTCGGGCTACTCCAGTGTTCTTTCGGACGAGCGCGCCATCGACGCGATCATGATGGGCTATTCCGGAATTCAGAACAAGCGGCTGGTAGAGCTTTGCCAGCGGCACGGCATCAATGCCGTTGGGCTTTCGGGCATCGACGGTCAATTAGTGCAGGGGGAAAGAAACAAGGGAATAAGGGTGCGCCAGGGAGAAAAAACGATCCTGCTCAGAGATTATTCAGGCAAGCCGAAGGGCGTCAATAAAGAGCTGCTCGAGCTCTTGATGGATCACGGTTATGCGCCGGTTATCTGCATTCCCATTCTCGACGAGAACCGCTTTGCGATTAATACGGAAAACGATGACATCGTCACAGTGCTACAGCAGGCGCTTCACGCGGAAAAAATCATTCAACTGATCGAGGCGCCGGGGTTTCTGGAGGACAAGGATGACGAGAAGACATTGATTCCGAGACTCTCAAAAGACGAGTTGCAAAGGCGGGAGGAGCAGGTCCACGGGCGCATGAAGCGCAAGATACTCGCTCTGAGAAAACTCCTGGAAGACGAGAAGACCATCGTGATGATGAGTGACGGCAGGAGCGAGCATCCAATCAAGGACGCGCTGGCAGGAAAAGGGACGACCATCCAATGACGGACTTCATCGAGCTGGAAAAGAGATGCGAGTTTGACGTTTACTTCAAGCGGGAGATTGTGCTGGTGCGCGGGAAAAACGCCAAAGTCTGGGACGATAAGGGAAGGGAGTACGTCGACTGTGTTGCCGGTCATGGCGTTGCGAGCCTGGGCCATTGTAATGAGAGAATCGTACAGGCCATTGAAAAACAGGCGCGCTCGCTTATAAGCTGCGCCGGCACTTTCCACAATGATACTCGCGCGCTTTTTTTGGAGAGGCTCCTGAGCATCGCGCCCGCGAGGCTCAAAAGAGCTTTTCTCTGCAACTCAGGAACCGAGGCGATCGAGGCGGCGATCAAGTTCACGCGCTTTACGACTGGGAAAAAAGAGTTTATTACCGCGATGCGCGGGTTTCACGGCAGGACCATGGGAGCGCTGAGCGCCACTTTCAATCCCGAGTACAGAAAAGAGTTCGAGCCCATCGTCCCGGGTTTCCATTATGTCCCCTTCAATCAATTTGAGAAGCTGGCGGAGAAGGTAACTGACCAGAGCGCAGGCATCATCCTGGAGCCGGTACAGGGCGAAGGCGGAGTGCATGTCGGCGACCCGGATTACTTTGCAAAAGTAAGGCAGCTATGCGACGAGCGGGGACTGTTGCTGATCCTCGACGAGGTCCAGACGGGATTTTGCCGTACCGGAAAAATGTTCGCGTGCCAGCGCTTCGCTGTCGAGCCCGATATCCTGTGCGTGGCAAAAGCCATTGCCGGAGGCGTGCCGATGGGCGCGGTGCTCTGTTCTGACCAAGTCCAGCCTCCTACGGGAAAGCACGGCAGCACCTTCGGGGGCAACCCTTTATCGTGCGCCGCCGGCATCGCGGCAATCGAATATATGCTGGAGAACCGGCTGGATGAGCAGGCCAGGGAAAAGGGGGAATACTTTGTTTCCCGGCTCAAAGCGCGTGAATTCCAAATTGTCAGGGAAATAAGGCACCTCGGTCTGATGGTAGGGATTGAGCTAAAAACGAAATCAACTCCTTATCTGATGAAGCTCATGGAAAAGGGCGTGCTGGCGCTCCCGGCGGGCGCCACGGTCATGAGATTTCTCCCTCCTCTAACGATCAGCCGGGAAGAGCTGGATTTTGTCGCGGACAAAGTGGCGGAAGTCTTGCGATCCGGCTAAGACACGTCAGCGGCAGTGATCATCACGGAAACAATATCACTCATTTAATCACCGGAGGATAAGATGGCGTTAACCTATGCTCCATTCTATGATGCGGAACACGCCGTTGGGAGCAACAGGATGAATACTTCCACGGATGCCATGCTGGTGCAGTATTTTCTGTATCATATTCTGGTCGGCAATGAGTGGAGTAGGCCGGATTATTCACGACCAAGGTGCCTGAGTACGCCGAGTCGGAGCAAAAAAAAGCACTCCACGATCTCCGAGCGTTCTTAACAGTAAGCAAAGGATCCAACTGGTAGCGGTTGCCCGGTGATTGTTGCGGATTGCGCAATTGAGCAAACGCGAAACCCTTCCGGCCTTTTGGCTGTAGCGATTGACACGCTGTCACGGCGCCCCTAAGCTTGGGTTGATTCATTCTGGGAGGCAATCATGTCGAACGGAGGCTGGCGCGGTCTGGTCGGGCTGATAAAGCCGACGAGGGGATCGGGCTCTTTGGAAGAGTTGATTCGGATGCTGCCCGAAGGAATCGGGATCATTCCGCTTTTCAACAACATCAAGCATGGCAAGATCGAGGAGTTTCGCGCGGCGCTCTCGGCGTACGAAGATAAGATCGCGGAGCTTGCCGAGGATCAGGTCGATCTGATTCACGCCGCGGGAACGCCGCCCTTTATGCTCCTCGGCTACAAGGGGGAACAGGAACTTATCGATAAGTGGGAGAATAAGTTCGGGATCCCCATCTTTACCTCCGGAACCAACCAGATTGCCGCTTTGAGAGCGCTCAAGATCAACAAATTCGTCGGGGCGGGCTATGACTTCGAGGATACCAGCATCGTCGCCAGATACTTTACCGACGCGGGGTTCAACGTGCTGGCCATAGAAAGAATTCCGGTTCCCTGGGAAGAGGTGGGGAAACTTTCGTCAGGAGAGGTCTACGCGCTTATCAAAAAGGCTTTCCTCAAATATCCCGGAGCCGAAGGGATCTACTTTCAAGGCGGGAAACTTCGCATTCTGGATATCATCGAAGCGCTGGAGCAAGATCTCCAGGTCCCGGTGATTCATCCGGGAGTCGCCCAGTGCTGGGAGATCCAAAAAAGGCTGCATGTGCGGCAGCCGAAAAGCGGCTATGGGCGGCTGTTGGCAGAAATGCCGTAAACGAGTTACTAAGAGCTGTGAACTCAAACTGAAAAATTAAAAACTAAAAACTACCCCTTGAACAGCGCTCTAATAAAGCCCTCCTTTTCCAGATCGTCGATTAAGCCCATATCGATGAACCGGCGCGGGTCCGCGGTCTTCGCGGCAGGAATTTTCTCCATACCCTCGAGAATCGTTTTGACACCCGCGGGGGGCGTGCGCGGCACCTTCAGCATGTTGCGCGCCTGGATAGCATAGGATTCCTTCACCTCGTCCCGGTTCTTCATCCTCGTCCACTTCTGAATAACTCGCACACTGAACTCCTCATCATCGAGGTATCTCTTGATCCCTTCGAGGTAAGCCTTCATGAAGCGCTTGGCGACTTCGCGTTGCCTGTCAATGAATCGCCGTGTAGTCACGACGGTGCCGGTAATGTAGGTCTTATCGATTTTCGCGAGGTCAAAAAGCTCGACGAAACCGAGATTCTTCGCCCGTAGATTGTTGGGTATCGAGATCGGCGCCGCATCGATCACGTCGTTCACCAAACCCGTGACCAGGAGCCCCATCTCATTGAGCTGAACCAAGGTAACATCCGTCACAGGGTCCAGGCCCCACATTTTCAACACCCCCCTCGCCAGCGCGTCCGGCGTGCTGCCGAATCTTGTCACGCCGACGCGCTTTCCCTTAAGATCCTGCGGCGTCTTGATTTTCGGATGGACGATGAAGCTATAGAGGGGCTTGTCAAGAATGGAAGCGATGAAGACAGTATCCGCGCCGTTGAGGTTGGCGCTCACGCACGCGTCGGTGACCGACTGCGCGATCGACACCTCCCCCGCCAAAAGCGCCTGCATCGCGGTAATGCTGCTGGCGTGAACGACCTGGACCTCCAGACCCTGTTTTCTGAAGAGGCCGGCCTCATGACTGATCCACGGAATCGCCTGATTGACGGTGATGGCGCTGTAGG
Source organism: Deltaproteobacteria bacterium (assembly GCA_016210115.1). Taxonomy (GTDB): domain Bacteria; phylum Desulfobacterota; class Binatia; order UBA9968; family UBA9968; genus JACQUW01. Next base: position 10,334 of record JACQUW010000125.1, on the reverse strand, counting down.
CGAGTCGCAAAGGAACCAGTTCTTTAGATGGGACGGTCTTGGCCGGCTCCTCTTTTTGTAAGGTGGAGCCGCGCGCTTTGCCGGCGACTCCCGAAATTAGCGCGGCGACAGCTACAGTTATAGCCACGCTATAAAACATGCTTCTGTGAAACGTTTTCATTTTCCAATTCCTGCGATCCGTTCTCTTCAGATATTAACCCGGTCCATATCTTTCGTGCGCGGGCCGGCTGCGGCACCGGGCGGCATGATCGCATCCAATCTGGCGAGTTCGTCCTTCGTGAGATTGATCCCTATTGCCTTGACGTTCTCCTCGAGGTGACGGCGGCTCTTAGCGCTTGGGATCGGGAAGATGTCACTGCCCTGGGCCATCAGCCAAGCCAGTGCCAACTGCGCTGGCGTAGCCGATTTCTCCGTGGCTAATTCTTCCATTTGCGCGAGGAGTCTTAGATTGTGCTCGATGTTGCCCGGTGTGAATCGTGGATGCTTGCGGCGGCTGTCGCTGTCGGGAATCTCTTTTGCATCGTGGAACATTCCGGCGAGAAAGCCGCGTCCCAGCGGCGAGTAGGCCATGAACCCCATGCCAAATGCGCGGCAGGCCTGGATATTGCCTGCCTCCGGATCGCGCGACCAGAGCGAGTATTCCATCTGCAACGAGACGATGGGATGCACCTTTTGGGCACGGCGGATCGATGTCGCGCTGGCTTCGGATAGGGCGATGGAGCGGGCCTTCCCCTGTTCGACGAGTCGCGCCATCCCTCCGACGGATTCCTCGATCGGAACTTTTGGGTCGACTCGCGACATGCAAAAGATGTCGAGAACGTCGATGCCCAGCCGCTTGAGGCTTTCTTCGCAGGTCTTGATCAAGTAGGCGGGGCTGCTGCCGCCACGGTCTCCGGTGGCATCGGGGGTGCGGGGGCTGCCGGATTTCGAGTGGATGATGATCCGTTCCCGCCGTCCCTTTAGGGCCTTGGCGATGAGCTCATGGTTATGGCCGTTGCCGTAACTCGCGGAGGTGTCCAGGAAATTGATGCCGAGGTCGAATGCCTTGTGCAGCGTGGCGATCGATTCGGTGTCGTCGGCGGGACCATATGCGCCCGACATGCTCATGCAGCCGAGACCCATAGGTGAAACCCTAAAATCCGTCGTGCCGAATTTGCGATATTCCATGAAGCGTTCCTCCTTTCAAAGAGCCTCAGGCGTCACACCTCTACTATCCCTTTACTCATTTATGGTTGGCCTTGACGCAGGATTGTCGCACCCCCTGAGGCTATGTCAAACCGCTCCCTGATTTCAATAACTGGACTTCTCCCTTTCTTCCTCCCCACAACGTGAAGAAAGGAGTGAAGATAGACCATGACAGCAATCCATCTGAACCCACAGAATGGAAGGCCAGACCCCAAGTCGCTCTGTTTCTCTCTCCTTAACGGGTAACTCCTAAAATAGTATACTTTCTCGCGGTCTGGTGAAAAACTCTGTTCGCAGGACGATCCCCCAGGATCCACGATCGAGGCGCGAACGAGGAGGAAATGAAAATGAGAAAATTTCAACTCGCCTTTGCGATGGTGATACTGGCTGTATTTGGCATGACATTGGGCACCGCGCAGGAGCAGAAAACCTCGATCAGTTTTTTCGTGACCAGCGAAGGACCCGGCAACGGCGCGAATATCGGTGGATTGGAGGGCGCCGACAATCACTGCCAGAAGCTGGCGGCGGCCGCGGGAGCGGGCAATCGAACCTGGCGGGCCTACCTGAGCGCCAGCGCCGCGGATGGAAAGCCTGCCGTGAACGCGCGTGACCGCATCGGCAAGGGTCCCTGGTACAACGCCAAGGGAGTGAAGATTGCCGATAACGTCGCCGATCTGCACTCAGACAATAACAATCTCAAAAGGGAGACGGCGCTGGACGAAAAAGGGAACCCGGTCCCTGGTCGAGGCGATAAGCCAAACAAGCACGACATTTTGACCGGGTCGCAGCCCGATGGCACGGCCTATCCGGCGGATGACGGCCTGACTTGCCAGAACTGGACCGCCGGCAATGCCGCCAATCTCCCGGGGAAGGCCCAGGTCGGTCACCATGACCGTGAGGGACGCTCGCCCGGGATATCGTCGTGGAACTCCGCGCATGCCTCGCGCGGCTGCGGCCAGGAAGACTTGAAATCATCCGGCGGCGCCGGCCTGTTTTATTGCTTTGCGGTGCGATAAGCTTGGAAGACTAAATCTCCACTCACTAAAAAGGCGTGTCTGTCACGCGGGTTTGAAAGCTTTTCATGAGTGCCGGTCGGTTCCCGCAATAAACTCCGGGTGAATCATGGAGGATGAGTCCATGCGCAAGCTCAAGTTCATTTCCTGTGCCGTCGCTGTCGTCATACTCCTGTTTCAGGGCATCGCGAGTGGCCAGGCGACTAGGGTCGCTAGCCTCGGTCTAAGCGCTGGCCTTCTGCCGTTGTGGGTGGCTCAAGACAAGCGTTTCTTTGAGCGAGAGGGACTTAAGACAGAACTTATTACATTTCAGGGTGGGGCTCCTGCGATTCAGGCATTACTGGCAGGTGAGGTGAAATTCGGGGCAACCGGTGCTTCCTCTGGTGTGAACGCCCGATTAAACGGCGCCGAAATCATGGCTATTGGCGAGTACATACGAACTTTGCCTTTCGTTCTGGTGGTTAATAAGGAAGTTGACACGGCACAAAAACTTCGGCGAAAAAAAATCGCGATTAGCCGTTTTGGCACTCTTTCCTATTATGCGGCCCGGCTTACGGTAGAGAAGCTGGGGCTGGATCCTGACAAAGATGTACAGCTCATTCAAATCGGTAACGAGTCTCTAAGATTTGCGGCCCTTCGACAAGGATCGGTCGATGCTACAGCGTTCACACCGCCGTATGATCTGGCGGCCCGCAAGCTGGGGTTTCGAATCATGGTCTCCCTGCATGAAGCCGGAGTTCAGTACGCCTTCAATCACCTTGTTGTGACAAGAAGTTATGCAGCGAAGAATAAGCAGGACGTAAGCGCTTTTTTGAGGGGGTTTTTGCGTGGTATTGCTTTCATGAAGCTCAACCGGAAGGAAAGCGTCGAGGTCCTGAAGAAATGGACACGGTTGGAGGACCAGGAGGCATTGGAAGAGGCGTATAAGTTCTATTCATCAATCATACCGGAGAAGCCCTATGGCAGCGAGGAAAGTTGGAGAAATTTGGTGGAGAGCATCGCAGGTACGAATCCACAGGCGGCCCGAATGAAATCTACGGATCTTATCGATTACTCGTATTTGCGAGAGATCGACGCCAGTGGCTTTATAGACTCGCTATACCGGTAATTCGATCGCCCTTCTCCGGGAGATGCCGCGCCGACGCGGCTGTTATTTCAAGGCAAGCACCTCTTTCAGTTTTGCCACTAGCGCAGGATCGAGCTTCAAAATCCTCGTGACGGTTTTTTCCAGCTCCTCCCCGGCCATGGGGTCTATAGCGAGCTGAGATTTGGCGGCGTCTGATAAAAACTCCGGGTCTTTCATGGTATCCATGAAAGCCTTCCGCAGAGTTTGCAGCCGTTCATTGGGTGACCCCGGAGCAAGAGCATAAGTAAAGATGATAGGGCTGGGGTCGCTCGCCAGGAGTAGCTCCCTCGCCTCTCTCGTCTTTGCAAGATCGACAGTTAATGGAACGGTAGGGAGTTCTGGATGCGGTTCGGCGCGATTCTGCAGTACGACAACCACCTCGCCCGACTGTAATGCCTTCCTCCAGGTGGTCCGCATTGAGCCCCACGTCCAGCAGCCTCCGGCGATCTCACCGCTCTCAGCGGCCAATCGAATTTCGGCAGTTCCCTTATAGCCTGTGACAGTCTGAATCGGGAGACCCAGGAGCCCCCTGAGGATTCTAGGAGTGTTGTCCGTACTTGTTCCAGGGGCAGTGGAGCCGAGTTTCACGGGTGTCTTTGCCGCCATCCATCTTTCAACGCTTGTAACGCCGCTGGCCTTGGTGAGGCCACAGGCATTGAAGTCCCTCAGCGGCACTCCAATGTAACCGAACTTGAGGAAGTCAGCCTCAACCCCTGGCCGTCCCAGGAGTTGAGTCATAACTATGTCACCGACGAAATTGCCGATACTTAGACCGTCAGGCTTGGCCACTTTATATAGGTGGCTTGCCAGGATTAAGCTTCCGGCCCCCGGCATGTTTTCCACGACTATTGTGGGATTGCCGGGGATATGCCTCCCCATGTGGCGGGCGATAGCCCTGGAGTAGGTGTCGAGGCCACCTCCGGGAGTGGTTCCTACGATGATCCGAAGAGTTTTGCCTCCATAAAACGGTTCTTGCGCCGAAAGAGGCGCTTGAAGGCCGAGACCTAAAGCGACAGCCGGTAAGATGGTCCAGAGTTTCATGCTTTGCTCCTTTTCTCCGAAGTTTTCCCGAAGCAAGAAAAGCAACGCGCGACTCTTCAGGCGCTAGTCCAGAGCCTCAGCCCGCGATAGCGTGCACAGCTTAATGGCCGCCAGGGTGTAGAGACGGGCTGCATCTTTCAGTTGCTGGATCGCCACATGCTGGCCCGGCTCAAACACCAGGGAGACGTCTCTTTCTCCCCCGGGACCAACCATCACTGCCGGGATCCCATGTTGTCGAAACACATTGGTGTCGTTCCAGAAGTGAAGGATTCGGCTCGGCGGGTTATTTTGCTCTTCCCCGAGCACGCGCTTTTGCATCTCCAGCGCCGTCTGAACAACCCGGGTTTCCGGAGAGGTGACAGTGGAGGGAAAATTGCTGGCGTAGACCTCGAGGTCGTAATGAAGCTCGGGCATGTCTTGCTGCAGGCGATTGAGAACTATTCGGAGCTCGTCGAGCGCGAGAGTTGGCCGCATCGAGGGCGTGAGTCGTAGCTCAACGTAAATGTGGCAGACCGCCGGTTTGTAGGACGCTTTGAAGGGGAAACCGCCCTCCACCGCTCCAACGTTAACCGTCGGTTCTATCTTTCCGATGCCGGAGTCGAACACGTGACTGTCGCGGTACTCGGGCGCCCAGGCTTCGATGGCTTGGACGACACGCGTCATTACGCTGACGGCGCTCACAGCCGTGCGCGCGCCGCGGTCCGCCGGGCGGCCGCCGGTTCCCTTGACGATGAGTTTTACCCAGAGATAGCCTGCATCGGCGTTAGTCACCCAGAGCGCCGTAGGCTCACAGACAATCGCCATATCAGGAACTGGTCCATGCGTGATGTAATAGCGCGTTCCTACTCCTCCGCCCCGGTATCCCGGCCCACGGAATGAGCGAAGCGCTCCATCGACGGGCGCTTTCTCACTTTCGCCGGCAACGGCGGCAATAATCACATCGCCTCTCAGCTTGACCCCTGATTTGGCCAATGTGCCAACGGCGCAGACAGCGGCAGCAATGCCGCCTTTCATGTTGTACGCTCCCAGCCCGTAAACGTGGCCATCCTTGATATACGCCTGCGGCAAGTTGCCCGGCACAACCTCTCCGAGGCCGGCATAATCCTCCTCGATGCGGCCGGACGTAGCCGTATCCAGATGCCCGTTGAAGACGAGCGCCGGCCCGTCTCCAGAACCGCGCAGCACGCCGATCGCGTTTGAGCGGCCCGGCTCAATTTCCTGCAGCCGGGACTCCAACCCCAGCTCGCGCATGCGGCCCACCAGAAATTCGGCAATTTGCTGCTCGGTCCCGGTCACACTCGGTATGTTAATGAGCTCGCACAACAAATTGACGACCTCTTCCGCGCGAGGCGGAGGCACGCTCTTCTCAAGCTCAATCCAGTTCATCCGTGGAATCCTCCTGTCGATTATTTAAAGCGGGGCGCCGCTGAGCCTAATCAGGGTTAAACGGTTTGCAATAGAGGCCAGACTGCACCACCGGCTTTCGCGGTAATTATTTCCAGATTTGCACAATTGAGCAAACGTGCAACCGTCCCTTTCGGGGAAATCGGGCGAGCGGTATGGGAAGAATTTAGGTGATCCGGCCGTTTCGCGAGATGGCGGAGGAATTTCGGAACGCAGCACGCACGGACACGTGAGCGTTAATGAGCATCTAGGGTTTCTCGGCGAGGTCAGTCTCTTTTTGCGTTCAGCTGTTTCTGCGTTTCCCGCAGTATCGTTACGTTCGTGATTTCCGTTAGCGGAATATCTCGGGTTATTCTGGCCTCTTTTTTGGCCTGCTCGAGTACGAGACGGAGGCCTTCTTCAGGAATGGTTCCATCGTTGGCATTAAACACCGCCGCGCTGCCGTCATAGGCCATAGCGGCGCTTTCGTGATCGACTTTAGCCCACTCCATCAGCACGTGGATAGTTCCGGTACGATCGTCCCGCATGTAACGGTTTGCCCGAATCAGCGCTTTGAGAATCCGCTTCGCTTCATCCGGGCGCTCTTTAATTTTTTTATCAGTCGCGGAAAGACCGATAGCCGGATAACGGAAAACGTCATATGCTCTGGCGAGAACGTTGAAGCCCATTTTTTTTGCCTGAACGTCGGCTGGTGGGGATGCGATGGCGACATCGATCAATTTCTCTTTCAGGGCGGCAAGCAGGGCCGCGTCGGGTCCGACGCCCAGGATCTTCATCTCTTTTTCCGGATCGACGCCATAGTGCCTTACCATAATGCGCGCGGCCAGATCCGAGGTGCTGCCGAAAGTCGAGATTCCCAACGTCTTCCCTCTAAGCTCTGCGACAGACTTGATCCCCGGCTGGGCGATCAGTGCCAATGCGAGGGCGTCGATGAAACTCGCCAGAACCTTGATCGGAAGCCCGCGAAGCGCTGCTCGCACCGAGGATCCGAGAACCATTATATAGTCGAGATCACCGCTGGCTAAGGCGGCGACCGAAACCGCCGCACTTACACGAATAATTTCCACCTCCAACCCTTCGTCGCGAAAGTCCCCTTTTTTTGACGCCACCGCGACCGGCAAAAACGTGACGTTGAAATTCGACACCGCAATGCGAACCTTGTCGGCCGCTGTCGCTGGAGACCGGGCTGTCCAGGCGATGACGGTGAACATCAGGAATACTAGAAATGACCTTTTTACATTCATCCTAATCCTTTCGCTTCTGTTACTCATGCCCACAGCAGAACGGATTGTTTTCCCTTAGGGGACCAGGAATTTGGGCCGCGGGCGGGCTCCTATTGCCTAAAAGTCACGATGAGATGAGCAGGATGTGACTCGCCCCCCGAGGCGCGCGGGCTAATGACCTTGACGCAGTAGAGACCGGCGTTCTCGATTGCCTCGGGCGGAACGATCGCCTCGACGAGTTCGTCTCCGATAAAACGTGTCTCCAGTTCGTCTCCGTTCAAGATAACTTTATGATACCGGCGCATCTTCTTACCGATGACCTTCAAGACCGTAGGTCCAAAGCCCTGGGCCAAGACGCGCGGACTAATTTTGATGTCCCACGGTATCGCATAGGGAGGGAGCGGCGACGGAATCGGGTTTTTCCAGTCCGCATGGAACTTGGTATCCATTACTTTCCCATTCATCACGACCATCTTCACGTTTTGCGTCATCCAGATGTCCTGTAAAGGGTCTCCCTCGATGATGCTGAGATCGGCTACTTTACCCGGTTCGACGCTGCCGAAATCCCTATCTTTCCCAAAAGTCCTGGCGGCATTGAGGGTGGCGGCCTGTATGGCTGTCATGGTCGGCACGCCGGCTTCGACATCCATCGCCATTCCGATATGCATCTGCAAGCCGGGCATGCCCTCCGGGGGATCCGATCCTTCTTTCAGGATTCCGCCGGCCTGGACGAAGCGACGGATGAATTCGAGACTATTCTCATAGGCCATTTTGGCCCGGTCGAGATCTTCCGGACTATATTTCTTGAGAAGTTTCTCATAGACGCGTGCGACTACAGAACGAAGGGCCGCGGGAAAATACCGGGCATCAGGATTGTTCAAGATATTCTCTTCCCTTGCTCTAAACCGCTCCGCGCTGGACGAGAGCGGGCGGAAGCTCTTCGCAATCGTCGGCGTCCAGGCAACACCGTGATAGACCATCGCACCGATGATGTCGTTGTAATTTTTGGGTTCGTAGTAGATGCCGAGCTGCTCCTGGTCGATCTTCCATGCAAGCCGGTCGGCAACGATTTGGCGTCTCTTTGCGATATCGCCAATGGAGGAATAGCCGACCGACACGATGTGCTCGATGCCGTCGATCCCGGCGCGGGAAGAGCCAATGGCGTCCCAGCTATGGCCGGTGACCCGCAGGCCAAGGTGGTGGGCTTGGTCGGTAATCTCTTTCACCCACTCCATTGGGACGAACTCGTTGATCTTGATCATATCGTAGCCGTCCCGCTTTTTCTGGCGCACGACAGCGCGCGCTTCTTCGCAACTGGAGATACCAATGTTGCCTGCGGTGGAGCGGACGCTTTCAGTGACCGTTACTCCCTCGCGCGTGCCGATCGCTTGGCCCGAAGCCCAGATGCGCGGACCGCGGATCTTGCCCAGGTTGGTGCCGTCACGCTGCGCGAGCATCCAGGGTCCGTCCTGATAGAGATGGATATTGGCGATGGAGGTGATTCCCAGATGGAGATAGATCTCGCCGCAAAAATCTTCCCAATGGGCATGCCCGTCGATAAAGCCGGGGAGAACGGTCTTCCCTTCGACGTCGATGATCCGGGCGCCAAGAGGAATGGGAATTTGGCCCTTGACTCCGATGGCCTTGAATCGCTCGCCTTCTATGATGACGACGGAGTTTTCGACCGGCGGTTTGCCCGTCCCGTCAATCAGTGTTCCGCCCTCAATTACGAGCGTTGTCGCGTCGCTTGCCATCTGTGCCTCGTCATCCGTTCGCACCGGAGCTTTGGTGATTCCTTCCGGTGAATTTTTTTCGTGAGCTCTCTTAAAATGAGAGACGGGATTTCAACCTCACGGGTCCCAGTCCGAGATACGTGTCATCCAAGAGCACCGCTTACTCTTCGCCATCAAGATAGACCGGCGACAAAAATGTTGTCAATGACGGCCGTCGTTCGACAGCTACAATACGCCGAGTTGACATAACGATACGCTATCGAATACCCTTCGCCTTAAGCAGGGTGCCCGGCGTAGACGGCCTAGAAATTGGGCTCCGCGGGATCGCGAGGATTGATTCCCAAGCTCAATGCGCCGTAATTTTTGGCTCACAATGAGGGAAAGACAATGGAGCTAGAATTTCGTTGGCAAAAAAGTGGTTTTATCTCCCTCACAACTCTTTTTTTTCTGTCTATCTTCAATACTCTGGCGACAGGCCAGGTGGTAAGATCCGGGTACACTTCCAAAACATTAGGATTTTTTCCGATGTTTGTGGCACAGAAGCACGGTTTCTACGAAAGGGAAGGCCTTAAAGTCCAGCTGATCCAAATGGGCGGTAGCGCGGTCCATCAGCGGGCTCTCATTGCAGGAGAGATCCACTTCGCTCACATCAATCCTGACGGCGTGATTCTCTACAATGAAAAGGGAGGTAATCTGAAGGTCATCGCTGGTGTCGATAATGCCGCTCCTTATGTCCTTGTCGGAGGAAAAGCTTATAAGACCGTCGCGGATCTAAAAGGATCAAAGCTCGGGGCTACAAGTCTTGTCGGAGGAGTCGCCACTTTTATCATTGAATACTTAAAGGCTAAAGGGCTGCAGTATCCGCGAGACTACAGCATCGTGGTAATGCCAGGAGGCACACCTGCACGTGTGGCGGCCCTCGAAGCAGGGGTCATAGCTGCAGTGCCGCTCACAATCCCTGATTCAGACATTGCTGTGGACCGAGGATTCCATAGGCTTGGCGACATCGTCGAGGTGCTCCCCAAATATCAATTTACCTGTGTCATTGTGGACTCCGTTTGGGCGGAGAGAAATCGGAGCGCTGTGGTTAAGTTCCTGAAGGCCCACATTCGAAGCCTGACTTGGATCCATGATCATCCCGCCGAGGCCGCGGACTATTATGCGAGAGAGATGCGCATGAAAGACCCGTATGCGCGTAAAGGGATAGACTACTATACCAAAAACGGTGTTTTCCCCAGGGATGGATCGCCGTCTCTCGAAGGGTTGAGGGTGAATATCGAGGTGCAAGCAAAACTGGGATTTTTGACCACACAACCGCTACCTTCGCCCGAGAAGTACGTCGATCTGAGTTATCTCAGAGAAGCGCAGAGAGAGTTGGGGATGTAGGAAGAAATGGAGGAGTGGCAGGGTCGTCAGGTTACCTGACATGGATGTGTTAAGATTTAACCGGACAGTTTTCTGCTGAATTGGATCATTCGATTATGGCACCAGTAGATGTCTCTGGCTTTTTCTTTCAATTCCTCATACCGGGCACGCCAATCAGGCAGCGAACGGTCAATGATCTGCCAAAACTCTGGCCCGTGGTGGGACTCAAGGAGATGCGCAAGCT